>CAYXSJ010000057.1:0-13369 GCA_964467095.1 uncultured Methanotrichaceae archaeon
TCCCGGCCCAGGAAAGGCCGGTGACCAACAAGAGCAGAATTAGCCCTGATCCTATTTTTGCAATAACGTGTCGCATTTCAATCCCTCATCTGTATTCGCAGAAATATGCGGATAGATTGCTATTAGTTATATTTAGTCTTTTTCTAGTATTAATTAATGCTATTGATTAACAATATAGGATTAACTTTACTTAAAAATTTTTGATATTTAGATAACTAATCAAATCAAATAGAAAGATATATTAACATGTAATAACATATTATCGAAATACTCCATCAAGCGAAGAAAGCGGATGCGACGGGAGTGGCGCATCTGTTGTTTATTTTTATTTTTCTCAATTCTAGTTATCTTTGTGGTTTATATCCGTGAAGTCGGCGGCACCACCTGCCGGATGCACAGCCCAGCCAGCAGGCAGAAGATGCCCAGGTACATAAAGACCAGGAAGAAGTTGTCTCCCGTCACATCCAGCAGGTAGCCGGAGAGCGTGGGTCCCAGAGGTCCGGCCACAAAGCCGTAGGCAGCGAAGGTCAGGCCGAAGATAGCCCCAAAGTGCTTCAGGCCGAAGCAGTCCGCCACCAGGGGAGCGGAGACTGAGAAAAGGGTGCCGAAGGAAAAGCCCACCACTGCAGCCAGCAGAGCGCAGCCCCCAAGTCCGTCGGCCCAGGGAAGGGCGAAGTAAGCCAGCCCGGCGGCCAAGAAGGCCAGGCTCATGACCTGATTTCGCCCGAACCTGTCGGATAGAATGCCGCTGATGAGGCGGCCAGTACCGTTGGTTAGGTTGAAGGCAGTCAGGATGAGGATGGCTGAAGGCAAAGGAAATCCCAGGAAAAGTCCGTAGCCGGTGGCAAGGATGGTCATGGAGACGCCCGCAGCCCCGGCCAGAGTCCAGGTGATCCAGAGCAGCCAGAAGCTTCTCGTATGCAGGCTCTCCTTTACGGTGAGCGACCCTGAAAAATGATAGATCTCAGCGGTCTGTTTTGATGCTGATGCTCCTTCGGCTCGGCGGGCAAGGGCAGCATTCTCCCATGCCTCTGGAGCGCGGGCGAAATAGGCTCCCAGAAGGCCGACAGAAAGGGTGAGAAGGGCGACGGCCAGATTCATGGACTGATAGCCAAGGACGTCCTGCATCTTTCCAAATAGCGGAGACATGATGGCCGCCGCCAGGCCAAAGACCATGCTTACCGTGCCGGCTACCAGGCCCCTCTTGTGCGGGTAATGCCATTGCACTAAAGTCAAGGCCGGGACGTAGACAAAGCAGGAGGCCAGGCCGTTGAGGAAGGCCCAGGCGTAGACTGCATATATCGATTGGGCAGAGGCTGCGACCAGGGAGGCAAGAGCTGTGAGGATGACGCCCAGGGCGATCATGCGGCGGATGCCGTAGCGCTCCTGCCACCGGCCCACCAGGAACATGAAAGCGCCCACGGCGGCGAGCATGAAAAAGATGGTCAGGCCCGTAGCAGCGCGCCCGACATGGAACATCTCCTGCCAGATGGGGGCCATGACTCCGGGAAAGCCGAAGGTGAGGGCCCCCGGCCAGAAGACCGCAATGCAAGAGCCGAGTACTGCCAAAAGGGCCTCATTGTTCCTGGACAATTCAAATCAAATCTCCATGATGCAGGCTAGCATGATACATACATGTGGCTTTCGCTTGCATTTGGTTACGAACTACTTCCCCCAGGCCCTCTCTATCAGCCCCCATCCCCGGTCCCTGGCGTAGCTCTGCAGGACCTCCTGCACCATGACCATGAACTGCTCCTGGCTAAGGCTTAATTGCGAAGCCAACCGCTCCACCAGCGGCTCGACGTTTTTCACATCATCGCTCTTGATGCTCCTCAAGACTATGGCGGCAAGGGCCATCATCCGCAAACCTTCCTGCAGCTTATCCTGCTGCACGGCCAGAGCGCCGAGCTGGAAGAAGGCTCCCGCTTCCGCGGGTCTATCGGCCAGCTCTTGATTGATTTGCAGAGCAGCCCGGAAGCTTTCCATTGCTTTTTCTTTCTCCCCTGCCTGAGAATGTATCATTCCCAAGCTGTGCAGGATAGCGGCTTCGCCGGCCCGATCGCCCATCTCCTTAAAGAGCGGCAGAGCCTTCGCATACTCAGCACCTGCCGACTGGAAGTCGCCCTTCTCCAGATCGAGGCTGGCCAGGTTAAAGATGGCAAAAGCAGCGCCCATCCGATCTCCCGCACCCTCCAGCAGCTCCAGTGATCTCACGAGCAGGGGACGCGCTGCATCATAATCACTCTTGTTCAAATTCAGGCGGGCCATCTCCTGCAAAGCAGCAGCCTCGCCCTGCACATCTCCCAGGCTCTTCATGATCTCTACAATCGTCTGCAGCTTCTCTGCAGCTGCCTCATTATCGCTTTTCAACATGTCAATGGCAGCTAAGCTGCTCAGGCTGGAGGCCTCACCGGACAGGTCTCCGGCTCCATGAAACGCTTCTTTGGCCTTTTGCAGGCATTCTCCGGCCGGGTCATACTTTTTCTGGCGCATGAGTGCCGTGCCCAGGCCATGTTGAGCGGCAGCATCAGGAGCAATCTCCAGGGCCCGCCCGTACCACTCTTCCGCTTTTCTGTATTCGCCCTGATCCAGATAGGCCTGGGCGATCCAGGCCATGGGCCCGGCTGCTGACGGCATCTCTTTATCCAAAAGCTCCTGGTTTAGCCTTATCAGCTCAGAATAGTAGCCGCGCCTCTGCAGATAGCCGCTGATGCGGGCCGTTACTACGATGGCGCTGGCAAGATCCTCTGCCGCCAGAAAGTGACCGCGCGCCTCCAGCAAAACGTCCAGCCGGGAAAGCTCAAGCTCCGATGAGCGCCCGGCCTCGGCCAGATCTCTTTGAAAATCGCCGGCCGCCTTCTGCGCGGCGCGCTGTTCCTGCATGCTTAAGGCTGCCAGAAGAGGGGCGCGAAGAGTTGAGGGAATAGCCCACAGCTTTCCCACTGCATAGGCTAAAGAGAGATCCTGCCACTCTCGGGCAAAAGCGGCGGCCTGCTCTTCTGCCAGGCCGGAAATGGCAGCCAGGCCGGCCGGGCTCATGGCTATGCCATAGATCGCTGCCAGAGAGAGGGCGTGGCCGGAGGCTGAGCCAAGGCGGACTGAGAGCATTGCCAGCGGGTCCTTACCGGCGGCGAAGTCTCCCTCTCCCAGCCCCAAGGCTTTGCCTGTCTGGGCCAGAAGAGCCGGATGGCCCAAGGCGGCAAGGTGATGCCTGGCAAGCTGTGCGTAAGAGATCTCGCCCTTTTTATAGCGGTCCGCCACAGTCCCGTCCTGAAGAAGGTATCTGACGAATGCGGCCTGGCCAAGCCCCTCCAGCTTCCACTGCACCGCGCGGGCGGGCAGGGTTGTGGCATCGGCAGGCAAAGCCTCGCAGGTGATGATGGCGCGGCCCGCAGACATGCCTTTTACCATCTGCAGGTAGAACTCGGCCAGATCCGGATCGGAAATCTTGCCGGTCTTGCCGTTCAGGTCCAGGCCGTCCCAAATCATCAGAATGCGAGAGGCTTTCAGCATGTCCATAAAACTATGCAGCCTCTCTCTGACGGAGCGCTTCATGTCTTTGAGGCTTTTTGCCGCTGCCTCCTCACCTATACCAATCAAATGGCTAACTGCCGCTTCCAGGAGCCGGGCTGAGCTTATACGATTGTAAGGCGAGCTGTAAATGGGCAGAATGCTGTAGCCGGCAGGCAACAGCAGGCTGGCGAGACGAACTGCCAGTGTGCTTTTGCCCACGCCTCTCCTACCAGTGATGATCAGAACCTGCGCTCCACCATCTCGCAGGGCGGGAAGGAGCCGCTGTAAATCCCGCCGCCTGTCCACAAAGCAATCCGCCCGGCCTTCCGTCAGTCCCGGCAGGGCGGAAAGCTCCCGGCAGAGGAAGGCCTGCGCAGCAGCTCTCTTTTTGGAGTCGAAGACTCCTGGCAGATCATAGATCGAGTACAGAACGGGAACTGAAACTGGATCGAGAAGCGGGGAGACGGATGCCGGAGCAATGGCAGAAGCAGAAGCAGTAACATAAGCTGAAGCCGGCTCAGAAGCTTTAGCTGCAGAGATCTCCCGGCGCACGGATCGCAGCGCTTCATCCATTGATTGACCCGCTGCCAGGGCTTGATACAGAGGCAGGATGCGATCTGCAGGTGCATTCCAGGCCACGGCCAGAGGAATGCTTTCCGCCAGCCTCTGGCAGAGCAGATGCA
Source organism: uncultured Methanotrichaceae archaeon (assembly GCA_964467095.1). GTDB lineage: Archaea > Halobacteriota > Methanosarcinia > Methanotrichales > Methanotrichaceae > Methanothrix. The sequence continues at coordinate 4,197 of CAYXSJ010000057.1, forward strand.
AACATGATGCAGACTCGCTCTGCCTGCCGCTCAGGATGATGCCTGCAAGGCCAAAGTCCTTCAGGGCTGAGGCCAGCTCCTCAGCCGATCGCAGATCCGCCCGGCCCGGCTGTCCGGGCAAAGAGAATACTGCACTGCCGCCGGACTTCTTTGCCTGGACCGCCAGGTGCACCAGATGGGGCCGGAAGGACTCTGCCAGGCTCTTCAGCTCCTCCAAGGTGCCGCTTTCACAGATCGTGAGAGATATGTCCAGGCCCTCTGACGCCTTGAGGATTGACTGCTCTTCTTCTTCATAGTCCAACGGCTCGGCTGCCAGGAAGAGGACACGCAAAGGCCCAGGCCGCAGGGCGGCCATAGGGGCAATAAGCCCATCTGCGGCCCTGGGCAGGCGGATGACGCTGCTCCCGTTGCTGCTGCCCTGGTCGCAAAGAGAAAGCAGCTCCCAGGGAAGCTGCAGCACCTCAGGGATTGTCGAGGCAATAGCAAGTCTGCCGCCCGGCAAGATCATGGCTTTAAAATCCTGCCAGCCTGCCTCTAAGAAGAGATGAAATAGCCCTTTACTGAGGATGGACAGATAGCTATTCGCTCCCGCCACTCCTGCGCCCTGCGAGAGAGCGAAGTATTGAGATGCCATCTCTTGTACCTGCTGAGTCTGAACCGGCGTGAGGATTCTCTCTGCCACGACATTGCCATCTACCAGAATTTTGTAGGCAAAGGTCCGGGCAGCGGCAGTTCCAGCCTCAGAGACTGTGATTGTGATATTTTGCATATTTGCTCATCCTACGTATATTTTTACATTTTATTTTTACAATTTTGTTCTGGCCTTCTGCTCGCAATAGTTTTTGGGCTCCAGATGTACCACAACATCCCTGACCCCAGGGATGTTGTTTTTTATTGAGAGCTCCACATCTTCACCCACTTTGTGAGCTGCACCTATGGGTAGCAAGGCATCTACTCCGATATGCAGATCTACATAAATCTCCCCTGCCATGCCGCGCGTGCGAACGCGGTGGCAGGTGCAGACGCCTTCTACCGACTTAGCCAGATCTACAATCACACTCTCTTCGACCAAAGCTCTGTCCAGCAATACCTTGGAGCTGTCTCTTACAATCTCCAGGCCAGTCATGATGATCAGGCCGCAGATGAGCAGAGCTATGACCGGATCGGCCAGAGGATAACCCATCCTGACGGCGACAAGGCCCAGGATGACGCCCACTGAAGCGAAAATGTCGCTTCGCGTATGCATGGAATCAGCCACCAGGATGCTGCTCTTCAGCCTTTTGCCCAGGATGTATTCGTAGGCTGAAACGCCGATATTAATGAGCAGGGTTATGCCCATAATGCCGAAAGATAGCTCGGTTATCTGGGGAGTGGACTGGCTTTGCATACGATTTACTGCCGCAATGATCAGTTGAATGGAGCTGGCAAATAGCAGCACAGCTATCCCCAAAGAGGCAAAGGTCTCGAACTTGGCATGGCCGTAGGGGTACTCCTTGTCGGGAGGGCGGGCCGCCAGGGAGATGCCCACCAGACCGATGATGTTGGAGGTGCTGTCGAAGAGAGAATGCAGGCCGTCTGCGCTCATGCTCAGAGAGTTTGTAAAAAGGCCGTAAGCGCCCTTGGCGAGGGCAGTGACTATGTTAATTACGAATATTATTATCAGAATGCGCCGAACCGTCTCATAGTAGGCCATCATGATAGATATGCTGGGAAGCGATAAATATTTTTTTGATTCTCGGGAGTTGATCACTATGCCGGACATTACAGATGAAGTGCAAGGGGCATTGAAGAGCACGCCTCTGCAAGCAGGCGTGGTCACCGTCTTTGTGGCAGGACGGCAACGGCCATTCCCACATCCAGTTGGAAAGCTGTAAGGAGCCCGGGAACTCTCCCCGTGGCCGGAGCTAAATCACCGTTATCGCCGTGGGCAGGCCCAGGCCCTGCAAGTCCCCCTCAACCAAGACTCTGCGGTTGCCCTCGCGGTCCACCAGGGTCAAATTCTGCAGACGCCACTCGCCCGTCTCATTGCTCGGGGGAAGAATCATCTTTGCACCGTAATGTCCATCTTTGGCATTTCCCGAGGTGAGGTTCTGGGCAGAGAAGAGCGCGGCTGCATTCTCTCCCAGCGGACCGGAAAATGCTGCCTCTGCCGCCCAAACGCCCTGGTCGTCGATGAGGTGAGCTGTCAGGTTGATAGGCTGGGGCGAGGCGGCGGAGATTTTCTGCGGCTGGAAAGCGAAGCCTGCCAGGCTGGGAGGCTGATCGTCGGCCAGTGCGCCCGCTGCACTGCTCTGGGGCGGGGTCAGGGGATCGGCCTCGCCCGCGGAGGAAAAGCATTCGCTGCTGCTTCCAATCTTTATGGTCTTGCCTATAGAGAACGAGCCCACCAGGTCCTCCACGCTGCGACCGTAAGCGGAGGCGGGAGCTGCTGCGGCGAGCAGGAGGAGAAAGAGAAGTGCTAAAGCCGTAATTCGAGAATGCAAACTGGGATCACCCTCAGTGCAATTGGTCGGCGGAGACAAAAGTCTTTTCCCTGGCTGGGACTGACAAGGAGACAAGAAAATCCTAATTACTAGCAGGGCCAATTGATCGGTAGTGATCAAATCCGGTGACCAGTTCATCGCCGGCCGCTCCGGCGGCGTGGTGGGAGCAGTCGTACCCTGGCGGGGCGTTTATGCAGGCGTAGCTCCGGCGCATATCTTTCACGCCGCAGGCACGCACAACCTGCGCGTGGGAGGCCTGGCCTGCAAAGTGGCCTACATACCCAATGATGCCGACCTGGCCTTCTTTCCCATCCTCGGAGCCTGCCAACCTACGGACCTGGGAAAGCCCCGTCTGGGCGAAGCCGAGCTGAAAAATTCTCATCACAGCCTGAAATGCCGCATCTCCGACACCTCATGGTCCATTGCCTATGTCGTGCTTCCTTTGGGCCATCTTCCCGGGCTGGGGGACAGCGGCAGCCCCCTGATTCAGGACGGAAAAGTTGTGGGACTATTGCTCTCAGTCAACATGCACACCTGGAGGGGGATCGCTATCTCCGCTGAGATGATAAAACGGGAAATTAGGATTTAAATTATTATTTTAAGCTTATGTTTCTCAAGCACAATACCACAGCAAGGACAAGTAGGATATCGATTCTTCAAACATCCTGAAGGATCTGAGTATGGTATGTATATCGCATAATTCTTGCAAGAAGGACATGTAAAAGATATATTTTCATGAATATCCGGGACCATTTAAGTAACCTCCGATCAGATCTACGTCTTTTGTCGAAAAATAGCAACTTGCCGTATATAAATTCATTGGTTGGATGTCGAAATAACTGACTGGTGCAGTCGGGCCCTAATAAAGCCATGATTCTGAGAGGATAATTGCCTTTGTGAACGGCCGATCGTTCTTCGCGCCATCGCGGCTTCGCGTGAGATTCAACAGGGTCTGGTTTCAGGCGAAGGCGGAAAGCCGCGAATTCAAAACAGTGGTTTATTTATGTCTCGCTGTGAGCGTTCTTATCTCCTAAGCTTCGTCAGATGCATTATCCCAAAGGAAAGGAGATCGGCTTGGCCTCCCAACAGAAGGATTCTCTTCACCGTTTAAGGCAGTAAGGAAACCATTCAAGCGATGAGGAGATGCAGAGGCTGTAAATATTATTATTTGGTGGATAGATGTTCAAGTTTGATCATTGCCAAATAAACGATTGGATATCTTTAATAGCTCACAGATCTACTATTTGATAATAGGTGGGGTTAATATGAACAAGAAATTTGTGGCATTATTGCTATTGCCAGCTATGTTGCTGGTAGCACCAATTTGCCTGGCACAACCGGATCACGATAAAGAACAGGTCTGGCTTCCTCCTGGTTGGGTTTTTGGTAGTGGATACACGCCCTATGATTATCCTGGCAGCGTATGGGGCTGGGGGTACGATCCTTTTTCCTATTACAGCTATCAAGGAAAAACCTATAAGCCATACCGCTATTCCTATTACTACTATCCAAGCAGCATCTGGTATCCATCCTACTATCAATACAACTACGACTACTACTATTACTATCCATACACTTATCGCTATTATTGGTATCCATATACTTACCATAGCGGTTACTGGTGGTCTTGATAAACTGTGCTGGGAGAGGTGATCTGAATTCATTAGGATTGCCTCTACATTTATCCGACCAAACTCTACGGTTATGCTTCTTGAGTTATCTTCAGAACCAATGATGTGGGCTGGCTCGTGTATTCTTTATGTAACATGCAAAATAATTGTCGCAATTGGGACCGGATCTTATAAAAGGTTAGCAGGAACTTAATATTGCATGATTGAGATTACAGTAGTAGACGAAAAGCCCCAGCTAGTGGCTGGAATGAGACGGAGAGGGCATTACAAAGAAATCGCAAAAATGCTTCCTGCTCTCTTTGAATATGCCATGAGCCGGGGTGCCATAATAGCCGGTCCGCCACTCTTTCTCTGGCATGAGAAGAGTGTGGAGGAAGCCATGAATGCCGATGAGACAGGCAATGCCGACATAGAGGTCTGCGTTCCCATTGCCGAAAAGATCCCAGAGAACGATGAGATCAAGTGCTACGAGCTTTCCGGCGGAAAGAATGCCAAGATAATTCATAAGGGACCTTACGAAGCATGCGGGCCTGTTTACGAGAGGCTCTTTGCCTGGCTTCTGGAAAACGGTCTTAAGATAACTGGGCCCATAAGGGAGGCTTACCTGAATGATCCCAGAGAGGTTGCCCCTGAAGAGATCCTCACCATCATATACGCGCCCATAAGCTAGTGCCCAGAGTAATCGTTCAACTCTACTCTCTCTTTTTGGTTTGCATCTTCTACCTGACAGATATTTATCTCAACAGAGCAAATCCTTCTCGATGGCCACCGATGAATTTGATCAGCAGTTCCGGCTAGACGATATCCGGTCCATGTACCTGGAGGCCGATCCTGCCCATGATTTCTCACACATCTTGAGAGTTTACAAAAATGCCCTAATAATTGGCCAAGAAGAGGGCGCGGATATGCAGGTGCTGCTTTTAGCCGCGCTGCTGCATGATGCAGGATCGGAAAAAAAGCACACCTCAAAAGAAGGCGAGTCTGATGGCCCGGGCCATAAGGCGGTGGAGGCTTTCCTGAAGTCCATAGTTCTGGATGAAGAGGCAAGAGAGAAGGTGCTCTATGCCGTTGATGTGCATCGCTTTTCCCGTGGAATTGTACCGGTTACTCTGGAAGCCAGGATACTTCAGGATGCCGACCGGCTGGATGCCATGGGAGCCATTGGAATTGCGCGTGTCTTTCTCACCGGAGGAGCTTTGGGAAGAGAGCTCTACCATCCTGATGATCCCTTCTGCCGGGCCAGAGAGCCGGATGATAGAAGATGGAATTTGGATCATTTCTACAGAAAGCTGCTCAAACTGGAATTGGGCATGCATACGAAAAGCGCCAAAAAGCTTGCCGCTGCCAGGGCGGCTGTTCTGAGAAGATACCTTCAGGACCTGGAAGAAGAAATAGGAACTGAATACAAAGAAACTGTAAATGATAAGGTGGATTGAATGGAGTACGTTTTACATCCCCGGTCGGAGATCGATGCCAGGATAAAGAGGCTGCAAGACCGGATGGGCGAGCTGAACGGTGCTATATTGTTTGAATCCACGGACCTGGGCTATTTCTCAGGCACAGCCCAGGAAGGCCTGATCTACATTCCCAGGGATGGCCTGCCAACCCTCATGATCAAAAAGAGCCTGGAGAGGGCCAGGCAGGAATCGCCACTGACCGTCCAGCCGCAAAGAAGCCTCAAGACCCTGAAAAAAGATCTGGATCTGCCCTCCGGCGTTAGAATCGGCCTGGAGTTGGATGTGCTCCCCTACAATAATTATGCCCGGCTGCAAAAAATCCTGGGAGACGATGTGTTATTCTCTGATATCTCGGAGAATATCAAGCACATTCGCTCTGTGAAGTCAGATTTTGAGATCCGGCTTATCCGCGAGGCTGCTCGGGTTTTGGATGCCGGGATCGCTTCCGTCCCGGACCACCTTAAAGAGGGCATGCGAGAGATAGATCTGGCCGCCGTTGTGGAGGGCACCATGAGGCTCATGGGCCATCAGGGCAAGGTGGCATTCAGGAGGTTTAATCAGGCTCTGCCCATGGGCCATCTCATGGCCGGCGCAAATGCCGCTTTGCCAAGCTGCGTATCCTCTCCCACGGGCGGAAAGGGATTGTCCATTTTCCTTGCTCAGGGACCTGGATTTGCCAGGATCAGGCGCAATGAGCCTGTGCTGGTGGACTATGCCGGATGCTACAGCGGATACATCGCCGATGAGACGCGCATATTCTGCCTGGGAAAGCTTCCGGCTAAGCTGGAGGAGGCGCACCTGGCCGCTCTTCAAGTCGAAGAGGCCATAGCCAAGCAGCTTTGCCCCGGCAAGAGGTGCCGCGAGATCTGGAGCCTCTCTGAGGCGGAAGGCCTAAGGTTGGGCTATCAGGATTTCCTTGGTGGCCCGCCTGAGAGCAAAGCAGGATTCGTGGGACATGGGGTGGGGCTGCAGATAGATGAGTATCCCGTTCTCGGCCCCGTTGACCATGAAATCGCCCTGAACATGACCATTGCCGTGGAGCCGAAGATGATCTATCCTGGAGAGGGTGTGGTGGGAATTGAAGACACCTTCCTCGTCGGAGCGAACGGGGTGGAGAGGCTGACTCGCCTGCCCCAGGAGATCTGGCAGGTATAGGGTCCAGATTGTTGATGAGGCCTTCCCAAGTAACCGGGAGCTCATGATGTACTTAAGGACCATTGTAAAGTATATTAAAAAATCAATTCAAATTTGAAAATAATTAAAACTGGAAGGGAACAACGCATGATCACAACCAGGCCCTATACGGACGCAGATAATTCTGCTCTGTTGGAGATTGAGAAACTGTGCCCGCAAGGTGATGACAGGTGCGCTTTGGGCGTGGATAAGAAAGGTGGCATACTGGCCCGCTACAAGATGTATGATAATTGGAAGCTGTTAGTTGCAGAAGATGATGGAAAAGTTGCCGGCTGGATCGGCTGGACGGAAAAGGATGATCCGCTAAAGAGTGCTAAGTACGCCTATCTGGCCGAGGTGATGGTGCACCCGAATTTTCGGAGGAAAGGCGTGGCAAAGACGCTGATAAACGAAGTGGAAAGGGACTGCAAAGAAAGGGGAGCTGATCATGTCTACTGCTTTATCTATGAGCCCAATTTGGCATCGAAATCCCTGTTCGAGGGAGCCGGTTATTCGGAAAAGGCGATTCTCTGGCAGTGTGCTCTGATGGTTTATAAAAAAGCCGGCATATCGCAAGAATACTCTATAAAAAATCCCGTTGGAGAGGATCTTCAAGAAGTCGTCCACCTTGTCAATAATTATAATAAATCGCATGCTCACTTCGCGCCATTTACCAAAGAGAGCTTTGAGGCTTACGTAAGTGGAATTCCCGCTTATGGTCTGAACAATTTTTGGGTGGCCAAGAAGGGAGGTGAGATCGTAGCCTGCGCAGGACTATGGAACAGCTCTTATCTTGCCGATCTGTACTACGCCAGAGAGCCTGCTGCTGTGAAAGCCATGGGGAGAATCTTCTCGGTTTTGGGGCGTTTAATCAAATTGCCGAAAATTCCTCGCGAAGGAGAGAAACTCAATTTTCGTATGACGGTCAATTGCGCATTTGACCCAGGATACCCGGAAGCAATGCAGGAACTGATAGGATTTTTAAACAACAGATTGCTGGATGCCAGGATAGACTGCCTACTGCATGTCATAGATCCGGAGGATATGTCATTTGCGATCATAAAGAGGATGAAACCTCAGATCGAAAAATGGAGCGCCTACACAAAAGCGTTGAATGGCGGGCAGGCAAGCTTCCGTCCGTTTTATGTGGATGCAAGGGACCTCATCCCCTAGGTTGTATGCAGGTGCCATGCATGTGCCAAAACCTCAATCCAGCTCTTGCAATTGCAGGTATCGCTCAATCCTGTCCAGCCCCTCGGCAATGTTCTCCAGGGAATTGGCATAAGAGAATCTGAGGTATCCTTCCCCATTTTGCCCGAAATCGATTCCCGGAGTCACACCAACGTGTGCATTTTTCAGGATATCGAAGGCCAGCCGGTAAGAGTCGCCGGAAAAGCTCCTGGCATTGGCAAAGACATAAAAGGCCCCCGTCGGCTCCACGGTGATAGAAAAGCCCATCTCTTTCAAGCGTTTGATCATGAACTTTCGCCTCTGGTTGTAGATCCTCTTCATATCAGCCACATCTGATCCGGTCTCCTGCAGAGCAGCGATGCCCGCCCTCTGGGAGAGAGAGCCGGCGCATATGAAGAAGTTCTGCTGCATCTTCTGAATTGGCCGGATGAACCTTTCCGGGGCGATGAGATAGCCCAGGCGATAGCCCGTCATGGCATAGAGCTTGGAAAAGCCGTTTAAGACGAAAGCGTTGTCGGAAAACTCCAGGATGCTGTGCTCGAGGCCCTCGTAGACCAGGCCGTGATAGATCTCGTCGGAAATGATGTAGGGCGAGCACTCAGCTATGGCCTTCATGGTGACCTCAGATAGCAGGTTTCCAGTTGGGTTAGAGGGCGAGTTGATGAGAATGGCTTTGGTCTTTCGGTTAATCCTCTCTTTTATCGCCTCCGGTCGAAACTGGAAACCGTCCTTCTCATAGACCGGGACCTTTGCGGGAACGCCACCCAAAAAATTGATGAAATTGGGATAGCAGGCGTATCCGGGATCGGAGATGATGACCTCCAGACCCCTTTCCAGGAGAGAGGCGAAGACCAGCATCATGGCCGGAGAGGTGCCTGAGGTGACAACCACCTGCTCCGGCTTGATGCAGACCTCGTAGGTATCCTGATAGTGCTCGCAGATGGCCTCTCGCAACTCTAAGTCGCCCAGACTGTGCGTATAGTGAGTGAGTCCCTCCTCCAAAGCCCGGCAGGTGGCTTCTTTTACCGCAGGAGGTACATCGAAGTCCGGCTCGCCCACCTCCAGATGGATGACATCAATTCCCCGGCACTCCATCTCCCGCGCCTTCTCCAAGACCTCCATGACGATGAAAGGGGCGATCTCTTCTGCTCTCCTGGCAATCATTCAACTCTTCCCATGATCATTCAATTCTGTTTCCACTTCTCGATTCAAGTTGATATTAAGTTAACGCGAGGGCA
>CAYXSJ010000058.1:0-13258 GCA_964467095.1 uncultured Methanotrichaceae archaeon
TGAATGCCATTAGCTCCTTGATAGTCCATATATGATCAGTCAGTCTTTCTGCCATAGCAGGTGTTCTTTGCATCCATTTCTTCCGAGTGCACAGCATCCCGTCACATTGATAGGCTTTTCCTGGGGCGCATGGCTTTCTTTTATCCTGGCGGCCCGCTATCCGGCTTTGGTCAAGAGCCTGGTGCTGATAGGAAGCGGCCCCTTCGAAGAGAAATACGCCGCAAGAATTGTGCAGACGAGGCTCTCCCGCCTGAGCGAAGAGGAAGGACGCCAGGCGGTACGCATATTTGCAGTCCTGGATGGCCAAAATAACGGCGACCGTGAGAAGGACAGGCTTCTTGCCAGCATGGGCGAGCTCTTCTCAAGAACCGATTCCTTTGATCCTATCGAATGGGAATTGGATCCAATTATGCCGTGCCATGCAGACATCTATCAATCTTGTCTGGAAGGAGGCCTCGCTATCATTATCACAAATCAAGGCCTTCCTTCTTGCAGATTTCTTGCAAATAATCCTGCAGCGATCTCTTGTATCCCCTCCGAGCGGCCAGCCTCTGTATCACCTTCATGACGCCGCTGCCATATTGCATGGCCTTCTTTTCATATTGGGCAATTGAAAGCGGCATATACCTTTCGGCAACAGAGCGCAGCGGTTTCTTGCGCACACCATCACGAACCAGCATATCCGGAGGGATGGACTTGGCGGCTACTACTACTCTCAAGTCCATGTAGGGCAAAGAGAAGCATGCCCCATGCAGCCCGGCCACTGCCTGATCTCTGGCCAGCTGTCGGGCAAGTCCCACGAAATCCTTCTCCAGATCCGCGGCTAAGGTTTCCGTTTGCAAGTAGCGGGAGTAACCCCCAAAGAGCTCATCTGCCCCCTGCCCGGCCAGGATGCGCTGCCATCCGTGCTGCCCGGCCCACTGGGATACAAAATATAGTGTAGTGGCAATGGATGCATTCACCGGGTCTTTATCGGGAATAACAGCAAGAACCCGGACCAAGGCCTCCTCGATTGATGCCGGATCAATTAAGACCTGATGAAGTGTCAGGCCAAGCACCTCCGCCACCTGTTTTGCATGCAAAAGATCGTGTGAGCCGGCAATTCCCACCACAACGCACTCTCTTCCGGCCAGCCTGGCGACCAGAGCCGAGTCAACGCCCCCTGAGAGGGCCACAACGCCCTCATCGCTGCGTAGCTGCACTGCGATCCTGATGGCCTCATCCAGATCCATGAGAGAATAGCCGGGATCCACTCCGCCCACCATCTTGCCGCTGCAGACCACAGTCCCAGGTGGGCAGTCTCCCGGCATGATCCCGAAATGATCGCGCGCCTTGCAGCTATTCCATTCTAAGAAAAACTCCCCGCCAAATCTGGAGATCGCTTCAGGATTATGCACGAGAATTGCTCTGGCTTCGCTCTCACATAGCCGCCTTCCCTCCAGCTCCATCCAGCCTTTTACTCTCATAGGAAAATCCATAGATACTGATACCCACTCCTTGTGCCTGCAACTTGCCTCAAATCAATGCCGCTATTTTAAAGCATGTACGTATGATAGAAAGCTTTGTATCCTGCCCTGCATCTAATATCCGATTTGAGAACTGGAGGCTGTCCGTGAAAAGCACTGCATCAGATTGCCTGGAAAGAGTAAGAATAGAAAAGCCGCTAGTACACCACCTGACGAATTGGGTCACTATTTACGACTGCGCCAATATTGTAAAGGTATTTGGAGCCTCTCCGGTCATGGCTCATGCCAGAGAAGAAGTTGCCGACATGGCAGGCATAGCCAGCGCCCTGGTTTTGAATATCGGCACGCTGACATCTGATTTTGTCGATGCAATGATACTTGCCGGAAAAAGCGCCAACAAAAAGGGAATACCGGTGGTCCTTGATGTCTGTGGGGCCGGCGCCACGAAATTTCGCGATGATAAATGCTTTGAGATCCTGGATAAGATAAGGGTGAGCATCATAAAAGGCAATTCCTCCGAGATCGCCCGCATAGCCGGGGAGAGCGTTTCTACCAGGGGGGTTGATGCCTCGACGGTTGAGAAGAACCTGCAGGAGGTAGCGCGAGCGCTGGCAGAAAAAAGGAATTGCACCGTCGTTATCACAGGCAAAGAGGACATCGTGGCCGATGGAAAAAGAGTGGTAAGGGTGTTGAACGGCCACATCATGATGGCAAATATTGTGGGCACGGGATGCATGGCCGCATCGGTAATAGGCACCTTTGCCGCTGTGGAAAAGGACCTGGTCGCCGCCTCTGCAGCCGGTCTTGTCTGCTACGAGGTCGCCGCAGAAATAGCAGCCGGGCAGGCGCAGGGGCCGGGCAGCTTCAAAGAAAGGCTTTTTGATGCCGTGTACAATCTTGATGCAGAAACAGTAGAAAGAATGAAGAGGATCGAAGAGTGAAAGGATACTATTTCATAACCGACTCCAAATTGAGCCGCGCCGGAAACATGAGCGATGTGCTCTCTGCCGTCTCATGCGGGGTGGAAGTTGTCCAGTACAGAAACAAGAACGCAGAAACCCGGCAAATGTATGAGGAAGCAGCCCTGCTCGGGAAGATATGCCTGGACTTCGACACGATCTTTCTCATCAACGATCGAGTGGACATTGCGCTTGCGGCAGAGGCTGATGGCGTCCATCTGGGACAATCCGATATGCCGTGCCTTGCCGCTCGCAAATTGCTGGGTCCCGAGAAGATCATAGGCGTGACAGTTCACAATCTTGCCGAAGCCCTGCAGGCAGAAAGCATCGGAGCCGACTATCTGGGTGTCTCGCCAATCTTCCAGACGGCGACGAAACCTGATGCAGGAAAGCCGGCAGGCATTAGCTTGATCGAAGAGATCCGTGCCCAGGTAGATATTCCCCTGATAGCGATTGGCGGCATCAATCATTCCAATGCAAGCGAGGTCGTCAGGGCAGGAGCAGATGGCCTGTGCGCCATATCCTGCGTCGTTGCGAAAGAAAATGTAAAGAATGAGATCTTAAAGTTCCAGGAAATTTTTTCAGCACAGCGGTGAGAGATCTAGAGAGATATCGAGAGATCTGGAAGCCATCAAGGCGTGGGCGCGGGAGGTATGCCCTGCACCTCGAACTCCTTTTTAACTGCCTCTCTTATATCGCATCCGATACCCTTAGCCACGTTTCTGCCTGGAACGGTAACCTCCAGCCGAAGGGTCAGCTCCGAGTACCTGGAGTTTAGCAGCAGTACTTTTAAGGGCTTGTCTTTCAGCACCATGGGATGGCTCTTAGCAGCCTTTGTGATGATCTCCCGTGCCCTATCGATGTCGGAAGCCTTCTCCAGGTCGAAGTCCACCACCCAGGTTATCTCCGGCTCTTTGATGGACCAGTTGATGATCGGCTCCATGCTCATGATGCTATTGGGAACAATAATTCTCTTGTTGTCCGTAGTTCTAATTACAGTATGCCTCAGGGTCAGGTCCTCTATCTGGCCGTATTCACCCCGAAAGTCCACCGAATCACCAACACGGAAGGGCTGAAAGACGGCTATGAAGACGCTGGAGGTGAAGTTGGAGAGAGAGTCCTTGGCGGCAAGGCCGATGGCGAGGCCAGCGATGCCGGCTCCAGCGACGATAGCTGTGACAAGGCTTCTTAGCTGCGGTATCTGATAGATGATGAGCATCAGGCCGATAACATAGATAGTGGCCGAAACCAGCCTGCGCATCATGAGCTGCATGGTCTCGTCCACCTTCATCTGTACCTTGCTCACAATAGTGGGAATGTAATTTACCAGCATGCGGTCTGCGAAACGGACAGCGGTGCGGGTTAAGAGTGCAATCAATACCACAAAAAAAACATTTAAAAAAATAGATGCTACATCTATATCACTAATGGTATTTGCCAAAATCTGAATAAAAACCAGGTCAACATGTCTTCCCGTCATTGAATCCACAGCCTGTTGAATCCAATTTGCCATAAGAATCGGATCGGTCATGCCTGCCATTGCTGTAAGATTCATCGGAGCCTAGGAAAGGAAAAAGAATACTTAAAGATTTCCGGACAAAAAAATATATAAAAAAATTGCGGCCTATTGCCGCCTATGAGAACATCCTCAGAGCACCATCAGATCCTTCGATCTCATCCCCGAGCACCTTTTTGATTGCCGCTTCGAAATCGCTTCTGCTAACCGAAGATGCGCCCCTTCGCAGAGCATTCATGCCTGCCTCAACCACAATGGCATTTAGGTCGGCACCGCTCGCCTCATCGGTGACTTTGGCAAGCTCCATCAGATCCACGTCCTCATCCTTCTTCATCTTCCGGGAATGAATCTCCAGGATCTTGAGCCGCCCTTCCGCGAAAGGCATGGGAATCTCAATGATCCTGTCAAAGCGACCGGGTCGAAGCAGCGCAGGATCAAGGATATCGATTCGGTTCGTGGCCGCGATGATCTTGATGTCTCCCCTGGTTCGAAATCCGTCCATTTCCGCCAAAAGCTGCATCATGGTACGATTGACCTCGGCGCTTCCCGTGGTGCCGTCATGAGTACGGATGCTTCCTACAGCGTCGATCTCATCGATGAATATGATGCTGGGGGCCTTCTCGCGCGCCATCTGGAATATATCGCGAACGAGCTGCGCGCCCTCTCCTATGAACTTATGCACCAGCTCCGAGCCGGACATATGGATGAAAGTGGCCCTGGATTCGTGTGCAACAGCCTTGGCGAGCATGGTCTTGCCCGTTCCCGGCAATCCGTAGAGCAGGACGCCTCTGGGCGGCTCAATGCCGATATCCTTGAAGATGGCAGGATTCGTGAGCGGCAGCTCAACGGTCTCCCTGATCTCTTGAATCTGGCTTTCCAGGCCGCCCACCTGCTCGTAGGACACATCGGGAGCCTCTACCAGCTCCATTACCTTGGCCCGGACATCCACAGAGCGGTCCAGGACGCGAACGATGGTCAGAGAATTGTTTATGGCCACACGAGAGTTGGGCTGGATGGTACCCATCAGCTCTGGCGGAACAGAAGTAATGAACTCCTGATTATTGCCGTGCTGCCTGAGCAGAACATAGTCAGGACCCATCTCAACAACTGTTGCCAGGAACAGCGGCATCCTCTTGAGGAGTAGATTCTCTTTCTTAAGCCGCTCAGCCTCTCGCAGATATTTTTTGTTGGCAATGAGGGACTCGAAGAGCTTTGCTCTTACCTCTTCCCTCTCCATCTTGGTGGTCTCCAACTCTTCGGCGAGGCTCTTGTTGTCGGACTGCAGAGCGTTTATCCTCTTTATGAAGGACTCCTGAATGGTCTCTTGACCGGAAATGGCCGATGTTTCACTCATATAAAGATGTCCTGAGTTTTTCAAGCTTATAAATTCATGCCTGAGTTGGAAAGCGAAAAATTTTGTATTTCAGAAAGGTATTAATCATAACCGGTCTAATTATATCCTGTGGTTTTTATGATCATCCTGAATAAGCACAATGTCCCTCCCTTCGAGGTAGTGGAGAGAAAAGGCCTCGGCCACCCGGATACCCTGGCGGACGGCATCTCTGAGGCGATCTCCCGTTCCCTCTGCAAGTTTTATCTGGACGAGTTCGGCCAGATCCTGCACCACAATGTTGACAAGGTCCTGATCATCGCCGGCAAGAGCGCGCCGCACTTTGCCGGAGGCACGATTCTAAAGCCCCCTTCTGTGGTCGTGGGCGGCAGGGCCAGCAAGCCATCCGGTAGGCCGATCAGCGAGATCATTGAGAATGCCACCGCCTCACACTTCCGCAAAACCGTGAAAAATCTGCAGCAGTTCGAGGTCGAGCCGCGCGTGGAAGAAGGCGCACCGGAGCTACGAAGCCTCATCGGCAGGGGGGCAAATGACACATCCATCGGTGTGGGATACGCACCCCTGAGCGAAACCGAAGAGCTCATCCTGGATCTGGAAGAGGTTGTGAGAAGCGTACAGGGCACAGGCGAGGACACCAAGCTCATGGCGGTGCGCATAGGAGACAAGTTGACTATTGTAGTAGCAGCAGCCATGGTCTCCAGGTTCATGAATTCGCGAGAGGAGTACGATGAGGCCAAATTTCAAGTCAGGGAGGCTGTTATGAGAAAAGCCCAGGCCGGGCATGACGGAGATTTGGAAGTCTGCGTGAACTGTGCCGATGCCGGGGAGAACATTTACCTGACAGTGACCGGCACCTCCATTGAGATGGGCGATGATGGAGCCACGGGCCGGGGCAATCGCGGCAACGGCCTGATCACGCCCATGCGGCCCATGACCATGGAAGCCATAGCCGGAAAAAATCCGGTCAGCCATGTGGGAAAGATCTACAATGTGCTGGCGCAAAAAGCTGCAGTCGAGATCGCGGAGCTGCAAGGAGTAGAAGAGGCCTATGTAACCCTGGTCAGCAAGATCGGATCGCCAATCAGCCAGCCGCTCCTGCGGGGCGTGCAGATCTCGGGCGACCTGCAGATGACGCCGGGAATGGAATCAAAGGTCGATGCCATCCTGGACTACTGGCTGCAGAGCACGGACGCCCTGGTGGAGCAGTTTGTCCAGGGAAAGCTGACGTTATACTGATACTGAAATAGAAGTTTCAGTCAGCTGCCTTAGCGACCTCTTTTTTGGCCATCTGCAGCCTCTGCTTGGCTGTGTAACCGGTGGCTTTTTCCAGGAAGTTTCTAAAGCGTTTGTTGGTATCCATGGCAACGACGTCGTTTGCGCCTATTACCGACTCAGTGGTCACGGTGAGCTTTTTGCCGTTGATCGATACACAGATGCTTTTAAGAGCTCCATAGCTGAGAAGAAGCTTGCCTTCCTCCTGCTTTATCTCAGTCGGAAACTCCTCTTCCAGAGCCTTTAAAATTCGCTCTAAATCGGGCTTGAAGCCTCGCTTTAATGAGTAGTCCATATTCCGGAGTTAAGGGCTTATTACGGTATAGATCTTTCGAGCGAAGATTCAGGATAAAATGCCCAAATCACTGCACTTCGCAGGAGATTGAGCGCTTTGTCTCCTCTCAGCTTCAAACCGTTCCGGCAGCCCTTCCACGATCCCTGCAAAATTTTTATCTGCATTTTTCTTTTTTATTCCGGCCAGCTTGACGATCTCATCCCTTTTTATCTCTCTTCTATCAAACTCAACTGCTTCCAGCAACTTTTTCCCCCGATCGGATCTGACGATCACCGTAGAGAAGCCATCCGGGCTGCCAATCGATCCTATGGATATATCTGCCAGCCGGTTGACCAGATCATCGCAAAACTGGCAGCCTGCCCTCACGTGGTCTCCAAGCTCCCGCACCGGGCAGGAGTACTCTTTGCCTCCGGCTGAGATTATGAATTTTCCTCGGGCGATCTGGATCTTATCGGCACTATCCAGGTCTATGCCGAAAAGCTCTCGGATGTGACCATTCAGTGATTCGTAATCGAAGCTTTCGAAGCAGAAGAGGCCGATAAGATCAATCTCGGCATCCGGAAATTTTTCGTTAAAATAGCCCTGCCTCTGCAATTTTCTAACCACTCTGATCTGACAGGGAGTGCCGACAACGGCAATTCTCTTCTTTCCCTTCTGCAAGGCATCCATGAGCGGAGCGATAACAGACACCCGCACATACTTCGTCCCCTTTGCCTGCAAAATCAAATCCGCTTTGTCAAGAAGAGCAGCATTAGCTCCAAAGCTCCTGTTTTTTTGGGCAACAACAGCCGCATCAAGCAGACCCATCTCAATTCCGTTGTGAAGAATTGAGGTTACCATCCCTCCATCCTGCCCCTCTATGCCGCTCTTGCCGGCAAACATTTCCCTATTTACACCTAAATCGTTATCAATCATTCCGCTGAGATATTCTTCTTCCACTTCTTTGATATCGGCAGAGGACAATGGGTAGATGTTTTTCCTTTCCTGTATGGACTTTGTGGGACATACCAGGGCACATGCACCGCATCCTATGCAGTCTTCCGATAATTGCCCGTAGGGCGTATTCACATCCCTGGAAACTCCTCGATTCTGAGCATTTATGGCCGAAACGCCCACCAGCTCCTCACAGACCCGGTGACACAGTCCGCAGAGAATACAATTTTTGTCCTCCAGCGCAAAGCGAGGCTTGATAATCCCATATTCTCCGGCCAGCTCCAGTAGTCTCTTCTCCCGGGGGCACCGGGCTAAGAGAAGCTCTAAGATCATCTTCCGAATCTCTATAACTTCCTGCGAGCGTGTATTTACAACAAGCCCCTCCTCCACAGGATAGTTGCAAGCGGTGACAAACTTTTTCCTGCCGTTTTTTTCGATCTGCACAGTGCACAGCCGACAAGATCCATAGGCTTCGAGTGAAGGATGATGGCATAGCGTAGGGATATTGATGCCAGCCAGCCTTGCAGCCTCAAGGATCGTGATTGGTCTGCCGTCATCATCGGTCTCAATATCATAACCGTCGATCTTGATTCGAAACTTCATCATGCCTTCTCGCCTCTTTTGCGGGAGACTTTCTTGACGGCCCTTGCTTTTGGTGGACAGACCTCAAAGCAAATTCCGCATCGAGTACAAAGGGACTGGTCTATGACACAGATGCTGCCCTCCTCTCCCTCGATTGCTCCCTGAGGACAGTTCTTCTGGCACAGGCCGCATCCTTTGCAGAGCTCAGGTTCGATATAGTAAGAAACAAGAGCTTTGCAGGCCAGAGCTGGGCACCTTTTCTCGAAGATATGGGCAGCATATTCATCTGGAAAGTGGGCCATGGTGCTTAAAACCGGATTGACTGCCGTGCGGCCCAGAGCACACAGAGACGCCGTTCTCATCAGCTCTGCTATCTCTTTAAGAATCAGCAGATCTCCCTCATGCCCTTTGCCGGAGACAATGCCCTCCAATATCTCTCGCATCCGTTTCAAGCCCTCCCGACAGGGCAGACACTTACCACAGGACTCATCGCAGAGAAAGTCAACAAAATAGCGAGCCAAATCAACTGCACATGTATCCTCGTCAATGACAATAATACTGCCTGAGCCCATCATGGAGCCAAGGCGAGTAAGCTCGTCGAAATCAACCGGCGTCTGCAAATGCCGGGCGGGAATTATTCCTCCCGAGGGCCCTCCCGTTTGCACTCCTTTGAGCTTTTTTCCACCAGGAATTCCGCCTCCTATCTTGTAAATTATGTCGGAAAGGCTCATGCCCATGGGAACCTCCACCAGACCGGTATTGTTGACCTTTCCTACCAGTGAGAAGATCTTGGTTCCCTTGCTTTTTTCCGTCCCAATAGAGGAAAACCATGCACTACCACGGTTGATGATGAGCGGGACATTGGCCCAGGTCTCCACATTGTTGAGAACGCTGGGTCGATTCCAGACCCCACACTCCGAGGTATGGACGTACTTGGGCCGGGGCTCGCCCACTTTTCCCTCCAGGGCGTTCATGAGAGCGGTCGACTCTCCTGAGACGAAGGCTCCTGCACCTCTATGCACGGATACGTCAAAATCAAATCCGCTGCCCAGGATGTTCTCCCCGAGAAGGCCCAGCTCTCTGGCCTGATGCAGGGCGAATCTGGCATTTTCCACAGCCAGAGGATACTCCATGCGCACGTAGATGTAGCCTTTATGCGATCCAACCGCATAGGCTCCAATTATCAGGCCCTCCAGGACGCTATGCGGATTGCCTTCCATGAGGGCACGATCCATGAAGGCACCCGGGTCTCCTTCGTCGCAATTGACAATCACATATTTGGTATCATGTGGCGCTCTAGCCGCCGATTCCCATTTTTTTCCCGTAGGAAATCCGCCCCCGCCCCTGCCTCGCAGGCCTGACTTTTTTATCTCTTCAATCACCTCTTGAGCGGTCATCTGCGATAAGGCGCGGGCCAGAGCGGCATAGCCACCCAAGGCTATGTAGTCCTCGATATTTTTGGGATTTATTTTTATATTGTTTTTTATTAAAAGTCTCTTCTGATGGTTATAAAATGGGATATCATCTTCCAGTATGGCCTTTTGGCCGGTTGCAGGGTCCGTATAAAGAAGGCGCGCCACCAGCTCGCCTTTGAGAATAGTCTCCTCCACGATCTCCGGCACATCATCCGGTTGGACGCCCAGGTAATAGATTCCCGGCGGATATACAACCACGAGAGTTCCCTTTTCGCAAAAGCCGGGACACCCCGTCTCCTTGATGCAGATCTCTCTTTGCAGACCCCTTTTCTCCACCTCTTTTTTAAAGGCGCTGACGACCTTCCCAGCTCCAAGACCCAGACATCCGGTACCGGTGCAGATTGCTACATCTTTTCTCTTGGGATATTTTTTGCCTTCGATTTCATCCCTCAAGATCTCCAGATCCTGAATTGATGTAAGTCTTGCCATCTCATCCCCATTTTTCTTATCGCTTAATAGTACTTACTATTTAGCACTGATTACCAGTACTAACTACTGGAAGCAAGCTGCTCCAGTATTTTCTCTACCGTTTTGGAGTCTACCCGACCATGATATTCATCATCTGTTACTATCACCGGGCCGATGGCGCAGCATCCCAGGCAGTTGACCCTGCTAAGCGTGAAGTTATTGTCCGGAGTAGTCTCGCCCTGTTTTATACCCAATTTTGATTCGGTTGTTTCCAGCAATCTCTGAGCGCCTCGCACCTGGCAGGCGGTTCCCATGCAAACGCATACTTTATGCCGTCCCACAGGAGAGAGACTCATTGCTTTGTAGAAGCTGGCCACTCTGAAGATCTGGCTTACGGGAATCTTAAGTTTCAGGGAAAGCTCAACAATTGCTTCTTTGGAGATCCAATGCAGCTCACTTTGCAGATCTAAGAGCAACTGGATCAAGAATCCTTCTTCCCCCTCATATTTTTTAATTATATTATCCAGCTTTTCCTTATCGGCATCGATCATAAAGCCAACTCCATAGGCAATTTAATTATAATCAAAGAATTTAAGCATTTCATGTTATTTAACTCGAGACGGCAAGAGAATGTTGGATCTTCGCATCTCGGCCAGGATCACATTGTTTCATCATGCTGCATTCTCGTTCATCCACAGCATCGCAGGATTGCGCAAAGAAGGTGGCCCTTGCACCAAATTTCAGCTCACTCGTACCTTTTTCTCCAGAATCTATCATCATAATTGCCTCAAGCATCCATAAATAGCGCCAATTGCCTCGTGCTCGTCATTCGCCCTTATATCAGCATTAAGAGTGAAAAACTATATAACGCTTGCCTTTGCGAATAGAGTATCTCCTATGAGCGATGATCTGCTAAGAGCTGTCCGGGAAAGATGCAAGAAGATGGAGATACCCCTGCTGGGAGTAGCGAGCGTAGAGCGCTGGAAGGACCCACCATTAGAGCCCTGGATTCCAGAGGAGTTTTATCCCCAGTCCATATTTCCCCAGGCTAAATCGGTGATTGTCATTGGTCTGCCCGTCAGCCTGCCAGTGCTGGAGACATCGCCATCTATTTACTACCGGGAGCTTTACAACACAGTCAACACTCTGCTGGACCAGTACACCTACCGCCTGGCCAATTTTCTAAATGAAAGGGGCCATCCTTCCGTATTCGTTCCCCGGGACGGATACTTCGGCATCAAGGCCCTGCAGAAAAATCCTGTGGCCTTCTTCTCCCACCGGCACGCGGCTCTCCTGGCGGGCCTGGGCAATTTCGGGATAAATAACATGCTTCTCACGCCCCAGTACGGGCCCAGAGTGCGCTTCGGCTCCGTCTTCACGACAGCCGAATTGCCGCAGACGCCCCTCCTGAATGAGGATCTTTGCACCCGCTGTATGCGCTGCGTCAGGATGTGCCCGGCAAAGGCTCTGGATGAGAGAGACTATCCGCAAGGGCTCACGGACAAGAAAAGCTGCACCGCCCACAGTGCCGAGCTGAACCTTCGAGGCATTTCGCCTTGCGGGATATGCATCAAGGTCTGCCCGGTGGGAGAGGACAGAAAGCTGTACGGGCGGCAGGATGGCTCAATCTACTCTCGAAAGGATCGATTCTCGAAGGAGCACCGGGCCTGGGAGCATGTACGAAAGTATGGAGGTCTGTGAGGATCAGGAGAGATTTCAGATCTTGTCAGCCCCTCCCATCTCCTTCTGCTTTGCCACCAGCCCACCATAGGCCACTCCCGCCTCCGTGAGCACGATTCGCCCATCCTGCATCTCGATCAGTCCGGCCAGCTCCAGGCGGTGCAAATGGTAGTCGAGCATCTTCTCACCCACGGCTACAGCTATCTCCTGCACACCTAAAACTCCCTGGTTCATGAGGATGATCATCTTTCTTCGGATGGGACTTTCCAGGGCGTGATGCACCAGAGCCATCTCCTCTGGCGACTGGGGCTTCGCTTTCTTTCCTATCAACATTAGTAGTTCACCTTCAGGGCAAATTTGCTCTAATTTTAGCACTCTCTAAAGAAGCGTCAGACTTTATATCGAGCCAAGTGCGTATTAACAAGACCATGTCGGACCGCAACAATATAGCCTTGCCGCAGGGGGCGGCGAAAGCTCAGAGCTTTCATCCCCGCATCTGCCTGAAAGAAAAAACCGGGAACTTCAACCCAATGCCAATGATCCGCGCCCTGGCGGTGGACATCGACGGCACCCTGAGCGACCGATATCGAGTCCTCTGCCCGGCTGCTCTGCAGGCGATGCGCCGTCTCAAGGTTCCTGTGGTGCTGAGCACAGGCAACACTCACTGCTTCACCAGAACGGTTTCCGTTCTCCTGGGCACGCCTCGCATCTTCATAGCCGAGAATGGGGGCGTGCTATCCCACTCTGAGGACGAGATGGAGGTCCTGGCAGACCTGAAAGTTTGCGAGGATGCCTTCCAAAAGCTGTCAGACGAGTTTCCCCTGCAAAGATATAACTCCTCCCGCTACAGATTTACTGATATTGCCCTGCAGCGCAACTTTGATGTATCGGCAGCAGGCAGTCGCGCCCTGGAGCTGGGCCTGCCTGTGGAGCTGATTGACACCACCTTTGCCGTGCACATCAAAGATCGGCGAGTGGACAAGGGAACGGGCCTGCGCCGCATTGCCGAGCGTATGCAAATAGACCTGTCCGAGTTTGCCGCCATCGGCGACAGCAACAGCGACCTGCCCATGTTCAGGCCGGTCGGCTTTCGGGCCTGCGTAGGCAATGCCAGCTCCGAGCTGAAGCAGATCTCCGACTATGTGGCAAAGGCCGAATATGGGAACGGCTTTGCTGAAATCATAAACCACATGATTGAACGGAGGATGCTTAATTATTAATTACTAATAGATTTAAGGCTAGGAAGTGAAACAAATGAGAGGTCAGTCCCGGTCATCTTCTTCCGATTTGAGGGCGATATTTTCCTACAACCAAAAGGCCC
>CAYXSJ010000059.1:0-13235 GCA_964467095.1 uncultured Methanotrichaceae archaeon
TCCTGCGAGACAGGATCTTAAGTCCTGCGCCTTTGGCCAGCTTGGCAAACCCCGCTCATTTTCAGATAACTATGCGACCTGTATCGTTTATATCGAATCCCTGGGACCACTTGGGCACTTAGCATGTATACTTCTGGAATAAGTACTTTCCCGATGCAATAAACCTTTTTTTGCGCCCTTGCGCATGTTACAAGAAAAGGTAAAAAAAGATGCAGCGGTTTAAATGTAGACCGCTGTTCCCGGCTCCACATAGATTATCTTCTGAACTCCTCTTGTGAAGAACATTGTCTTCGGATAGTTGAACTGGCCATCGTAGACCCGGATATCATGGTTCTGGTTTCCGACGACACTGAAGCTGAACCTTCCGTCAAGCGCATCTCCCCCCGTTCCCTCTGTGCCTTTGTAATTGCCATCCAAAAATATCTGATATCCTCTCATTCCCTGGGAGACTATCGTCACTGGTGTATCTCCTGCAGCTGACGGAGCCGTTGTAGTGGGAGGATAAATCTGAGCGGGCGGATAGCTTGGAGCCGTCTGCGGATACGATGGAGGATAAGAGCCGGTAACATCGATGACTATGGCATTGCTTACCTGGCTGCCGATAATGAAGAGCAGTATGTGCTGTCCAGTTGTATCTGCATAGAAGTTTATCTGGCTGCTGCTCGGGAAGAAGTAGAAGCTTTCCTTGGATAGCTTTCCATCAGGAGTCATCTCATACAGATAGCCGTTGCCTCCCGCGGAAGAGGTTGCCAGCAGAGAGAGGGCTGAACCCTGGGGAACTTTGGCATACTGGGACCAGCTGGATGAGCCCTGTATCCACAGGGAGTTTCCTCCAGTGTAGGTGGCTGCACTCTGATATTGGGAATATGGCACTGCCTGCATCTGATAGCTGAAATAAACGGTGGTGGGCATGCTGTCTACTATTACATGCTTCTTGGGGGTCTCAATATGCTTTTTGGGTGCCGATCCTTTGTAGGCCGAGTAGTATTGAGAATAGATGGAATCAGGTGGATTGCCGCCTACCCATGCCGGGCCAATGCCCAGTTCAAATAGCTTCTCAGCACTCGCTTCTCCTGGTCGCAGCTCTACGCCGCTTCCATCCAATGCAAAAACACACCCCATCAAAGATATGACGAGGACGATCGAAATCAATAATTTATTCATCGTTCTCACCTGGATCGGTAAGGAAGATTTCTATGCACCTTATTAGCAACTGTTATAGAATTAGATGCATCGCAAAGAGATAAAGCTTTATTCGCGAGAGGGCTGAGCGATCTCGCAGGACATTTTTTCCCCAAGTGCAGTTATCTCGGCATCAATTCCATACCATTCGGATAGAAAAGAAAAAAGAGGAAAAGCCTTTTCAGGCCTTTTTTGCTGTTGCTTTTTCCACTTCACCAATTACGGGGCAATGCTTAAGCCGGAGGCAAAACCTGGCCGTCCTGAGCCGAGGCTACTGCCTCTCCCTTCACTATTTGCAGGCTGGAAAGCAAGTTCTCCGTGATATCTTGTGGATAAGATGAAGTTATGTCCACGCTGGTTGTGCCCACAGATACCGGTCCGCATTCACACTCCTGGCTGTCCATCCAGTAGAGAGCGTTGAAAAGCCTGGCGTCGGCCGGAGCTATTGTATTTTCTGGGATGGGCTCTGCACTGATTAAGAAGCCTTCCTTTCCATCTATGATTTTATCCTCCACACTCGTGGTGTTGAAATAGTTGAGGGCCATGTTCATGGCAGCTATCTGTTTATATACCCCAAGAGTCGAATCTATGGGTTCGTTATACTCGCTAATGGTTAATATTGCTCTAGTGTTGTTATCTGCAAAGATCTGCATACGGTAAAATGTGGCGGCTTGCGCGGAAATTGGCTCAATGGCGCTCAATTCAGTCGGCAAATCTGTATTCATATCAAACGAGACCGCGTAAGGGCCAAGCTGGCGGCTTTCCGGCATGGCAAAAGCCATGGTCGACAGCACCAGCACTAAGGTTGCTGCTAATAATAATTTCACTTAATTTTCACCCCAAACCATCTAGCACTCTCATCCTAGAAAAGTCTTGCTTTAACATGCCCCTCGTATGGCTCCTCCATTATTCCTCTACAAGGCATCAGGCTCAAATAGCTGCCATCTGAAGCTGCCTCTCATGCCGCCGCAGAGAAATGAGCCGGGAATTTATACTATCATCCTCTCATTGCCACAGGCCGGGCAGATAAAGGTCGCATCCCTTGGCGTCATGGACTTTGCCGGAGGGTACTATTCTTACACCGGCTCGGCGCGCGGTCCAGGCGGCCTCAAGCGCGTGGATCGCCACATCCAGGTATCGGAAGGCATTAGAACAACCCGAAGATGGCACATCGACTATCTCTTGCCCCACACCAGCGTTTTGGAGGCATTCATCACCAAAACCGACCAGGATCTGGAATGCTGCATCGCGAAAGCTATCGGAAAGCGGCTCGTGCCCGTGCCGGGCTTCGGCTGCACGGATTGCCGCTGCAATAGCCACCTGCATTATTCCGAGGATCTGGCAGAGATGCGAGAGGCTGCAGCCTCCGCTCATTCGGCGGCCAATATTTAAAAGGGCGCTAAAAATTATATTGGGACGAAATCGGCCCAACCGTCCTTATCACGGGCAGGGCAAGTTCAAAACTGAGGTATTTCCCACAATCGTTTCCGATCTGATCTGCGCGTAGCCCATGTATGTCCCGCCCATTATAAAGGACGGCACAGTCTTGGCATTCTTCTGCACTCGTTGGCCGATCCTGGCGGTGCCCTGAATCTCGGAGCTGATCTCATAAACGGAAAAACTGTCGTTCTGGTAGATTTTCGTATCCTTTATGAGGTCTTTGTCAATATTGTAGCTCTCAGACATGACCGAGCCCACTTCGTAATTCTTGGCGCACAGAGCATTTCTAAGGTCGCTTTGTGTGAGCGGGGGAGTGTAAGGCCTATAATCATAATTGGCAGAGATGGTAAGGGATGCTTCATCCATATTCGAGTCCCGGTAGACCTCTGAGTCTATGGTTCTGGTGGCCGTTCCGCTTCCACTCGTGCCAAGGACGATCTTCTGGCCTTTAAAGCCTTTCTGGGTCTGCAGAATCCTCGACTCTTCCAGGTAGCCGTTGACAAATATCCAGGAATGCTCAGTGAAGTTCTGAGCTAATCTATCCTTTGTCGAGGTGTCCGTGGCAGCAGCTCCATTTGTAGCCGCAACAGCCATATTTGCAGCGATGCAAACAACAACCAGCAGCATCGCAGAAAGCATCAGTCTCATCTTTGCGCCTCACCCACCTGCAGCTAGGTAGTGGCGCATTGAAATATAAATTTGATCCTGAGCATGTCGCCGTTCAGAATCAAAGCGGGCATCTCATTCCTTGAAGTGAAGTTCAGATCAGTAATTTGCTGCAGCGGAAGGATTATAATGTAAAATGAAATTGAAAAGCTGGAGATCTATGATGGAGGCTGAAAGATCACTATACGCAACAGATATTAATGAGATTGACGGTGATCTTCGCAAACAAATTACAGAGCTTATAAAAGAAAATGCTGACCTGAAGGCAATTATTTCCAGACTAAAGAAAACAGAGATTCCTTCTCACGGAAACAGATCTGAACTCTGCCATCAGCCAGACTTTGGAGCTCCTGGGCTCAGCCGCGAAAGTCGATCGTGTTTACATTTTCAGGAATCACCAATCAGAGACGGGTGAGCAGTTCGCCAGTTTGCAATACGAGTGGGTAAAAGATGCAGTCACTCCCCCAGTGGAAAACCAAGAAAGCCATGATTTGCAGAACGTTACAATTCAAGACGTCGCATCGCAGAAAATCACAATGCAGAGTCTTGCCTACCATCCGGCATTGAGCCGCTGGTATGAGGCAATGTCGGCAGGGCGTCAGATCAAAGGACTGGCTCACGAATTTCCGGAGCCTGAGAGGATAATGCTTGAGCCCAGACAGGTTAAATCGCTCCTGGCCTTTCCCATCTTGTTAGAAGGCCGGTTCTGGGGATTCGTGGGCTTTGAGGATTGCCATTGCCAGCGCATCTGGACCGGTGCCGATGTATCCATTCTTCAAGCATCCGTTGTCTCCATCAGCGGGGCAATTATCAGAAAGCAGGCAGAGGATGATCTGAGGGAGGCCAAAGATGCGGCTGAAGCGTCAGCGGTAGCCAAATCTCAGTTCATGGCCAATATGAGCCATGAGCTGCGCACACCTATGAATGCAGTCATAGGCATGACCAGTCTGCTGTTGGACGGGGAGCTCACATCCGATCAGAGGACATCCATTGAAATTATCCGGAGCAGTGGCCAGGATCTAATGTTCCTCATTAACGGCATCCTGGATTTCGCTAAACTGGGTGAAGGCAAAGTGGAGTTGGAAAGCCAGCCCTTTGAGCTATACAGATGCATCGAGGACACTATTGAACTGCGGGCCAGCGCGGCATCTGAGAAGGGCCTGGAGCTGAGCTGCACCTTTGACCGGGAAGCAGGCGATATCCCTGATATGATCTTGGGCGATCCAACAAGGATTCGCCAGGTTCTGGGAAACCTGCTGGACAATGCCATCAAGTTCACGGACAGAGGAGCCGTGCAGGTTATAGTCTCCTCAAAGGTGGCAGGAGACTGCAGCCAAATTCTTTTTGTGGTCAAAGATACGGGCATAGGCATCCCCCAAGATCAGATGCATAAGCTCTTTTTGCCCTTCAGCCAGGTGGACTGCACCAGCACGAGCAAATATGCAGGTACTGGCCTGGGCCTGGCCGCAAGCCAGAAGCTCGTGGAGCTCATGGGCGGCAGGATCTGGGTCGAGTCGGAGATTGGAAAAGGCTCAACTTTTTATTTCACGATTCTGGTCAGGGAGGTGAAGGGAAAGCATACCAAAGATAACAATATAAAACTTAAAGAATGTATCCCCTCCTGGCCGCAGGAACATCTTCGAATCCTCCTGGCCGAGGACAATGAGGTCAACCAGTTGGTGATGCTGAACATGCTCAAACGCCTGGGCTACAGGGCGGACATCGCCGCCAACGGAATTGAGGCCATCCAGGCCATGAAGCGCCAGCCCTATGACATCGTGCTCATGGATGTCAAGATGCCGGAGATGGATGGACTGCAGGCGGCAAGAATCATCCGCAAGCTCTGGCCGCAGGGCCCGAAGATCGTAGCCATTACCGCCTATGCCCTGCAAGGAGATAGAGAGAGGTGCCTTGAGGCCGGCATGGACGGATACATCAGCAAGCCAGTGAAGATGGAGGAGCTGGCGAAGGTGCTGGCGAATGCTGGCTGTCTTGGAGCAAGCCGGGAGCCGAACCGAACGTAAGATGAGCTAAGATAGCCATAAGTAGTTTGTACGATTTGCACGAAAAAAATGATCAGATTAGAGGGCTTTGGCGCCTAATCCACCTGCACCCTCTGAGCGTTGATTATTACCAGCTTGGGAAGACGCACCTCCAATATGCCGTCCTTGAAGCTGGCTTTTACCTGCTCAGGCTTGATCTCTATGGGCAGCTTGATCTCTCGCTTGCGGCCCAGTGTGCCCATCTCCCGGCGCAGATATTTCCCTTCTCGAACAACAACCTTGGCATCGACGTAGAGGCTGTCCTCCGTCACTCTCAGATCGATCTGCTCTTTGCTCGCGCCCGGCAGGGCCACCAGGGCGATCAGCTCCTCATCCGTCTCTATGAGGTCGATGGGAGCCAAATCGTAGCTCTTGGCCTCACTGATCTCGCTGCTCACATCTCCCAGAATCTTCTTGGCCGCCTGGCTGGCCTGGCTGGACATCCTGGCAGCCTCAACTGCCGCCTTGCCGATCACACGTTCCAGATCGCTGCTCCCTGTAGAATCTGATTTCATACTCAAAATAATGTCATTGCCATCATAAAACCTTTTGCTTTATCCTTGGCCTTCCCAAAAAGCGGCCATAGCCCGGAGAAGCCTGGAAATCTCCATCGTATACAACGTTTCCCCGGACTATTGTCATTTGAGGAAAGATGGCATCCATTCCCTGGAAGGGCGTCCACTCCGCCCGGCTGTGCAGCCTGTCTGCATTTATCTTCGAAATCGACCTGGGATCGACGATCACCAGATCAGCGTCCTTGCCCACCTCAATGCTGCCTTTGCCGGCAAGGCCTAAGAGGCAAGCAGGCCTCAATGCCAATGCATCCACCAGCCTCTCCAGGCTGAGCAGATTTCTTTTCACAGCAATAAGCAGCAAAGGCAGCATGGTCTCCACGCCCGGCACCCCCGCCGGTGCCTCCCAGATGTCCTCTCTCTTCTCCTCAGGCAGGTGCGGCGCATGATCCGAGGCCAGAATATCGATCACGCCGGCGCGCAGGCCCTGCCAGAGGGAGTCGTTGTCTGCCTGGCTTCTCAGGGGCGGATTCATCTTCAGGTAGGAGCCCTGTTTTTTGTAGTCCTTGATATTGAGGAAGAGATGATGGGGCGTCACCTCGCTTGTCACATTTTTCCCGTCTCTCTTTGCCTGAGCTACCCTTTCCAGCCCCTGGGCCGAACTGAGGTGGCAGATGTGCAGGCGATTCGACCAGGCCAGAGCTTTCTCTATGGCAGCCGCCTCGGCCTTCGCAGGCCGAGCCTGTGAGTAAACCTCGGGATCATGCCGGCCCAAGAGAGGGGTGGTGTTCTCTTTTATGATCAATCCGTCCTCGGCATGAAGGGTGGCCAGCATCCCGGAGCGTTCCACTTCAGTCAGGATTTTTTGCATCTCCAGGTCGCTGTGCTCATAGGAGAAAATCTCGCCTATGGCCGCAGCACCGGCAGCCGCCAGATCATCGATTTTTCCCGCTCCGCCATTAAGGCAATAGTCCACGAGAGAGCGATGTCTGGCTATGTCCAGCTTCTCTGCAAAAGAACGGGCATCCAGTGTGCGGGGAATGGTGTTGGGCTGGTCGATTACCGTGGTCACGCCCCCCGCAGCAGCCGCAGCCGAGCCGCTGGCCCAGTCCTCTTTGTAATTGGGGCCAGGATCCCGGAAGTGAACATGGGCATCGATGGCTCCGGGCAGGACCAGCATGCCTCTGGCGTTTATTCTCTCCTCGGCCCTATGCGCTCCGCCCAGAGATGCAACCCGCCCTTCCTTGATCCAGATGTCTATGCTCATCAGGCCGCGAGCCGTGAAAACCCGGCCGTTTTTTACAGCCAGATCAAAGTTTATATCCAAACCTCCTCAGCAGCTTGCGCCTCTCCTCGACCTGAACTGCACTCTCGGCACCTTTGGGAGAGAAGCCGTCGATGACGCCCATAATCCCCCGACCCAGCTCTGTCTCGGCCACGACCACTTGCAGAGGATTGGCTGTGGCGCAGAAGATGCCGCAGACCTCCGGAACAGCCTTGATGGCATTCAGGACATTGATGGGAAAAGCTCCCTTCATCAGCACTACAAATGTATGGCCGCAGGCCAGGGAGAGAGAGTTTTGCCTGGCTGCCTCGATGAGGCTTTCATCATTGCCCTCCGTGCGCACCAGGCAGTCGCCGCTGGCCTCGGAGAAGGCGACGGCATACTTCGCTGACGGGACCGTGCCCGCCATGACCTCATAGATATCCTCAGCGGTCTTGATAAAGTGGCTCTGCCCTAAGATCAGATTCGCTCCTTCAGGAATTTTTATATCTACGATCTTTAGCTCCATTCTTCCATCCTCGAAGGGAACTGTATCCTGCTGCAGACTTATACTTTAGGGAGAAGATCCTGCCCGCCTCGCTTGACCTGATTGCGCATCATTTATTGCGAAGGCCCTTCTTCGGCCCCACGGATTGCTTTGCCAACTGCCGGGTCTTCTTCGTAATAATTGATGATGTGATATAGTACACTACTATGAAGAGGATGGCAGAATATATCGCCATGCTGATCGATTCTACGAGGTTCAAATTTAGCAAAAAGTAGGAATATGGTATATATATCAGGAACACGATCAGACCGGCAATGGCTGCCTGCTGCATCAACGTATACTGCCTGAAGCGCAAAATAAGATTTGTATAATTCAAATTTGCAAAATTCACCACGGATCCATCACCTCATCCACCTTGAGCATCCCACTTCTATTCATATAAAGCCTTGTCCACCAGAGATTGGATAGTGGCGCTAAAACCAGGAGATTCACGATTCCTGTGATCGCTGAGAGGGGCTGGCCTCCTGTCCCCTCGCCCGCAGAAAAGGCGCCCCCGATCATCTGCAGGCCCATAGACAAAGCAGCTACCACCAGCCAGAGGATTATCACATCAAACTTGTTATATCTGAAGAGTTTTACGGCTGCCAGAATGGCCTGCACTGGCCCCAGGCCCTCCACTACCAGGGCGTAAGGCACCGCGACCAGGATCACAGAGAGGGCCAGGGCATAAAAAATAAACAGTAGCAAGCTCACTGCCAGCGTGCCCATCGTCTGCGAATCCGCCTGCAAAGACAGCGTCCCCTGCGCCAGGGCTGGCAGAAGGAAGATCAAGCCGGCCAGGGTTAAAAGTCCCGTCAGCAGGCTCGTTAGGAACATATTAAAGAAATGCCTCTTCCCGGCAGACCACATGGCACCGGCATCTGATTTCCCTTTCTCCAGTGCCTGCCTGGCCATGCCGATGGCTCCCGCCGTGAAGAATGCATTAACTAAAGACAGGAGCACGCCCAGCGCGAAGAAGAGAGCTGCGAATTGCATTATCTTGCCCGTTTCCAGGCTGCTCAAATGCTCTTGTATCTTTGCCTGTAGCTCTTGCATCTCCACATCATTTTGCAGCGAAGCTACATTCATGCTCTCCACAGGCAGGAAGGTCATAAAGAAGGCCATCAGAAAGGGCACGACGATCAGCATGGAGACAAAGACGTTGAGCAGGAAGGGAATACACAGGTTTAAGTTGCTTCTCCAGACGCCAAATCCCTTGCCGATCATCTCTCCAATCTCTTCCATATCAATCCTCCAGGCCGTTCCAGATCGCATCGCCCACATGGTGCAGCGACTTGACCGCTTTTCCCTCGCCCTTCATCTCCGTTCCCGCGACCAGGGCCCGGCCTACGGCCAGAGGCTTTTTATGCCTCTCCTCTACGATTACCACCAGGTCGCCGACGGCTATCTCCGGATCGGCAGAGACTATTCCCGGCTTCATGATGTCCGCACCATTGACGACAAAGCGCACCGCACCTGCATCCACTACAACCAGCTTCTTTTTCGGCGTAAGTTCAATGGCCCCCAGAACGGTGAAGAAGGGCTGCTCTTCCACAATCATCATCAAAGGCCGGCCATCTACGAAGATGAGATCTACTCCCTCGTCGCTTATCGCCATTTCCAGCGATGATTTGCGCAGGCGAGATGGATCGTCCAGGAAGGGCTCAATCTTTGCAATTACCTTCCGAGCGTCGCTCCCCTTGAGGTGATGCCTGGATTTTATCTTCATGCTTTTCAGATATCCCGATAGGTTTAAATATGCAACGAGCACGTCTGGAATTTGAAGCCTTTTGCGGTTATCATCGCTGGAGAGAGGTTAATGGGTCAGAGACCGCTTGATATTCTGAATGAATCACTGAATGGGCCTGTCATAGTTAAGCTAAAGGACGGAAGGGTCTTTCGGGGAGAGCTGCAAGGTTATGATATACACATGAACCTGGTGCTCGAAAAAACTGAAGAAGTGGCAGAAGGGGCGGTCGCACGCAAGATTGGAACTGTAATCGTGCGAGGAGATAACGTTGTATATATTTCACCTTGAGGTGTTCTAGATGACTAAAGGTACTCCTTCTATGGGCAAGCGCCACAAGAGTTCGCATATTCGATGCCGACGCTGTGGCAGCATATCGTTTAACTTCAAACGAAAAGTATGTGTTCATTGTGGCTTTGGCTCTTCGACAAAGCTGCGAATGGGAAGTCACAAGTGGATGAGAAAGGCAGATTATTAGAGGCAAAAAGTTGCACGATGCCTGCGGCGTTGTCGGTATTTCCTTCAATGAGACGGGCAATAATGTAGCTAAGTCCATTTACTATGCCCTCTATGCCCTGCAACACCGGGGACAGGAGGCAGCTGGCATCTCGGTGCATGACGGCAAGGCCATACGCACCCACCGGGGCATGGGCCTTGTATCCGAGGTCTTCGACGATGCTCAAATCGCGCTGCTGCGCGGCCAGGTGGGCATTGGTCATGTCCGATATCCAACATCCGGCAGATCGTGCATAGAAAACAGCCAGCCCCTGCTGGTAAAATACAAAGATGGGGCCATTGCCATAGCACATAACGGAAATCTGGTGAACTCCTGCCAGCTCCGGGAGCAACTGGAGCAGGCGGGGGACATATTCTATTCCACCTCGGATACAGAGGTTGTAGCTCATCTTTTTGTAAAAGAGCTTTTGCGCTATGATCTGCAAGAAGCCGTGCGGGCGCTGATGCGTAAGATCGTGGGCTCGTATTCCCTGGTCTTTCTCTGGGGGGACACAGTCCTTGCTGTGCGCGACCCTCTGGGCATCAAGCCTCTTTGCATCGGCGAGATCGATTCCGGTTTTATGGTGGCTTCGGAGAGCGCCGCCATAGATACCCTGAATGGACGGCTCATTCGCGATGTTATGCCCGGCGAGCTTGTAGTTATCAGGCACGGCGAGATGAAGTCGTATCAATTGACGCGCCTTTCTCATCCGGCGCACTGCATATTCGAGTACATTTACTTCGCCCGTCCAGACAGCATCATGGACGGCCGCCTGATTTACGAGGTGCGGGTGAACATCGGAGCCAATTTGGCAAAAGAGCATCCGGCCTGCGCCGACACGGTCACGCCCATTCCCGACTCAGGCATAACCCTGGCGGTGGGCTATCATCAGTACTCAGGGATCGGCTACAGGGAGTGCCTGATGAAGAACCGCTACATAGGCAGGACCTTCATCATGCCCGATCAGAGCATGCGAGAGACGGCTGTGCGCCTGAAGATGAATACCATTCGGCCCAACATCGAGGGGCATAAGCTGGTCTTAGTGGACGACTCCATCGTGCGTGGCACAAC
Source organism: uncultured Methanotrichaceae archaeon (assembly GCA_964467095.1). Classification (GTDB taxonomy): domain Archaea; phylum Halobacteriota; class Methanosarcinia; order Methanotrichales; family Methanotrichaceae; genus Methanothrix. The sequence continues at coordinate 10,968 of CAYXSJ010000059.1, forward strand.
CAGCCGCAGAATCGTGGACATGGTCAGAAAGGCAGGGGCCAAAAAGGTGCACGTGCGCATAGGCAGCCCGCCCATCATGGCGCCCTGCTATCTGGGCATAGACATGGCCAGCCGCGAGGAGCTGATTGCCGCCTTCAAGACCGTGGCCGGCGTGGAGGCCGTGATCAACGCAGACTCCCTGGGCTATGTGAGCCACAGGGGCCTGGTGGATGCGGTGGGCATACCCAAGGAGAATCTTTGCATGGGCTGTCTTACGGGGCTTTATCCTGTGGAGATTCCCGGCGAGAAGTGTATGGCTGCGCAGACCAGGCTTTCGGAGTACATTATAGAGGCTACAGAATAGAGTGCTTGATTGTCTTTATATCTAGCCCATTTTGAGGAGAGACTTGCGGGAGACGAGACTTCCGCACGATTTTGCCTAGCAAGCAGAAGATAGCCCCCAAAACGCCAACCATTTATGGCTTCACGTTCAGTAAGGAAAAAAGCACTTTAATCATTAGAAATGCAATTGGCGAATAGATGGATACGCATCCAAAACTCTCAGAAGATTCGCGATGGATTTACCTGGACCTGCTTTCCATTGTGGTAGGAATAAGCGGGGGCCTGGGTGCAGTGGCCTTCCGAAAGCTGGTAGAGCTTGCCCATGATTTCTTCTTCGGCTTTCTGCTGCCGCATGCGCCAGGCGGCTATTTCATTGTGCTTCTTCCCGTCTTGGGCGGTTTGATAGTTGGTCCCATTATCTACAAATTGGCCCCGGAGGCCAGGGGCGACGGCATCCCGCACATCATGATCGCTCTGCAAAAGTTTAGTGGAGACATCAGAAAACGGGCTGGCCTGGCCCTCATCTGTACCTCAGCTATAACTCTTGGCAGCGGCGGCAGCGCCGGACGGGAGGGACCCATCTCCCTTATTGGAGCCTCGACAGGCTCTGCGATAGGCAAAGCGATAAAGCTTTCAGCCCGTGATGTGAAAGTGCTCACCTGCTGTGGCGTAGCCGCTGGCATTGCCGCCACCTTCAATGCCCCCATGGGCGGGGCGATATTCAGCATGGAAGTAATCTCTAAAAAATTCACATCAATTGACGCCGTGCCAGTTCTTCTAGCAGCCGTAGTAGGAAAAGCAGTGGCATCGGCGCTCATAGATCCTGTGCAGGAATTTGTCAACCCCGCATTTTACTTTACCACCTTCGATATGGTTCTCTGTTTTCTCCTGGGCCCTCTATTCGGATTTCTCTCATTTCTCTGGGTCAAAAGCTACTACTTCTTTGAGGATAGATTCCTGCAACTTCCCATACCCGAAATGCTGAAACCGGCGGTGGGAGGAATTGCCGCCGGAATTTGCGGTCTGTTCTTCTTCAACTATGGCATCATGGGCGTGGGCTACGAAGGCATCAATAATGTCTTCAAACTGGCCTCTGGTGGGCCGTCAGGTGAGGTGTTGCTGCTATTGCTCGCTTTGGGTTTCTTCAAGGTCCTTGCCACGGCCTCAACGGTGGGATCTGGAGGAAGCGGCGGCGTCTTCGCCCCAACCCTTTACATAGGGGTCATGTTCGGTCTGGCAGTTGGTCTGATGGCCGAGATCGCTGCACCTCATTTAATTGCCAATCCCCTGGATTACGGATTGCTGGGGATGGGGGCCTTCTTCGCCGGAACAGCAGGTGCTCCCCTCACTTGCATATTCATGATAACCGAGATGACCGGCAACTACAACGGCCTGCCATCCCTCATCATCTGCTGCATACTCAGCTATACCGTCGCACGCATTCTATTGAAGGGAGGCTCCATCTACACCATCAATCTAATGAGGAAAGGCATCTTTCTGGAGCTTCCTCAACCGGTGCTTTCCGAGGTCTCAGTGGCCGAGGCCATGCAAAAGCAGGTTGTCACAGTCAGCCCAAATACCAGAATTTCAGAGGTGAGAGATGATATCTGTCGCTACAACTACACCGGCTTTCCGGTGGTAGACGACGGGAATCTGGCAGGGATGATAACCTTTGACGATATCAGGAGGATCCCCCTGGAAGAACAAGAAACCATGACCGTAAAAGACGTAGCCATTAGACCCCTCATTACCATCAATGCACATCAGTCCGCCAAGTCTGCTATGGACATCATGTATGAGAACAACATAGGCAGGCTGGCGGTAGTGGAAAAGGGAAGTACACAAAAGCTGATAGGAATAGTCACCAGAACGGATGTGATTCGGGCCTACGAAAGAGAGATGAAAAAAAGCCAGAATGAGGCGTCACGCCTGCAGAAAAGATAACAT
>CAYXSJ010000060.1:0-13023 GCA_964467095.1 uncultured Methanotrichaceae archaeon
AGGTAATAAGTAATTTGCAGAATAGTGAGGACTTTCGCAGGGGAATCCCGTTCACAAGTCAATTAGTGCTGATAAAGCAAATAAGATTGGATGTCGAGGCCAGGACGGATTTTCGTACTAACTTAAAGTGCCTCCACCCTGCTGTTTCCCAGCTCGTCCTCCACCACCTGCATAGTGTTGTCAAACTGCCCCTGCACGTCGCTGATGTGGCTGATGGCGATGATCTGGGGAAAACGCTCCTCCAGGCTTCGGAGCATCTGAATCATCTTCTCTCTGTGCTCCTGGTCCTGGCTGCTGAATACCTCGTCCAGGATGAGGAAGGAGTAGCTCTCTCCATCCGGCCCGAAGCGCATCAAATACTCGCTGATGGCCACACGCACGGAGACGGCGATCATGTCGATCTCTCCGCCCGAGTAGCGGGATATGGGATAATAACTGCCACCGTCCTCAACCTGGATGTTGAAGTCATCATCAATCTTGAGCAGGCTGTACTTGCCTGAGACCTCCTCCAGGATCTCGCCGGCGGAGTGGGCGATGTCGTTCTTGACCCGGATCAATACCTGGTCCATGAAGCTGTTGACCAGACTTCGAGTCACCTCCACCACCTCCGCTCTCCTGCCCACCTGAGCGGCATTCTTCTCCAGCTCTTCTTTCCTCTGCGCTTCCTGAGAAAGCCTGTCCCGGGCTGCAAGCAGGACGCCCATCTGCACCTGGCGCTCTGAAACAGCTTTCCTGGCCGCCTCCAGTTCTTCCTCTGCCCGCGCCAGCATGGCTTTCGCTTTTTCATGCTCTTTGCCGCTGTATGCCAGCTCGGACAGATGCTGCCTGCACACACCCAGATCAAAATTGAGCTTTTCCAGGGCAGCCTGGGCTGCAGCCAGCCTCTCTTTCGCCTCGATCTCGCCCGCCACCATCAGCCGGATCTTTTGCGCCTCGCTCTCCGCTGCTGCCAGGGTCCTCTTCTCTTTAAAAAGAGCCTCGTACTCCTGCGGACTATAGCCCAGATCCTTTTGCGAAATTTGCATAGCCTTCAGGGCCAGGTCGAGCCTTTCTATCTCCTGCTCTTGCCCTTTCATCCTCTCCAATAAGGCGGGAATTTGTGCCGCCCTCTCCGAGACTGCGAGAAAACGGTCGTGCAGCGGCTTGAGGGAGTCCTCGCGCTTTCTGGCTTCTATGTAATCCGATTCTGCGTAGCCCAGGGCCTTTATCTGCAGGGTGAGCTGCCCCTGCCTCTTCTTTAGAGCTGCCAGATCCTTTTGCAGCAGGGCATTCTCCGCTTCCAGACCGGGCAGAGCCTCCAGCCGCAGACAAAGTCCGGCGTATTCTATAACTACAGGCCCGAGAGCTCTTAGAGCTGCTTCAACCCTCTCCAGCTTTCCGGCATCGAAGCTGACTATTCCCAGGCCCTCGATTTTGGTCGAGATCTCCTTGATTTCAGTTTGCAGCTCATGCATCTGCATGGCCAGGCTCCTCAAATCAGCCTGCAGAGCCGAACGCCGGCTTTTTTTTGCATTCAAATCGTCGAAGGCCGCTCGCAGATTGCTCCTCGACCTGGTCGCCCCCTCAATCTTTTCAGTTTGAGCGGCAATCCTGGCGGCGAGCTTTTCCTTCTCCGCTTTTGCATACGCCGCAGAGTTTTCGTACTTCTTTATGAGCAGATCGCGCTGGCCCTCCAGCGGCCGCTCGCAGGTGGGACAGAGGCCTTCCGCTCCCAGAGCCATAACCTTCTTTATGGAGCGCTCCGCCTCGGCCAGGGTATTCTCCTCTACCCTGTAGCTTCCTCTCAGATCGGCCAGGACCCGGTTAAGCTCGCTGCCGAGCTGATCGAGATCCTTATCCTGGCGGCGCAGTTGTGCCTCCTTCTCCTCGATTTTGCTCAGTTCCTCAAAATCGCTGCGTGCTTTTTCCGCCTCACTCTTCAGCCTTGCCAGGCGCTCTTCCAGAGAACTCTTTCTGGCCAGGAGGCCGTCCAGCTCTTTTTGCAGCTCTCTTTGCCGGGAAAGCTCCAGGAGCTCGACCTTGCATCTCCTTTCTTCCTCCGGGCAGCCCTCGATCTCCTTCCGCCTGGTCCGGGCTGTGTAGAGATCATCAATCAGCTTTTTCGAGCGGGAGAGATTAGCAATTATCGCTTGCTCTCTGACCGCCTCTTCCTTCAGGCGGGCCTGCATCTCGCTATGCTTATCCCGGAGGCCCTCCAGGACGAGGAGCTGGGCCTGAAGCTTCGTATGCTCTTCCTCTTTAGGCCGGAGATCCTCTCGCATTGCTGCGTCTTTGTCCAGCTCCAGGAGCCTTCTCTGGCTTTCCGCAAACGCTTTTTTCTCGCCCTGTAAAGCAGCCTCCTGGGATGCCATACGGCGGGCCGTATCCTCATAGACCTCTCTTATGGGCTGCAAAGTCTCCAGCCTATCCCTTATGCCGGCCAGCCTCTCCAGCATCGGCTGAATATCCAAAAGCCTCTTTTTGCAGGCATCAATCTCAGAGAGCCGCTTTTCCCCTGCTTTTTTCGTCTCTTTCAGCTCTTTATCCGTTGCCTCCAGGCTCTTTTCCCTCTCCGCCAAAAGGCCGTGCCTGCGCATCTTCTCGGCCATGGCCTCCAGCTCCTGCCGTCTCTTCTCCCCAGCCTCCAGCAAAGCTGCCTGGCTTTTCTCTGCTTCCTCCAGGCCTTTTCTCTCCGTAGCAATGTCCTGGATAGCCTTCTCCAGCCGGGACTTTACGTCTCCGATCTCAGCCAGCGCTCCCGCCAGCCAGCTCTTTTGCTCCTCCAAAGAGGCTCGATCGGATTTGATCAGATCGATGGCATATTCCTTGATGTCTTCCAGGCCCAGGAGCTTGAGCAGATACTCCCTCTTGCCCATCCCTCCCTCTTTGAGCAGATTGTCCAGGTCCTTTTGCCGGGCGTAGAAGGTCTTCATGAAGTCCTGATAATTGATCTTTAGAATATCCTCAAGCCTCACATCCACCTCTTTGCTGCCTGTGGCAATCCTCTGCCCATCCAGCACGAGAAAGGCCTCCGGAGTCAAGCTCTTTCCTTTCATGGCCCGGTAGATGACAAGCTCCTGCTTGCCCAGGGAGACGGTAAGGCTGGTCTCCACAGCATCAGATTCTCTGGCTCTTGCATTGCGAATGAAGTCTCTCTTAATGCTCGAAGCCCTGTTTCCGTAAAGAGCCCAGGCAATGGCTTCCACTATGGTGCTCTTGCCGGATCCGTTGCTGCCCACAATGCCGGTCAGCCCGTCGGAAAACTGCAGCTCGGCGCGGCGAAACTTTTTGAAGTTTTTCATGACCAGCTTATTAAGATGCATCCAGTGCCTCTTTATGCCTGGCCAGTACGGCCTTCTTCATAATCTCCGATCCATAGGCCACTACATCATCCTTTATCGTTGCCGGTATCAGTTCTCGAGAGGACTCCTCATTCATGTAGCCGGAAAACTCCTCGTGCAGCGTCCGCCGGTCAATAGAACGCTCGAAATGCTCCTCTTCATCCAAAAACTCCGGCCGGATCTTGAAGTAGAGCGCAGAGACTCCCAGCCGGTAGAGACTTCCCTGATCTATGCTCCTGTAAGCGGCACGATTGACGTTCTTAAGAGTGATGCGCACCATTCTGTCTCTGATCTCATCTTCGTGGCATAGCTCCATCAGGCATTCTGCAATTTCCTCTGAGCGCATCCCGCTGCAATCTATGGCCGGGTGATCTGTCATGTACCTGGGCTTTACAGGCACGCTCTCGGCTCTACCTGTCTCCAGGTCTACCAGCAGCATTCCTTTCTTGTCCTGGGCCTCGCCGAAGTTAAAGTATTCCAGAGAGCCGCTGTACCAGGCGTTCCTGGAAAGCTGGGCCTGTCCATGGAAGTGGCCAAGAGCAATATAGTCAAAATCGCTTTTAAGGAAGCTGTCCTTGAGCTCATGCTCTCCCACGCTCCTCATCTTTCTGTTCTGAAGTGATTCCACCAGGCCGTGCATGACCAGCACATCTCTTCCCATGCGTTCTATCCTCTCAAACTCGGTCAAGTAGTCCTGCGGCTCCAGGCAGAATGGGATGCAGTGAAAATAGTGGTCTCCTACTTCAATTCTCTCGTACTCATACCTCTGGGCGATATGAACACCCCTCAGATCCTCAAAGAGGCGGAAGGGGCTGGTGGATGAGAAGCTCTTGGGTGCGTCGTGATTGCCGCTGATTATGATCACAGGTATGTCCTCTTCCATGAGCCTTAAAAGGCCCTTCTGGAAGACTACCAGGGGCTTGATCTTGGGGCGAACGTGATGAAAGACATCGCCTGCATGGACGACTGCATCAGGTCCTATCTCAATGATCTTGTCTATGGCCTGCTCAAAACCGGAATATACCATCTCTTCTATGCGATTTCTGCCATGCTCATCCAGTCGGCTGTAGCTGGAAAAGCCCAGGTGCGAATCTGCCAGGTGAATTATCTTCATTTGCTTTGGCTTCCTAATCCAAAAACGGCTTGAAGCCGCCCCTGGTAATAAGGCTCTCGGGCTTATCTTCCCTATCCAGGCGGCGCAAGTAATCCTCATAGCGGTGTATCCTGACGGGCACAGGGAAGGGGATACTCAGAGTTGATACGACTGCTTCGCCCTTCTCCAGGGTCTGAATCTCGATATCCATGGAGGAGAGATCTTGCTTGGCCGACTCTTCCAGTTGCAGGCGGTCGTTTCTGTCCCCCAGGCCCATGACCACCAGAGTGTTGAACTGAGAGAGAAGCTGCTTGTCTATGAGCTTTGGCTGCTGGGTGATGGCACATAGGCCCACTCCAAACTTGCGCCCCTCCCGAGCGATCTTCTCGAAGCGTGCCGTATTGCTGCCTGCACCCAAAACCCTCTGCGCCTCCTCAATGGTGATGAGGCAGTTCTTGCGGCTCTCCTGGCCCTCTATCTCATCCTTTTTATACTCATCCAGAATATAGCGCGATATAACGGAGAGCAAGAAGAGCTCGGATCGGTCGCTCATTCTGGGTATATCTACCAGGACGACCTTTCCTTTCTGCAGATTGGCCAAAATATTGGACAGGCTGGACCTTTTCCGAATGTACGGATTTCTCTCCAGCTCGTTTTTAATCCTTCGAACCAAAACCATGACGGTGCTGTCCTTGAAGCCCTCTTGCATCATGCGAGCCATGCCCTCCGGGCTTTTGATCTCCTCCAGCCAGCTCGCCGGGTCGAAGATCCTGGAGACTGCTTCCAGGGCATCCCGCTGCGGCGCCGACCACTCATACAGCAGAGCAATGTCCTCCGGAAAAATCTCGCTTTCCGATATGGCCAGCTCCTCCACACCCGGATCGGAGGCGTTCTGCCTGTTTGTGGAATAGCATGCGAGCCCTTCCCGGTATTTCTTGAGATGGGTCAGACCTTTGATAAGACCCTTGCCTTTCAGATACTCGCCATGAGGATCGACGATGAGGAGGCCGAACCTGGACTCGCCCCGCGCGAACAGTCGCATGCATGAGGCGGCAAAGACCTTCATGAAGTTGGACTTGCCCATGCCCGTGGTGGCAAAGACGCCCATGTGGTGGTCCATGGCCTCACTGTGCAGGGACACGGGAATCTCTTCGACCAGCCGCGAGCCGTTTCTCAGGTATCCAACCTCGATATCACCCATCACCTGGCTTAAAAACCTAAACTCTTCTTTCTCCGCTCGCGCTACGGGCGCGAATTTTGTGGGCAGTGTTCTGGACTTTTTAAATTCCAATTTTTTATTTATGCAGCCCAGGGGCTCGGCTATGACGCGGTTGAATATCTGATCGTCATCGAAGAACTGAACCCCTTTCATGGTGGTGTCCCAGTGGCCGTCGTAGTTTGAGCTGTGCTCGATGTTAAGAACGCGAGCAAGAAACGTCAAGCCCTGATCTTTGATGGAGAATATCTGCCCCACTTCCACCCTTTCATCCTCGGAAAGATCAAAGGGTACAATGAAATGATACTCTGAAACGTTTTTAGAGACGATGCGATAGGTTGTATCTTTCCCTTCTATCACTTTTCTGTTCAACAGACTTGCAGCACTGTTGGGCTGGTTCTGCTCCTGCTTTATGGCCACCTTCTTCTTCACCTTCTTCTCTAAACTTTAAATTCTGGGATACATCTCCAGGATGTCGTGGAAGTCCTGCATAAGCATTCTTATCTCCGAATGAGTCATGCCCAATTCCGAAAGCCAGGCCATTAATCTCTGTCGCACAGCTGCCCCCTCTTGCTCAGTGATCCGGATATCCCGGTGCGCCCGGAAGAGAGCATGAGGATAGCCCAGGCACTCAGCGGAGCAGGAGTGGGCTGCCAGATTTCCAAGAACCGATTCCATTTCGCCCTGAAGGAAGGAAGGCGCATCCACCCGGAAGGCGTTCTCGGACTGCCCGCAGAAGCGGACGATATAGGTCTCGCCGTTCCATCTGCCCTGGCCCGCATCTACTTTTTTATCTTTCAGGCTGAGATACCAGGCAGCGCCTGGCAAAAGCAGGCTTCCGGCCATGCTGGTATGCTGCACAAAGGGCAAGCAGATCTCCTCGCCCCAGAATAGGGAGCTGGACTTGGCCACGGCCAGAATGGCTATGCCCTTTTCATGAGCACGGGAGAAGATGGTGGCAAGAGCGCCCCTCAGGGGTTCAAAGACGTCGAAGCTGCCGTCGTAAAGGATGATATCTCCTGCATGGGCATGCTCCAGGGCATCATTTATAGCCACATACTCCTGCAGCTCCCGGTAGTAGCTGGAGAGTCGATCCAGATCAGATTCCTTGAGGTCGATTCCGCTCAGGCCGAAGAATTCCTCCAGATAGGGATCGAACATATTTCTGCATAGCTTCGGATCGGCCAGCAGGACATCGTCAAAGGTGATGACAGTGCGCTTCCATTCTCTCCCCCGGTAGACGGCATAGCCTGCTCGAATCATGTTCACACTGGCCGTCGTCCAGTTGCAGATGGCCGTATTGGATCCGTCTACGGCGAATATCTCTCCGGCAAAATCTCGCGGCTCCACCACTGCGAAGTCGCGGCTTTGCACACCAGTCTTTGCATGATATTGGTCAATTTCGTTCAGGGAGATATGATCGCGGATCAGTTCTGCAACAAGGGAAAGGCGGCTGTCATCTTCCATTCAAAATTATGGTGACAATGGCAAAGTATATACGGATTTTGAGGGGCGGCATTGAGAAGGAGGGAGGCAAAAGTCTTGGTGTAGGAGGGATAAAATAGATGGACTTTTGCCAAGTACTACACTGCGATTAACGAATAAATAGTTTTCGGTATTCGTCTATCAACGATTGATGTTCACTTTCGCCCGTTCTTCAGTAATCACCCGGTAGATGCCGGTTACCACACCTACCATGGCCGGAGCCAAAAAGAAGCCGGCAATTCCGGCTGCGAGGCCGCCTCCCAGGAAGGCAAGCAGCACCAGCAGTGGATGCAACGAGGACTTGGTGTAGACTATGTAAGGCCGAATGACCAGCTCCGCGATGTGAACCAGAACGGAAGCGGCCAGGAAGAAAAGCCCGGCATCCAGGGGTCCGATATCAATGTACCGGCCCACAGCCGTGGGAATAAAGACCAGCCAGGTCAGAAATGGCACCATCCCGGCCAGGAAGACGATGCTGGCCATGGCGAAGGGCCGGGGAACCGCGAATATGTAAAAGATGGCCACAGAGGTAATCCCGCCCGCGATGGCTGTGTAGATGCTGCCCACATAAACGCCGTAAAGAATGCTGTCTATTCTGTCCAGGCAGCGCAGCTCAAAGCTGCCGTTTTCCAGATTGAAAAGCTCTTTTATGGCTTGAGAGAGCTGATCTCCATCGAGCAATAAAAAGTAGCAGACGCAGAAGGCGATCAATAAATTGACAATTCCCAGGGTGATGGTTGAGCCCAGGCTGAAGACGGGCAGGCTGGCCAAAAGATTGAGGCCCATTCCCATCAAATTGGACATGCCTCGTGAGATTTCATCGAATATAGCTTGCGGAATGTGTACCTTTGAGACAAATTCATAGATGAGTGAGACGATCTCCCTCTGATGGCTCTCCAGCCATCTGATCTGGTTTGATGTCTCGATGACTCCCGTAGCAAAGATCGCTGAGAGCGGAACGACAATGCAGATGATGGAAGCCAGCGAGCCGATCCGCCGCTTCTTTCCAAATAGATCACGCACCGGTCGACCCACGTAGGCGAAGACGAGGCCCAGGACAAGGCCGTCAAGAAGCGGCCAAATGTAGTAAGAAAGCAGGATGACAAGGGCTAGTGTGAAGACTATCAGCCAATTTTTTTTGCCCAGGCGGATTGGCAGATCAAGTTCCATGAATGAATCTGCCAATATGGTTGGCAGGATATCAAACTTTGGGAGAGTTTTGGGCGCTCTCTCTTCAGTAATAAATTGCTATTTTGCAAAAAGTGCAAATTCCCGGCAAAACGGGATACATCCGGGAATTGCTTTTTTATTTAAACACCAGGCAGAGCATTCCCTGGATTTTCGGGTGACGTTCCCGGAACCGCACCCACCCATGTGTAGTAAGAATCGGCAGGATAGCCAAGAATTCTTCCGCTTGCATCCGGTTTTAGTACTCCTGTGCTTGAAGATTGGGGCGCTACGGCAATGGGCATGCGCGTGAACTCATTGATCAGGGTCTGGTTGTTGGCAAATGACGTCCATAGAAACTGATTATAGCTTTCCAAATAGGTATTATGCTGCCCGGCATAGTTCACTACGTACTGACCCCGTCCATAATATTCGCCCATAAATAGTCCGATCTTCAGCCCATTGGCCACTCCTCTCTGGTAGTCGGTCATCTCCCCAATGGCCGGGGGGACGGCTAAAATGAGCATAATTAAAACGGCCATCGCCGCGATCAACTTCATCTAATGTCATCTCCGAGACATCTGCAATATTGCATAAGCTTTTAGCTTTTCTGGTTTTGGGTTTCAATTCCTTTCCCACGCAGGAAAAAGTAGATTCAACAAAAATAATAGAATAGATATCTATTACATAATAACAAAAAGTAGTAATAAAAATTACTTTATTCCTTTGAAGCATTCCTCCAGATGTTTATCTTTTGGTCTCTTTGTCATCAGGCTTACAGCTACGGTTACCAGCGCCGCCAGCGGCAAGGCTATCAATATCGGATCCACTACCGGCCAGGGCATCTGAGTGATCAGCACATCCCGTCCCAATAGCATCTTGCATATTCCCAGAGGCACCGCCTCGGCTTTATGGATGAACAGATACCAGAAGACAGTCACGAGCGTGCCGGTTAAGATCCCGGCAATGGCACCGGCTTTGCTTGCACCTCGCCAGTAAAGCCCGCAGGTGTACATGGGCAGGAAGGCAGATGCACACAGGCCGAAGAAGATGGCAGTGCCGCGAGCAATTATGTTCTCCGGCAGAATATAGCCCAGGGTTACGGCAATTATGACGGCAAGAATAATTCCCATCCTGGTGACGAGTATGGACTTGCTTCCCCGCTTATGCGTCAGCGTCTCGTAAATATCCCTTCCAATCGCGCTTCCCTGAGTGTGAAACTGGGAGCTGGAGGTGGACATGGCCGCTGCCAGGAGCGTGAGCATGAAGAGGTAGACAAACCACTCCGGAGTGGCGGCATTGATATAGAGGGGAATTATGCTGTCGGCATTTCCTTTGGCGATGTTTATGGATATGTTTCCCTGGTTTTGCAGGAAGAATACATTGGAGAGAGCGCCCACGGTGAATGCCACGCCCGTCATCATGAGGATGAAGATCCCGCCGATGAGAACGCCCCGGTTAATCTCCCGGTTAGACTTGACGGTCATGAAGCGCACGGCAAGCTGGGGCATGGCAAGCACGCCTATTCCCACGCCCAGAACTATCGTGGACATCAAAGTCCACCACCATGGGCTGCCGGAAACAGGCATTACCGTCCAGCCGGCGTGTCCCTGAGCGGCAAGCTTGGCCGGAACTAGATTTGCCATCTCTGTAAGGGCCTGATGAGCCGGGATGATCCCGCCCAGATGAGAATAGGTCATGAAGAGCAGAAACACCATGCCAACGAACATGATGGTTCCCTGCATGGCATCGGTATACATGACGCCACGCAGCCCCCCCCAGATCACATATGCAGCTATTATTACCGAGTAAATGAGAAGGGCCACATCAAAATCTATGGCTAGAGTGGTCTCCATGAAGCGGGCCGCGCCTATCAGAACTACCGAGGCGTAAAGGGGCATTCCCAGGAAGATTACCAGGCCGCTGAAATATTGGATGAACCTGCTGTCAAATCTTTTTCCCAATAGCTCAGGGAAGGTCATGGCGTTGAGATTATGGCCCATCTTGCGAGTTCGCTTGCCATAAACAATGAAGGCCACGAATATGCCCACAAAGATGTTCAGGAATGTCAGCCAGAGAAGGCCCATGCCAAAGAGGCCGGCATTGCCGCCGAAGCCGACGATGGCCGATGTGCTGATGAAGGTGGCACCGTAGCTCATGGCCATGATGTAGGGGTGGGTCTTTCTGCCCGCTACCAGATAGCCTTCTGAGTCTTTAGTTGATTTCCAGCCTCTGTAACCCAGATAGAGGGTGGCAAGAAGATAGATTAGAATAATGATATTGAGGAGAAAAATATCCATTTAGATCACAATCCCAGCTCTTTTTCCTGCATTTCTTCTTCACTCTCTTCCCAGGCGGCTTCTTCCTTCATCTCCAAAGCCTCAAGCTCTCCTTCTCGATTCCAGTTTACCATGCCGTAAATCACGCATAAAAGCGAGCTAAGGATGCAAAGAAGATAGACGCCCCAAATCCAAGGATCATCAATGCCGATCACGATTATCACCAGCCGTAATGCTGCCTGATTGCAGCCTTTTCCGCCTGCCTGCACACATATTGCGGGCTTTCCAGGGGATAGCTATGTTGTGTGGTAGCATGTAGCATTATAGCAAGCTATAAGGGTGTCGGTCAGGGATATATATTACAATTTATGCATATCCCAGGTCCAGAAGCAGTCGCAAAAGGATGGATGTGCAGGATGAATGTGCAATGAGAAAAAAGGAAAACTATATTTCCTGGACCCATAATGGAGGTGCTCGCGCTGCCTGGACGATTCAGGATGAAATGGATCTATAAATGCTCGAATCAGCAAATGATGCAAATATTTCAGTATTGGTCTTAGCTGCGGTTTTCGTACTCATCGCAGTGAGGCAGGTGGGCAGAAATAGCCTTGCCATCTGGCAGATCATGCTGTTGGGCGCTGTAGCGGTCCTCTTCACGGGCCAGATCTCGCCGGAGGACGCTTTTCGCGCCATAAACCTGGATGTGATGGTATTCCTGGGAGCAATGTTCGTGATAGGCGCGGCCATGCAGGAGAGCGGCTATCTTCTTTTTCTGTTCAATCGCATCTTTGCTCGGGCCCGGAATCTGGATCAGCTTCTGCTTCTCATTCTTTTTGCCATGGGCTTTCTCGCTTCTCTGCTCATGAATGACACTCTGGCCATCATCGGCACGCCGCTCATGCTCTACTTTGCCCGAACGCTAAAGATAGCCCCTAAGCTTCTGCTCCTGACGCTGGCCTTTGGCGTGACGATAGGTAGCGTCATGAGCCCCATAGGCAATCCGCAAAATCTGCTCATAGCCGTCAACGCGAACCTGTCCAATCCCTTTTTCGTCTTTTTGCAGTATCTGCTGCTGCCTACGGTTGCCAACCTTCTGCTAGCCTATCTGCTGCTCAGACTCTTCTACAGGGAGCAGTTTCATAACAAAGCGCTGCAGATCAGCCGGGAAGAGATCTCGGACCCGGCTCTTGCCCGTCTCTCCCGCATATCCTTTATTCTCCTCTTCGCATTGATCCTGGCCAAGATAGGTGCTGTAGTTCTGGGCGAAGGCGGCGAGTTCCGGCTGACCTACATCGCCCTCATCTCAGCTCTGCCCATCCTTCTTTTCAGCAGCAAAAGACTCGATGTCATGAGAAAAATCGACTGGTGCACTCTGATCTTCTTTGCCTCCATGTTCGTCTTGATGGAAAGCGTCTGGAGGTCAGGAATCTTTCAGTCCCTTCTGACGGGATCGCATGCTGATCTTGCTTCCATTCCCACGATTCTGGCTTTCAGCGTCCTCTTAAGCCAGCTCATCTCCAATGTGCCCCTGGTGGCCCTCTGCCAGCCGCTGCTGGTCAATCCTTCCCAGGAGACGCTCATGGCTCTGGCCGCGGGAAGCACCATCGCCGGAAATCTTTTCATTTTGGGGGCGGCGAGCAACGTGATAATCATTCAAAATGCAGAGAAGAGCGGCGAGACGCTGACTTTCCTCGAGTTTGCCAGGGTAGGGGTACCGTTAACGATAATGAATGTTATTATTTACTGGCTATTTCTGATATATGTATGAATAAGAAAAATGCAACTGACGCAAAAAAAAATAGACAGGCCATCAACAGTTATTTGACGGTTAAGTTTAAGTTAATTGACGAAACAATTATTTTGAGGTTCAGTTCATGATCAAAGCTTGTTACATTTTTGTCGTATCGGCTGCCCTGCTAACTGCAATCGGCAGCGCAGACTGGTTGGAAGGAGGATATGTCAGCAGCGGCGGTAGCAGCGAAATGGCTCAGTATTTTACAGATCCAATCTTCACCTCACCCGCTGGGAGCTATCTATCCTCCGATCCCGCTCTGAGGGAGATGCAGTTATCCCTGGACCGACCGCTGGCATTGGGCTCTGTGGTATCAAGACCCGCCACCAGCAAGAAAACAGCGACATCCACTGCTCAGACTACGACAGCCGCCGGTCGCTGGAGCGTGACGCTCTCTGAAGGCAAGACGATATATCTGGAGCTTTATCAGTCCGGGTCCAGGATATTCGGGCTCGGCAGCATGACTCAGGGCCAGACCACCTACGGAGTACTGGCCAGTGGCACCGTTTCCGGAGCCGCTGTGGTAATGGATGTTGTTCCACAGATTGGGACGGAGCTGTACTCGATAAAATTTAATCTCAACAAGCTGCATCTCTCATCGGCCTACACGGTGTACAGAGCAGGAGCACAACCTGCATCTGGGACAGTAAAGGCCATCAGAATGCCTTGAG
>CAYXSJ010000061.1:0-13010 GCA_964467095.1 uncultured Methanotrichaceae archaeon
CAGCCGGTCCAGCGATCTGGCATGGCAGGAAGATCTCGAAAATTAAAGATCTATTGCTTTTCCTCCAGCTCAAATGAACTATTGGATGCGGAAGAGGGGCTTTTTGCTCTCAATATGCTGTCACCAATGACCATCGCCAATCCGGCACAGGTTACAATAGCACCAATGAGCAGCATCTCTAAGGTAACGCTTGCCTCTACGTCCACAATGTCAGCAATGTTGGGAATAAAGGTCAGAGATAGTCCGGACAACGAAAGAAAGAGCCCCTTTATGAGCCTCTTCTCTCCAACCGTGCCGTTAGGTTCTTCCTTTAGGCCATATCTTTCCAGAAGGTACATCCTTCTCTTATGCTCTAAATAGTAGATAAATCCAATAAGAGGAAGGCCGAATATTAATAAAATATATAAAGCCATGTCACTCATATTCTTCACTCCCAAATATTTACCCATCTTTTCCGCGATTCATTAAAGCATATATTCGAAACAAAGGTTTGAAATTATGTGCATTCATATTCATTACTAAAGCTACTCCATTCTATATAATGTTGTTTCTATTGTTGCCTGCAGGGATTTCGAAAGCAGGGTAGACACCTATTCGTTCGTCAATAGAAATCCTTTAAGAAACGATGCTTTAGAAAAGTTATTATACAAAAAATGAGACAATATAAGAGAATATAGATATAATATAGAGATGAAGAAATCTGCTAAATGAGGTGGAGGTATACATTTGCTGAGACAATTTTGTCGCCCGATGAGAAATGCATATCTGATGCTTGTTTTCATCTTTGCACTATCCTCTACCAGTATAGTTGCAGATAGCCAAAATGATACCTTGCCTGCTTCAAGCCAGGTAGGTGTTGCCCCAAATACCTCAAATTGCACGCAAATATATATCAATAGCATTTACAAAGAGGTACAATTTAGTGAGGTGTATCTGTTTATCGATGGAAAAGAAGAAGATTATCTTAGCACTATAAACGGATATGGCATTACTGGATTCCCACGTTATAAAAAGACAGACGAATTTATAAAACCCGGCAAACACACTTTTACAGCTATGTGGCGAGATCCATCCACAAGAAGATTTCAAAACAATTCTGTCACCCAGGAGATCCGTCTTAATGAATTAAACAAAGTGACAATCGATGTTTTTCTGAGGCCTGTTTACAACCTGAAGGTTTCAGCAAAAAATGAGAATGATGGTAATATAGTTGCTTATTTGTATGTCGATGAGGATTTTATTGACGGTAAGTTGCTAAAAGAAGGATGGGATTCATTCGAATCTATCGAGATTAATAGCGGCAGTCATGAAGTATCGATAAGATGGCTGGACCCCATAACGAACAAAGAGTATCAGAAGAAAAAGAAGATCTTCGTCGATGGCGAAGAGTCTCTGTTATTCATTGCTACAAAAGGAATGAGTTCGGCAGAACCCCAAGACAATGAAACAACCAACGACTCTCCGGAGGTTCAAAATAATACTGAATCCGATCAAGATATAGAGAAGAAAGATGGCAACAACCCTCTGTCGATCCCTGCTTTGCAGCTTAAAGATCCGCCTCTGCAAGAAGATATGCTTACGCAAGAGGGCATGCGCAGAGCAGAAGGAGACAGCAGCAGTAGCAGCAGCAGCGTCCTGTCCATCTACCTGCTCATGCTCTTGATTTCCATCTACTTTGCTTTCAGGCGATGAATATGCCTGCAGTTCGCCTCTTGCCACTTCTGCTTCTCTTATGGATTTACACAGCCACATCAGTGCAATGGCAAGACTATGCCCGCGGCGATCTCTACTGGAACGATAGCCTCAGCCTGAGGAATTATAATATCACGGTCAAAGCCTTCTCAAGCGAGAGCTCCTCCCACCCGAAGGTTCTCCTCAATCTGACCAATGAAAGCTATAAAAGAAGCCTGGTGCTAGGGGAGAACGAGTACTTCTCTCCTGATGACCTGATCAATGTAACCGTGGGACGCGTAGTAGTATCTGATCCGCTGGGCGAGGCGTACGACGGCCCTCATGCCGAGGTTACCCTCTGGCTTGCTGCTGCTCCTGATCTGGTCCTTCACATATTCTCAGATAAAGACACATACAATCCAGGAGAGGAGATAGTTCTCAAGCTGGATATGGAAAATATTGGAATGGAGGATGCAGAGGACATCGATGTCGTGGTGAGTTCATCGGACCCTTCGTTGATGAGCGTCTTTAAAAACGGCATTTTCAAGTACAGCACCTCAGAGATTGCTGCAGGCGAGAGCCATATTATGGGCGAATCCGGGGGCAGCAAACCGAAAAAGATCACGCTCAAGGCGCCTTGCCTGCCTTATCCTAAAGAGTACAATATAATCGCCAGGGCGAATTTCTCGGATACGATAGGCACAGTCCACAATTCCTCAGGAGACTGCACCTTCCGCGTTACTGGCCAGCTTCATCTGCATAAATATGTAAATGACGTAATGGAGATCAATAAGAGCTATCCAGTAGTTCTGTCGGTAAGAAATCTGGGTACAGAGACCCTGACGGTGAACCTCACGGATGAAATTGGAGCAAAACTTGAAATCAATAAAAGTAGGTGCGGCAATTGCTCAGGGTGCAATTGCTCGAGCTTGAGCTCGAGTTTAACCTGGACCAAAGTAGTTGTCGGGCCAAATGATACGATTTTTAAAAACTATACCATCATGCCGAAGAACGCTACAAAAGCGAAGGAGAGCCTGATTCTGCCCGGTGCCACTGCCGAATACAGCATCGGCGCTATAGCCTACAAGGTGGTCTCCGAGAGCAATTCCGTGGATGTGATTGACCCCCAGTGGGGACGCGGAAAAAAGACAAATAGCTCATCGGATGAGAAGAGCAAATCCCATGAAGAAAGCCACCCTGAAAACAGGTCGACATTGAGTGCGGCCCATGCAGACAAACTTCAGACAGGAAATACTCCGCCGCAAAATGCCCACCTGCATCTGTGGGCTTTATCAGCCATCCTCCTGATTTATTGGCTTTTGGGCAGGATTTCCTGAAATAAGTGGCTTCTTTATAGATTTAATTTTGCGTACTCCTTAGCCCAGTATGTGATGATCATATCAGCGCCCGCCCTCTTGATGCAGGTCAAAGCCTCCAGGAAGGCCGCCCTCTCATCCAGCCAGCCCTGCTTTGCGGCAGCAGCAATCATGGAGTACTCGCCTGAGACCTGATACGCTGCAGTAGGCATTCCGAACATCTCCTTAACTGCGTGCAGAACATCGAGATATGGCATGGCCGGCTTGACCATGACCATGTCCGCACCTTCTTCAATATCCAGTTGCACCTCCCAGAGCGCCTCGGAAAAGTTGGCGGGATTCATCTGGTAACCCTTGCGATCACCAAATGCAAATCCGGACTCTGCCGCCTCGCGAAAAGGCCCGTAGAAGGTAGATGCGTACTTGGCGGCATAAGAGAGAATGGGCGTGTCGGAATATCCATCCACGTCCAGAGCGGCTCGTATGGCCCGCACCATGTGATCCATCATCCCGCTGGGCGCTACTATATCCGCTCCCGCCTGAGCGTGGCTTACTGCCGTCTCTCCTAATATCGGCAGCGTCTCATCATTTAGGATCCTCTCGCCCCGGATCAGGCCGCAGTGACCGTGGCTGGTGTACTCACACAGGCACAGGTCAGTAATTACTGTCAAGCGGGTTGTCTCTTTTATGGCGGCTATCGCCTTCTGAATTATGCCATGCGGATCGTAGGCACCAGATCCCACCTCATCCTTTTGAGCGGGCAGGCCGAATAAAAGCACTGCCTGCACTCCCAAATCCTCCAAGGCTCCCGCTTCTGCCGGCAGGCTCTCCAGGCTCTGCCGGAACTGTCCGGGCATGGCCTGTATTGCCCTTGGCACGGATATCCTCTCGTCCACAAAGATGGGCTGCACTAAATCATTGCGGGAGAGCTGGGTTTCCGCTACCATCTCACGAATTCCCGGCGCTCTTAGCCTCCTCATTCTCCTCATCTATTTTCCTCCAGCCGGAATAGCTCGCAAATAGCTGCAAGAACCTCTGTATCCCCTTGCTCCGCCGCTCGCTTGAGCGTCTTGGTGGGCTCGGAGAAGAGCTTGTTAACAATGGAATGGCTCATGTCCTGGAGCACCTTCTGCTCGATCTCACCTACAGTATGCCTGGCCGAGAGCTTGTTCATAGCCCGCTTGACCTCTTGATCCTTGATGACCTCGGCCTTGGAGTATAGCCTGGCCAGCAGATCCTCAGCCTGTTTTCTCTTGTATTTAGCCTTGAGAAGCTGCATCTCTTCAGCGATGATGGCCTCGACCCGATTGGCCTCAGCCATCCTATGTAGCAGGTTCTCACTGCTGATATTCTTCAGGCTGTCAATGTTATGCAGCTCTACGCCAGGAACCTCTGCTGCCGCCTCGTCTACGTCTCTGGGATTGGCAATGTCTATTATGAGCAGCTTATTCTCTCTTCCCGCCATGGCCTTTTCGATGTCCGCTTTGAGCAGGATATAATGAGGCGCAGAGGTTGCGCTGATAACCACATCGGCTGTCTTGAGACGATCTTTCATCTCCTCAAAAGGCACGGCCTTCGCACCCAAGCACTCGGCCAGACTCTGGGCTGAGATGTAGGTCCTGTTGGTGACCTCTAGAGAGCTGATCTCCTTAGCCATGAGCGCCCGGGATATGAGCTCCCCCGTCTCCCCGGCTCCAATTACCAGGACGGACTTTCCAGATAAATCCCCGAGAATTTCTTGGGCCAGGTCAACGGCGGCTGAGCCTACAGATACGGACCTCTCATTAATTTGGGTCTCTTTCCTTACCCGTTTTCCGACGGCAATGGCTTTTTTGAAGGCCGTATCCAGCATCCATCCTGTCGTTCCGGCCTTGTTCGCCATCATGACCAGCTCCTTCATCTGACCCAATATCTGGTCCTCGCCAAGGATCATGGACTCCAGCCCCGAGGCCAGGCGCAAGAGGTGAAGCAGGGACTCATCATGATCATGAAAATCAATTATGCGAGATGAGACGCGCGCCTTTTTAGCCAGGTCGAATAGCACCTTCTCGCCACGTACACTGACGATATAAATCTCGACACGATTGCAGGTCTTGAGCACAGCGCACTCTTCTACCCGTTCCTGTGAGCCCACCCATCTAAGAAGGGTCTGTACATCTCCGTGCCAGGCCCGCTCAATCTCATCAATGGAGGCCTTGCGGTGTGTCACCAGCATTGAGGCAATCTCGCTCATCAAGGCGAACATGTGAGCGGGCTCTCATATAGGCTTTTTCATAGGAGACTTCCAGAAGCCTCCAAACCTCATCGTCCGTCAGTATCTCCCAGATTATGCGGGCGCGATCCTTCTGCATGGGCACAATCTCTTTGTTCTCCCTTCTTATCTGGGAGAGCAGCCGGGCCATGTCCTGGTAGCTCTCAGTTATTTCCTCTTCCAGCCGGAGGCGAAGGTACTTGGTAAGGCCCGGGATTTGTGTAGAGATGGCAATGCCAATTGAGCCCCTTCGCAGTATAGATGGAACCACCACATCTCCTGCCTCCTCAACTTTGTTCACGAGAATTCCATGCGCTGCCGCTTCCTCTTCTATGGCACGATTTAATTTTGAGTCGCTGGTAGCAGGAATAGCAATGAATGCGCCCTGAAGATATTTGCCAAAATCAGAGGATAGGTCGCACTCCACCAGCTCAATCTGCCTTTGCAGGTCCTTCTCCAGATCCAGGAGCCCTGGGGAGAAATCGCGGGACAATACTCTTACAGGCCCATATTGAGAGAACAGCCGGGCTTTGCGCTCGCCAACGTTTCCCCCACCGAAAATCACCACAAGCCTGCTCTTTAGGTCCAGAAAAAGAGGCAGAAGCTGCTTTATCGATTTGTCATCTCGTTTTTCCGGCTCTGCCATATTTGCCCCCCTAAATCCTGGCGCTGGTCTTCTTGTACTCAAACTCGCTAAAGAGCACCTTGTATTCTGTAATGCCTGATAATTGCGACAAATGACATGCAATTTCTAAGCAATCCTCCCGGCTTCTTGAGTGTACCATGGTGTAAAGATTATATGGCCAGTCCTCGGCAGAAGCCCTCTCGTAGCAGTGGGTGACCTCGTCGACTGCGGCAAATAGCATACCTGCTCTTTCCACCTCCTCAGGGGCCGCCTTCCAGGCAATCATGGCATTGGCCACAATTCCCAGAGCCCTGTGACCAATGGTGGCGGCAAACCGGCGAATTATGCCCTCCTCCTGCAATGCGCACAAGCGATCTATGACCTCTAGCTCTGATATGCCCATCATATCTCCTAAGACCTGATAGGGCCGCATAGTAAGCTGCACACCGTCCTGGGCGATCTTGAGGAGATCAAGATCCTTTTGATCGATCATTGCCACCCCCACGGGTCCTGGAAAGGATAGCGATCTACTCCGCCTCCGGGAATTTGGCGCGGCGCATCTCCCGGATTTCCTGAAACCTCATGGTCGCTCCAGTAGTTGCCGCCTGCCGCAGGCCCGGCATCCCACTGGTTTTGCCCGTTATCCGCAGCGTTCTGGATGCTATTTTTCTCGAAGATGTTATGGTAGAGCAAATTTGCAGAGCAGTCCACTAAATTGGCACCCGCGATCTGGTTACCGTAGATATTGTTCTCTGTGATGTTGCAGTTCTGAGAACTGCTCATGCGCAGGCCAAAACGGCTATTCTCACCCAGTATATTTCCCATTACGGTCAGCTTGCCAGAGGACTGGACAAAGATTCCCTGGCCGTTATGTAGAGCGATGTTGCTCTGGACATTTGCATCTACTAGCTGCTGCAAAGAGATGCCGTCTATCCTGTTCGCACTGGCATTATTCGCTTGCAGGAAACAGGAGTTGCTGCCCGTAAGGGATATGCCTCGATCATTGGAAAATGCAAAATTTCCGATAAGGGAACAGTTATGGGATTTGCTGAGAAGCACTCCATCTTCCCGATTGTTGCCAATGCTGCTGTTTTGAATCCGGCATAGCCGGGATCCATGAAGTGCTATACCGCTTTGGCAGGACTGTGCTTCGAACTCTAATAGGCCCAGGCCCTGTGCGTTGTCGGCACGCAGGCCCTCTGCAGAGCAATTGTGGGCCAGGTCGTATGCAAACTGGCAGCCGGATGACCCATCTATCGCAAAGCCGGTCTTGCAGTCTAAAGCCCTGCAGCGGGATATGGTGGCAGCCTGGCAGCCTAGAAGGAGAAATCCGTTTTCAGACCGGAAGATGCTGCTGTTTTGGATATTGCAATTGGTGGATTTGACTAAAAGCACGCCCGTGCTGCTGTTTCTAATAGTCAGGTTGGCGGCGCGAATATTTCGGCAGGATACAAGCCCCAAAAAGCCGCACTGCATAGGCACCATGAGATCGATTTTTCCTACGAGATAACAGATGGGCTTGCCGTCTGCCAGATTGCTCTGGTCTATGTCCTGCACAAATTGATCCTTGTTTGATGACTCCGACCAGATCTGACCGGGCTCAACGCGCAGGTTGTAAGTATTTTCCTGGAGTATATTTCCTCTCAGCAAATTGTTTGTAGAGCCGCGAAGCGAGATTCCATAGGTATTCCGGTATGCCTGGTTGAAGGAAAGAGAGTCTTCCGCCGAGCCCTGAAGAAGGATGCCGTTGCCGTTCTCGGAAAGATTATTGCCGGCCATCAGGTTTTGATAGTCACCTTCGCAAAATATTCCGGCTCTCTCGTTCTTCAGACATGTGTTGCCGGAGACATTGCAGCTATGCGATCCCCTCAGGCTTATGCCGACTTTGCCGCCTGTTATGTAGTTTTTCGTCAGGTTGCTGCTGCTGGATGTAACTACATCAAGACCACTCACAAAGCCACTGGACAGGTTGTTTTGGGATACTTCGTTGCCATGGGATCTGGTGAGCACCACTGCAAATCCGTTTCCAGAAAACGTATTATTGATAACTGCGTTTCCTCGTGAGTCTTCAATTAGCACCCCCTGCAAAGCAGAGATGTGGCAGCCCGCGATCATGCCTTCCGAGGTTTTGTTTATCCTAACGGCCGTGCCGCCCGAGATCGTGCCTGAAGTCGTGTCCGAGATGGTGCTGTTGAGGACCTTATTTTTCGCGCCGAAGATCTCTACACCCTGAGGTGAATCGATCCGGCACTCCCATATGGAATTATTCTCACCGGTCACTATGACGGCCGTCGCGATGCCGGCTACGGTGCAGCGGACGAGTTGATTGTCGCGAGAGTTGAGGCTGACGGCAGCACCTTTTCCACCGGCTTTTATGGTGATATCGGAGACAATGCAGCCGGGGGCAGTCACAGCTAATGATCCTTCTACAATTGCACCTCTGCCGTAGATATTCAGACTTTTGTCCACAGTAGCTCCCGAGTAATTTCCAGGCAGGATTTGAATCGCATCTCCGTTACCGGCCAGCGAGATAGCGGCCAAAAGCGTCTTTCCATCTCCTGATCCGCCCGGATCAACGATCAGAGTCCTGGCCTGGCAGGAAGCGACGAGAAGCAAGAGAAAGAAGGCTGTGAATAGTTTCATCTTCTCCGCTTTATGCGTCTGCAGGCTATTAAATCTATGGCGGTCGGCTCCGGCCTTTGTTAAATTACTCAATATTTTTTAAAATTAATTGCCATCTCACTCTTGCCAATTTGCGGCATACAGCAGTGGATATGCAGCCACTTATGCGGCAAATATATTATTAAGAACAATTGTATATATTTTCGGATTTTTGAGTTGGACGGCCATTAGTAGAAAGAATGAAATATGCAAATCTATTATCCTCATTTTAAGCAAGGACAGATTCTCATGGCAGAGCCATTTCGCATCCTCATTATCGAAGACGATCCAGAGCATGCCGAGCTGATTAAAATGGGCTTTAGAAGGCACGATGAATTCTTCTTAGACTTTGCCGCCTCAGGAGAAGAGGGGCTGGAGATGATCGCAGCCACTGCCTATGACCTTATCTCAGTGGACCTGGTTTTGCCAGGCATTGGGGGCCTGGATGTTCTGGTGAGGATCAGAAAGCTTGATCAGGACATTCCCGTGGTCATGGTTTCCGGCCACGGCACTACAGAGATGGCAGTGGTGGCCTTTGAGAACAGGGCTACCAAATATGTAGTCAAGAGCCTGGAGAGCTTCAAGAGCCTTCCTTATATCTTTGAGAACCTCATTCAAGAGGCCCGATTTAAGGCTAACGAGAGAGCGATGCGCGGCCAGATCGAGCGATCGGAGAGAATCCATAGGAATGTCGTGGAGAACGCCCTGGCAGGCATTTACATTTTGCAGGATGGAGCCTTCCGGCTGGTCAATCCGAAACTGGGGGAGATATTCGGCTGCTCTGCGGAAAGCCTGCTTGGTCTGCCTTTCTGGCAGCTTGTGAAACCCGATGATATGCAGTGCGTGAGACGCCTGGAGCGCGACTTGCTGTCCAATGTGCCAGTTTATGAGTCGAAGGTGCAGCGCAAGGACGGAACCTGCCGCTGGATAGAGTTTCGGACCGTTCCCATAGAGTATGAAGGAAAGAGAGCGATCCTGGGCAATCTCCTGGACATAACCGAAAGAAAAGAACTGGAGATTAAGATAATGCAAGCTAACCGGGAACTTTCTGCCATCGACGGCATAATGGAGAACTGTTTGCCACAATCCGGGGATATCGATAAGAAGCTGGCCGATGCCCTGGCCCACCTCATAGCCGGCATGGGAGGTGCAGATGTGGGAGGCGTATTTATCCGGGAAGAGAGCGGCCTGGTGCTGCGGGCACTGCACGGATCAGTGGAGGAGCTAATCGAGTTTATCAATGGAATGGAACCGGGCTTTCTTCTCGGCTGCTCTCGTGTACATAAATGTGAGGCGGAATGTACGCGAAGCTGGATGTCGGCACCCATAATCTATGCAGGCGAGGCAAAGGGAGCTGTTGTTGTGGCCTTTGCTGACGCAAACAGTACATGTTGCCCCAGTTTTCTGGAGAAGGCAGCCGGACGCATCGGCCATCTTCTCAATGTATGCGATCCAAATAAAACGATGCGTTCGCCGGAGGAGATGCTGGCCCGGATCAAAGCCAGTTCTGCTCCTGGCTAGAGCTCTATTCTCAGCCAAAAAAATCGTTCAGCCAGTCCACTCGGCCGGGGGGAAGCTTAAGCCTTCCCTGAATTATTTCCGTCACCAGCTCTGCCACCTCTTGGGGGCTCTTTTCTGTGGTATCGATCTCATCAACCCGGGAGCATAGCTGCACCGCCTCGACTAAAACAACATCCAGCGCTTCTGCCTCCAGGTTTTCCCTAATTTTCCGGGCGGAGTAGCCTCGCGCCTCCAGTCGCGACTTGAGTATGACGGGTGATAGCCGCAATACTATAGACCAGTCTGCGAAGTGATGAGAGAAATGGCCTTCCAGAATGGAAATATCATCAGAATCGAGCGCAGCCAGATGGTCTGCCAGAGCATCCATGTCTGCTTCCAGGCATCCCCTTTCCGGATCTTTGCCGAAATTCATGCCCGCCTTCACAAGAGCATTTATGTCGATAACCTGGTAGGGCAAAAGCCCGGCCACGGTGGTCTTTCCCGTTCCGGGGGTGCCGGTCAGTGCTATTTGCATATCTCCCGGAAAGCGGAAAGGAAGCGATCGTTCTCAGAAGGCGTTCCCACGGTCACCCGAGCATGATGCTCGCCTGCTCCCAAAAAGGAGCGGCAGTCTCTAATGATGATGCCTCTGGCCAGAAATTTCTCCACAAATTCATGGGAGGCAAGCTGTGTATCCAGGTAAAGGAAGTTGGCCTGGGAGGGATGGGAATTTATCTCCTTATGCAGCCGCCGGCGCTCTGATATTATCTTTTGCACGGACTCTCGCATGAAGGGCAGATCGGCTAGCGCAGCAACTCCTGCCGCCACCGAGGCACAGCTGATGCCATAGAAGGGAGGCGCAGCCCTTTTGTATTGATCTGCGATCCACGGTGGTGCCACGGCGTAGCCCAGGCGCATGCCAGCCAGGCCGAAGGCTTTGGACAGAGTGCGGCCCACAATCAAGTTGTCGTACTGCTCTACCAGTCGGATGAGACTAGTGTCTGCGAATTCCACATAAGCCTCGTCCAGGAACACTATGCCGTTTGTACTCTCCAGCAGGGCGCGAGCATCATCCTCGCGTGTCACGTTGCCTGTGGG
Organism: uncultured Methanotrichaceae archaeon; assembly: GCA_964467095.1. GTDB lineage: Archaea > Halobacteriota > Methanosarcinia > Methanotrichales > Methanotrichaceae > Methanothrix. The sequence goes on from CAYXSJ010000061.1 coordinate 11,123, forward strand.
ATTGTTGGGTGAGCAGAGAAAGGACATTTTTGTGTCCGGCGGCACATTGGTTACTGTCTCAAATTCCGGTCCGCGAGGCGAGAAGAAGGGCGTGGCTCCCGCAGTAATGGTCAGTATCTCATAGTAGCTGAACGTAGGAGTGGGAATGAAAGTCCGATCACCCTTTTCCAGGAAGAGACGGGTCAGGGTATCCATAACCCCGTCCATGCCTGCTCCGATTATTATCATATCCTCGGGAAAGCCGGTATAGGCGGCAAGGCCGGCTATCAGCTCCTCGGGCTCAGGATATCTCTCCGGAGAGATGGTGGCCAGAGCCTGCGCCACCCTGGGGCTCGGACCGTAGGGATTCTCGTTGCTGCCCAGCTTTACGATAGCTTCCGGTGCGATGCCGTATTTGCGGGAGATCTCACCAAAGCCTTTGCCGGCCACGTAAGGCTTGAGCTGACTCAGGACAGGGCGCAGCATCGATTGCCGCCAGGAATCAGAGTGACTCTCCAATCACGCTCACCACTTTATCGATCTCAGCTTTTCCTATCACCAGGGGCGGTATGAGACGAATGGTGTGCTCGCCGGTGCTGTTGATCAGCACTCTCTTTTGCAGAGCCTTCTCTACCAGAGACTTGCAGTCCGAGTCGAGATCCAGACCTGCCATCAATCCCAGGCCGCGAATTTCTCGGGGCGCGAGCTTTTTGAGCTGGCTTCTAAGGTATGCGCCCATCTCCTCGGACCTTTGCACCAGCTTCTCATCTTTTATGACCTGGATTGTTGCCAGCGCGGCTGCGCAGATGAGAGGGCCTCCGGCAAAGGTGGATCCGTGGTCGCCCTTCTGGAAGGCTTCCGCGGCGCTGCCTGTCGCCAGCATGGCACCAATGGGCAGGCCGCTGGCCATGGCTTTGGCCAGGGTGATTATGTCCGGCATAACACCGAAGTGATCTTTGCCAAACCACTTTCCCGTGCGTCCAAAGCCGGTCTGCACCTCGTCAAAGATGAGCAGCGCACCCGCGTCATCGCATATCTGCCGTGCCGCGCGCAGGTAGTCGGCATCCGCCACATAGACTCCTGCTTCCCCTTGCACCGGCTCCAGGATAACAGCACCGGTCTCGTGTGTCACAGCGAATTTGAGAGCCTCAGTATCGTTGTAAGGAACGAATGTCGCCTCATTCAAAGGCCGGAAAGGCTCGCGGTAGTTGGATTTGTAGGTGGTGCCCAAAGCGCCGAGGGTGCGGCCGTGAAAGGCGCGCTCTGCTGCCACGATCTTCGATCTGCCGTTGGCACGACGGGTGAGCTTCATGGCAGCCTCCACGCTCTCGGCACCGGAGTTGCAGAAGTACGCCCTCTTCATGCCGGTAAGAGCCTTCAGCTCCTCAGCCAAAAGCACCTGATTTTCCGTATAGTAGAGGTTGGAGGTGTGAATGAGCGTCTCCGCCTGCCTCTTTACAGCCTCGACCACAGCCGGGTGGCAGTGGCCCACGCTGTTCACGGCGATGCCGGCCACAAAGTCCAGATACTCCTTTCCCTCCGAGTCCCAGACGCGAGCGCCGCTGCCGCGCACGAGGAGGACATCCTGGCGGGCGTAGGTCTGGATGATGGCTTCGGACTCTCTTTTTTTGAGATCATTTTTGTCAGTCATGGAAATTTCTTCCGGCTTCATTGCCAGTATTTGTTTTTGTTTGGTCATCTGCAAATCGTTCTCTTTGCAGCCCAGAGAGAAAATATACCTTCCGCTCATGAAGGGAAGAAAGCAAAGAGGCCGAAGGGAAAAGGACAGATAGAAATTGGGCGCGCGTTTGGAAATGTTGGGACAATTCCAAGCACGCGATTTTGAAGTGACCACCCCATGAATAAATTCACGGGCATCTACGGTCTCTCAACCGATGGCATGTGATCC
>CAYXSJ010000062.1:0-12859 GCA_964467095.1 uncultured Methanotrichaceae archaeon
ATGATCTCCCTGGACTCGCTACCCCACCTTCCCGGCTGCTATCTCTTCACAGACAGCCAGGGCAAGGTGATCTACGTAGGCAAAGCCCGAGATATCAAGAAGCGGGTCGCCAATTACTTCCAGAAGCAGGATCACTGCCCCAGGACCGAGGCCCTCGTCTTTGCAGCCAAAGGCTTGGAGTTCATCGTCACCAATACCGAGGTCGAAGCGCTGCTTCTGGAAAACACACTCATCAAGAAGCATCAGCCCCGCTACAACATCAAGCTCAAAGACTCCTCCCGCTATGCCTGCATTGAGCTCACCGATGAGTTGTTCCCTCGCATCAGAATCTCACGCAACGCCTCTGGAAAGGGCTCATTCTTCGGCCCCTTCACCTCCGCTCGGGAGAGGAGCTTCGTCTACCAGATCCTCAGGAAGACCTTTGGTCTGCGCACCTGCAAGCGGCTGCCCAAGCGCGCATGCCTTCGCTACCACCTGGGCCACTGCACTGGGCCGTGCATCGGCAAGATCAACGAGGCCGATTACCAGGCTAAGGTCTTGAGGGCCGCCTCCGCCCTGGGAGGCAAGACGAGAGAGCTTCTCGAATCTCTGCAGAGGGAGATGGCAGATCTCTCCGCCAGGCAGGAGTTTGAAAGAGCGATGGAGCTTCGGGACGAGATCACAGCTTTGCAGCGCCTGCAGGAGAGGCAGCAGGTGGAGAAGAGCCGCAAGTACGATCAGGACGTTCTCAGCTATCAGTTGGACGGCTCCAGCGTCTTTCTCATGCTCTTCAAGGTCTACCGGGGAACGCTGGAGGGAAAGGAGGATTATATTTTTGCCCAGAGCGAGAACTTCCTGGAGGAGTTCCTGGTGCAGTACTACTCGGAGAGAGAGCCTCCCGAGGAGCTGATACTGGCCGAGCCTTTGGAGCAGTCCCTGGTGGACTATCTCTCTCATGTCAAGGGAAAAAAGGTGCGCGTCACCGTTCCCAAACAGGGGGAAAAGAAAGAGCTTTTGGAGCTGGCCAGGAAGAATGTGGAGATCGGCTTTTTCGGCGATCGAAAGAAGCTTTCTGCCCTGCAGGAGGCTTTGCGCCTGAATCGCCTGCCTGAGGTCATCGAGTGCTTCGACATCTCTCATCTAGCCGGCACCTTTTCCGTGGGCTCCATGGTGCAGTTTCGGGGGGGCAGGCCGGACAAGAGCAACTACCGGCGCTTCAAGATCAAGAGCGTGCAGGGCGTGGACGATTTCGCCTCCATCGCTGAGGTGGTGCGCCGCCGCTACTCCCGCCTCAAGGAGGAAAAGCAGGAGCTGCCCGACCTCATCGTCATCGACGGGGGCAAGGGGCAGCTCTCCTCCGCACTGGCAGAGCTACGCGAGCTGCGGCTGAAGGTTCCCATCATCTCTCTGGCCAAGGGAGAAGAGGAGATTTATGTGCCCGGCCTGGACGGGCCGCTGCAGATCAAGAGGAATGAGAAGGCTTCGCTCTATGTGCAGGAGATCAGAGACGAGGCGCACAGATTTGCCATAGCCTACAACCGCTTGCTCCGAAAGAAGGCAATATCGGATTGACCGGCATTCGCTGCCGTCCACATGGTGACGGCCATGCAATGCAGCGAAAGCCGATACTCTATTTCCCCAGTACTTCATACAATATCTTCATGCCCTTGGTGAAGGGAGGCATTCCTGAAGTCAGAAGGACCACTCTCAGGACATCCACAATCTCGTCCTTGGTGATGGCCAGCTCCTTCATGCCGCTCATCATCTGCTTCTTGGTGGCCCGGTCATCGGAGGCGGCTGCATTGATTCCGATGGCAATAAGCTTCTGGGTCTTGTAGTCCAGGACTTTGCCGGTGTAGGTGGCCTCGTTCAGTCCCACAATGGCTTTGTAGAGGTCGGGATATTCAACCTTGGTCTTGGCCATGCCTTCGCCAAAGAAAACTTCTTCTTTCATAATATTTCACCTTATATGAAATCTCATTACAAAGAGTTATAGATTTCCATGATAACAGGCAATGAAACCTTGCAGCTCATATCTGCCTTTGCCCCTGCATTTGACGGCAAAGATAGGATACACGTTTGGGCAGAGATTTGGTCGGCAATGCCGGTTCGATGCGGCTTCAGATTGCTTTTAATTTTTCTCTCGCAAAGAGCTGTAGTTTAACCGGTAGCGTGAATTTTGTCTAATTTTGATTTGGCTCAGACTTGCGTCCTGTCTCCATGCCCAAGCCCCAGCTGAGGATCTCCTCTGCGTCTCCGTGCAGGGCGAGCTTTCCCCGCTCCAGAAGGCAGGCCTGATCTCCCAGGCAGGCCACATCTCTCAGGTCATGGGTGACGATAATGCAGGGAACGGCGCAGGCGTGAATTGTCTCACTCAATTCCTTTCTCATAGCTGCTTGCTTTCTAACATCCAATGCCGAAAGCGGCTCGTCCAGCAAAAGGAGGCGAGGCTCGATGATCAGCGCCCTGGCCAGCGCCACCCTCTGCTTCTGGCCGCCCGAGACGTCTATTGCCTTTGCTTTCCTGATCTCCCAAAGCCCAGCCGCCTCTAAATGCTCTTTTACCAGGACTTTGATCTCGCCCGGCAGCATTCTGCGGGTGCGCAGTCCAAAGGCCACATTGTCATAGACGCTCATGTGAGGAAAGAGGGCGTAGCTTTGAAAGACATATCCAATGCCTCTGCCCTCTGGAGGGACATTTGTCCCATTATCGGAATCATAAAGCGCTCTGCCGTCCAGCGCAATCCTTCCCTCATCGGGATTATCAAGCCCCGCCACCAGGTTAAGCAGTGTAGTCTTTCCGCAGCCGTTATCTCCCACCAGCATAAGCGTCTTGCCTTTAGCAACGTCCAGCTTCACCTGCAAATCGAAATCCCGCAGCCTTTTCTTGATATTAATTTCTAGCATTTTTTATACACCCGCCGGGTCATTGTTTTCACCAGAAAGATGACCACAAAAGAGAAGGCAACCAGTATTATTGACAGACAGAGAGACACATCCAGATCTCCTTGCATGGCGGTGTAGATGGCTAGAGGCATGGTCTGCGTGCGGCCCTGGAAGTTTCCGGCAAACATGATGGTGGCTCCAAATTCTCCCAGTGAGCGAGCAAAGGCCATGATGGCTCCGGAAACGAGTCCGTTCATGGCTATGGGCAGGATCACATGGAAGAAGGTGTAAACCCGTGATGCACCCAATGTGCGCGCCGCATTCTCGAAGGCCAGGTCCACATCTTCGAAGCTCGTCCTGGCCTGGCGGATATAAAAGGGTGAGGAGACGAAGACCTGGGCTATGATTACGGCCAGGGTGGTGAAGGCAATGCTGATCCCAAAGGAGGTGTTCAGGTAATGGCCCACCAGCCCCATCCTGCCGAAGGCCACCAATAGAGCAATGCCGGCCACGGCTGGAGGCATGATCACCGGCAGATCGATTAAAGAGTCGGCCAGCTCTTTTCCGAAATAATTGAAGCGAGCGCTGACGTAGGCTACGGGCGTGCCCATGATCACCACAGTGACCGTGGTTATGGTCGAGGTCATGAGACTGAGCCGCAACGCATCAATCACCACGGGATCGTGCAGTGTGCCCAGAATGGTGTCCAGAGGGCTCCTGAGAAAGAGCGCCAGCACCGGCAAAGCTATGAAGGCCATAGTCACGGCCAGCAAAAGTCCCAGGCCCGCCTTGAGAACTATCTCTCTCTTCCGAGAGGGAATGGCTACGGCCCTGCCGATGCACTCCTGATCCTGATTTACCAGCTTGCCCAGACCTCTCTCGCTGAAACTGCCGATCTCCGCCCGATTGGAATCCCCAGACATTTCGGTATCTCTGTTTCTCGATATATCTTTTTCTCGCTCTCTCTATCACACTGGTGATTCAATTATTAAAGGATCTTGGAGCCGGGATTTCATCTATTCCCGACCCAAAAGTAAGATCAGATCTTGCGGTTAAGCTGCAGCTTAGCTTTCTACTGGAGAAAAGCCGTACTTCTCAAGGACGGCCTTGCCCTCATCTGAGACAACCAGATTCACAAACTCCTGGCTTTCGGCAGGATACTTGGATTCCTGCATTACTGCTATGGGATATTCGCCGATGACGTTGAACTCATCCGGTATCTCGATCTTGTCAACCTTGCCGGCCAGCTCCTCTGTGATATCTGAGACATAGGCAAATCCGACATCCGCCTCACCTAACGCTACCTTGGTCACCACGTAATTGACATTGGTCTCTTGGGAGATGACATTGGCCAGCACATCTGTCCTGAAATTCGGACCGTAGGCGGAATCGTTGCCAAGCTTGCTTATAATCTGCAGGGCATAATCGCCTACCGGCACGTCCTTGGTTCCCATGACGATCTTGACGCCGGGCTTAGCCAGATCGCTGAGGTTATTGATCTGGGCGGGATTGTCTTTGGGAATGATGAGCGAGATCTTGTTTTTGGTGAAGATGACCATGCTGCTGTTGTTGATCCGCCCGCCATCCTTTAAGGCATTCATCTGCTTCTTGTTGGCCGAGGCGAAGACATCGGCATGGGCCCCGTTCTCAATCTGGGTGCGAAGCGCCTGCGAGCCGTCGAAGTTGAAGGCCACGGTCATATTGGTTTCATTCTCATATATCTGTCCAATCTCACCGAAAGCGCCTGTAAGCGACGCGGCAGTAAAGACGGTAAGCTCCTTTGGCTCTTCGGCCAATCCTGCAGACGAGGCTAAAACCAGGGCTGCAATCAAGGCAATAAATACATGTTTCTTGATCATTGGTGTTTTCCCTCCAGGATTATCGCTTATCATACGCAAGTCATATGCGGGTTCTCATCCAGGCCATGTAAACATTAATGCTTACTTTCATCTAATAAGCAATCATTTATGTAAAACTTATTAATCCTTGCGCTCGACAGAGCAGGATTCTATTTATCACCCATTCAAATCTCAATGGCGAAGACTGCCCAGTCGAGCTGCTTGATGGCTCCCCAGAGGTCAAAGGACATCTTCATTAAACCGTATTTCCGGTAGAGCAGCTGGCTGATCTTGATTTCCATATCGCCATTAGTCCGAATAGCAGTGCCGTCAATGGTCACACCATGGGACTTTCCTATGGCATCCGAGGGAGTGACTCGGACATGAGGGTTATTGCGCATGCGTTTGACCTTGCCGCTATTGGCATAGGACCGAACAAATAAACTGTCATCCTCTACCACAAACCACACCGGTGTCGGGACAACCTGTCCGTTCTTCTTGAAGGTTTCAAGTCTTATATACTCTTTATTCTGAAACTGCTCCAGCTTGCTGTCTTCTCTCATACTGGATTCCTCTCTCTGCTTTCAAGCAAGGCATTGGCCATGCCCTCCACCAAATGCATCGAGCCCTCGTATCCCAGGAGCAACTGGTGGGAGGCCCCATAGCGATCATGATTGGGCAGTCCTACTCGCAAGAGCGGTATCCTCTCTTTCCTGGCAATCCCTCTTCCAGTGAAGGGGCCCACCATCAGCTCAATATCCCGGCTCGACGCTTCCTCTGCGATCTGTGAGAAATCGGCCTCTATCATAACCTTGGAGCCTGGTGCAAGCTCAGTGGCATTTTCGGCAAATGCGGGATTGGCGGCTCCCGTGGCCACGATCTGCGGCCTCATGCCCAGCTCCGTCATGATGCGGGTTATGCCCAAAACCATCTCCGTGTCTCCGTAGACTGCAGTCTTAGCATCAGCCAGAAGCTTATGAGCATCGACCATGCTATCCAGCAATCGGCCCCTCTCCCGTTCATAGCTCTCCGGCATGGAAAGCCCGGTCAGATCCTCCAGATTTGCCGCCAGACGATCGGTGAATTCCACACCTATTGGCAGAGGCAGAGCAGTATGGGCAACCTCAAACTCTTTTTCCAGATAGTCTCCTGCACCAGGCTCCTGCACCCACCCGCCGATGGTCAATGTCGCTTTGGAGTTGGCCGTATCGCGGATGTCGTTAAGAGGCGTTCCTCCCGTTGGCATGAGAGGCAGATCCTGGCTGAGTATAGCATCAAAGGTCTCTGATATGTCCGGCATCAGTATATACCCCAGGCCCCAGTCGTCCAGGAGTCGCCGCAGGAAACGGACATCCGCCGGCGAGATTATGCTTCCCACCAGGACATTGATCCGTCCGTTGGGCTTTGATTTTTTGGCCATGGTCTGGACTAGGCCCTTCAAAGCAACCCGATACCCAACTTCATGAGACGCAGCATAGCTGGGCGTCGGGACGGAGATGATGGTTACATCTCTGGCCAGGGATTCTTGTGCCTGGAACTCGCGAACTATTTGGGGCACATCATCCCCAATGGTCTCAGCCAGGCAGGTGGTGGCAATGCCTATCACCTTTGGGTGGTAACCATTGATCACATTCTTCAATCCCTGCTTGAGATTTGCTGCTCCACCGTAGACCGCACCCTTCTCGCTCAGAGCAGTGGAGGCGATGTCCACCGGCTCGCGGAAGTGATGGGCCAGGTAGAGGCGCATGTAGGTGCTGCATCCTTGCGAGCCGTGAAAGAGGGGCATGCAGCTTTCGATTCCCCTGAAGACCAGAACGCTGCCCATGGGCATGCACATGGAGCAGGGATTAACTGTGGCAAGGCTCTTGGATATCATTATCACTCCCGACAGCTATGCTTAGTTGCGATGCGCTGTCTATCCGGCTGGCCCTTTTTACAGGAATCTGCCAAACAGGACTGTTGATGGTGATGCTGACCTCCCGGGCGAAATTGACCATTCCGGCATATCCTTCGAAGTTAGTGTTCCGGTCATGGTTGAAGTCACAGAAAGCAATTCCCATTTTGTAGGCCAGGAAACGCTCTTTCACTCCTGCCACCAAAAGGTCCGCTTTCTGCTTGATGAGCAGCTCCTTCAGCTCCAGGGGATTGGCATCGTCGATGATCACTGTGCCGTCCTTTACGATATATGCGATCCTCTGATAGTCGTCTTTATCACCCGTCTGAGTTCCAATTATTACGACCTCCATTCCCAGCTCCTGAAAGGCCCGCACCAGGGAGATGGCCTTGGCTGCGCCGCCCATGTAAATGGCGGCTTTCTTTCCCTGAACACTGGCACGATAAGAAACGATCTGCGGCATCACCCGACCTGTCTCACGGAGGATTATCTCCTCTGCTTTCCGGACAATATCCGGCGAGTTGAAGAATTCCGCAGCTGTACGCAGGGCTGACGCCATGTCCTGCAGGCCGAAGAAGCTTATTCGTCTATATGGAGTGCCATATTTTTCTTGCATCTTCCTGGCGAGATAGGTCATAGAGCCGCTGCATTGGACCAAATTCAACTGGGCGGTATGAGCCCTTTTAATTTCGGCCAGGCGGGAGTCGCCCGTCAGAGAAGCTACGATCTCGATCCCCATCTCCTCGAAGAAGGGCTTGACGAACCACAGGTCGCCAGCCACATTGTACTCTCCCAGCAGATTGATGGAAGGGTGCCTGGGTGCGTAATTGCCCGTTCCAATCAGCTCAAATAGAGCGTTACAGGCTGCCTTATAGCCCTCGTTTTTGTTTCCTCGAAATCCTTCCGATTTTACGGGCAGGATAGGTATGCTCAGCTCCTCGCTCGCCCTTTTGCAGACGGACTGCAGGTCGTCTCCGATAACACCCACAATGCAGGTGGAATAGACGAAGATGGCTGGCGGATGATACCTGTCCGCCAGCTCCCGCAGGGCTGCCGCCAGCTTCTTCTCGCCGCCAAAGACCACATCCAGTTCCTTCATGTCTGTAGAGAAGCTATTGCGATAGAGATCAGGGCCGGAGGATGCGCTGCCGCGGATGTCCCAGGTGTAGCTGGCACAGCCTATGGGCCCGTGCACCAGATGCAGAGCATCGGTGATGGGATTGAGCACCACTCTGGCTCCGGAGTAGACGCAGGCTCTCTGGCTCACCGCTCCGGCCAGGCTCTCATTGTTGCAGGAGAGGGGCATAGAGCCGCAGCCGGATTTCTGGGCAATATGCCCTTCTCTGCCCTCGAAGGTCTTTATTATGCTCATGCCTTTTTCCTACAGGATCATCTCGAAATGTGTATCATCCGAATCCCTGTCCCTTCTTTCCAGGAAGGTGTTGCCGATCATCTCAACCAGTCGGGCCGTTCCTGCATATCCCACAATGGGGAAATAGTGCATATTGGCCCGATCCATGATGGGGAAGCCCACCCTCACCAGCGGGATATCCTCAGCTCGGGCAATCAGCTTGCCGAAGGTGTTGCCGATCAGCATATCCACCGGCCGGTTCTTGATCTTCTGATGCAGAAGGAAGGTATCCCCTTGCAGTGCTTCGCAATCCGGAGCCAAGTTATGCACCTCCTCTGGGAATTTTTTATCCGGCGTTCCAGTCAGAGCAAAGACGGGATTCATGCCCATCTCCATAGCCAGACTGACCAGGCCTGCGACTGTGTCAGGATCTCCGAATATGGCCAGGTTCTTGCCATGGAAATGGGGGTGAGCATCGGTCATCATGTCCACCAGCCTGCCTCGCTCGTACTCGATTTCCACCGGTATGGGGACATCCATGAGGCTGGAGACTGACATCACAAAGGCATCAGTATTGCGGATGCCAATGGGCATGGGGCCTATGACCGCAGGTATGCCGAACTTGCCTTTCAGGACAATGGCTCCCGAGGCCCCGGCCGTTCTTCCCAGCGCAATGGTAGCCCGGGAGTTGCCGGCATCGATCAGATCAGGAATCGTCGTTCCTCCCGGCGGATACAGACCGCCGGAATCCGGAGTTAGAGGCGCATCGAATACATCGGTGGTATCAGGGAATATGATATGGGGAACGCCCATTGTTGTGAGCAGCCTCTTGATCTCCCGGATGTCTCCCGGGTCCACGAAGCCGGGGATGATGTTCAATTTGCCATTGGGCTTGCTCTTCCTGGCGAAGCTCTGAGCGATGGCCTTCACGGCATTGTCATAACCGGTGACGTGCGAGCCCACATAGCTGGGCGTATTGGCTATGACAACGCGCACTTTGGGATCGAAGAACTCCTCTTCCTTGATCTCCTCCATGAAACTGTACACATCGTCGCCTATGGTTTCAGAGGAGCAGGTGGTGTTGATGGCCAGCACCTCAGGGTGGTAGATGTTGATGACGTTGTCCACAGCCTCCTTGAGGTTGCTTCTGCCGCCGAAGACTACTGAATCCTCGGTGAAGGAGGAGGTCGCAGCCAGAGTCGGCTCCCGGTAGTGGCGGGCCAGCACCATGCGCAGGTAAGACGAGCATCCCTGCGAGCCATGAGTTATGGGCATGCAGTTATGGATGCCTTTGTAGGCCAGGATGGCCCCTATGGGCTGGCAGATCTTAGCTGGATTTATGACCAGAGTTTCGCGCTCTACCATCTCTTTGGGTGTATAGTCAAGCATTATTCTGCCTCCAGGGTGGAGTAATAAATTTCCAGGTGGGGCTGTTCACGGACATGTCGATGTCTTTGGCGAACTGCGCAAAGCCGTCAAAGCCTGTGTAGGGCCCGCTGTAGTCGTAGGAGTGCATCTGTCGGGAGGGAATGTGCATCTTCTGGAAGACGTACTTGTCTTTAATTCCCGAACAGAAGATATCGATCCCCAGATCCTTCACCAGCCTCTCGCATTCATGGTGGCTGTAGTCGTCGATCATAATCTGGCCCTCTTTCATATGCGGCAGCAGCCCCTCATAATCCATTAGCCTCGGAATTTTTTCTCTCTTCTTCTGGATGACGGCATCCTCGAAAGGCGAGATTATATTCGGGTCGCGTTCATAGTGGATATCCTCCAGAACCTTGGAGCGTCCAGTATGGACTATGCTGGAGAGGACCTTTCTGCCCTCGTAGTCGTCTCGGTGGGCGAACTCGTAGCCGGCCACGACCACTTCCATGCCGAGAGTTTCGAACATATTCCGGAAGTGATGCGCGCGAGAGCCGCCGACCAGGATCATGACCTTCTTTCCGGCCAGCCTCTTTCGGTATATATCTATGACCGGCTGAACTCTGGCCATCTCCTCGGAGATCACTGCCTCGGTCTTTCTGGTCAGATCGGGGTCGTCGAAGAAGGCGGCCATATCCCGCAAGGTCTGCATGGTGTCCTCCACACCCAGATAGTTGACCTTCATCCAGGGCACGCCGTACTTCTCCTCCATCATGCGGTTGGTGTAATTGATGGAGCGATGGCAGAGCAGGATGTTCAGTTTGGCTCTGTGGGCTTTGGCGATATCGTGGAAGGATGCATCTCCCGTGAAGGGGCTGACGATGCGATAGCCGATGCGCTCCAAGAGTGCCTTGACCACCCAGTAGTCTCCGCCGATGTTGTACTCTCCGAAGACGTTGACATCGAAGGGTCCGGGATTTTCCAGCTCTTCCGTGCCCACCAGATGCTCCATCAGCGAATTGGAGGCGATGTGGTGGCCTGCCGATTGGGAGACTCCCCTGTAGCCTTCGCATCGAACTGGAATGACCTTGATCCTCAGATCGGCTTCCGCCTTCTTGCAGACGGATTCGATGTCGTCGCCGATAAGGCCGATGGGGCAGGTGCAGAAGACCGATATGCACTGCGGCTTGAAGATGGAATAGGCCTCTCTAATGGATGCAGCCAGCTTTTTTTCAGCTCCAAAGACGATATCCGTCTCCTTGACATCCGTGCTCAGGCAGTAGCCAGCGAAGCAGTCCTTGCCTTCTTCTTTGCTCATGAGGTTTCTGCGGCTGCCCCATGTGAAGTAGGCACATCCGATGGGGCCGTGAGTGATATGCAGGATATCTTTGATGGGCCCGATGACCACTCCTTTGGAGCCGGCATATGCGCAGCCCCGGTTGGTCAGAATGCCCGGGATGGACTTATCGTTGGCTTCTATCCTTTGATCCATCTCGCAAGCATCTTTAACGACCACATGCTTCTTTCGTACCTCACCCGTCTTCTTGGGAAGCCCCTTGAGCATCTCCTCGACAACCTGATTGCTCCTGGCGATAGTTGCCGGTTCGCTCACGCTCTCTGCAGCTCTAAAAGCTCCGCTCATGATATGGCCACGCTCCCTCTCTCGCCGGTTCTTATGCGGACGGACTCATCTACGGGGCAGACGAAGATCCTGCCGTCGCCGAAGTTGCCGGTGCGGTTGACTCTGGTGACGACGGCCACCACCGCCGGAACGAATTCATCTTCCACCATAATCGAGATCATCCTCTTGGGTATGTATTTCATGCTCTTTTGATCCGACTGATCAAGCTGGGAGGGATGCAGGATTTGCAAGCCGCGCTGCTTTCCCCGACCGCTGGCCTTGTAGACGGTGATGGAGGGAATTCCGATGACGTCCAGAGCGTCTTTGGTGCTCTCCATCTTGTTCATCTGGATGATGGCCAGGACTTCTTTCATTCTAGAGCCCTCGCTGGCCGGTTCGGATGGTGTAGGCCTCCTCGACAGAGGTCACGAAGATCTTGCCGTCGCCTATGTTTCCGGTTCGGGCGGAATCCTCGATGATCTGGACGGCCTTCTCCTGATCGTTATCGCCCACCACCAGCATGAGCATGGTCTTTGGCAAGTTGTCATAGACTACGTTGCCCACCTTGATGCCCTTCTGCTTGCCTCGGCCAAAGACCTCGATGCGAGTCAGAGCGGTGAAGCCGCCAGCCTCCAGGCAGTCGGCGACCTTGTCCACAGCCTCAGGCCTGATGACGGCCCGGATCATCTTCATTCTACAACACCCCACTCCATCATGACGGCCTCCAGCTCCTCATACTCCATGGGCTTGGGGATCACGAACTTCTGGTTCTCATCCACAGCCTTGGCCAATGCCAGATAGGCTTTGGCCTGATCTGAGTCAGGGGCGTACTGGATGACGGTCTGCTTATGAATCTCGGACTGATGGACAATGTTGTCTCTGGGTACGAATTGGATCATCTGGCTGCCGAGCTTCTGGGCGAAGTGCGAGACCAGCTCCTTTTCTCTGTCGACGTTGCGGGAGTTGCAGATGATGCCGCCCAGGCGCGTTCCGCCTGATTCGGCGAACTTCTGTATGCCCTTACAGATGTTGTTGGCTGCATAAAGGGCCATCATCTCGCCTGAGGCCACGATGTAGATCTCTTTTGCTTTTCCTTCTCGGATGGGCATGGCGAAGCCTCCGCAGACCACGTCGCCCAGGACATCGTAGAAGACGTAGTCCAGATCGTCGGTATAGGCACCCAGATTCTCCAGGAGACCAATGGAAGTGATGATGCCTCTGCCAGCGCAGCCCACACCCGGTTCAGGGCCGCCGGATTCAACACATTTGATGCCGCCAAATCCGATCTTTAGGACGTCTTCCAATTGCACATCGCCCTCTTTTCGCAGGGTATCGAGTACCGAGGGTTGCTTCTTGCCGTTCATCAGGAATTTCACAGAATCTGCTTTGGGATCACAGCCGATCTGCATGATCTTCTTGCCCATGGTGGACAGGGCTGCTGTGAGATTCTGGGTGGTGGTTGACTTGCCAATGCCGCCTTTGCCATAGATGGCTACTTGCCTCATGTTGCACCTAACCAATTTTATTTAATATTTTATATTTAAATCTGGGGAGCTGCGGATTTTTGCACAATCTCCGCGGCCGTGCCGGAAAGTTGGGAGAGTAGGCCCAACTTTGAGGAATAAGCTCTTGAAAGGAGTGCTTCGTGTCTGTGGTAGTCTTCGCCGCCTCACCTCCAAGATAGCGGTGGGGCCGGGGTTATAAGGAATTATTTGAGAAGATGGCGGTGAATATCGGATTTGTGCTGGGCTTTTGTGAAAATGTATGAAGGGATTTGAAGTCGCAGAAATCATTCGCATGACGGATGGCGGTGCACCGGACTGCCGTCCTGATCCCATAATTGCAGTGGCGCAAATCTTCGGGATGTATCAGAGCAAATGAAAAATGAACGAATCAACTCGACTTGAGGCATGGGCATTCGCCAGA
>CAYXSJ010000063.1:0-4823 GCA_964467095.1 uncultured Methanotrichaceae archaeon
GTACGACAAATGACCTGGATCTGCTGCCCGATTCGGTGCCTTGAATCCAACTCTCTAATCCATATTTTTGTCGGTCCCTGTCCCAAATAGATCTTTAATTTCTTCGAACGTCGCGTCTTTGGTTTTCCGCACCGCTTTGATCTCATTTAGGATTTGCGGAGTGACTGCAGTATTATCTTGGATCTTCAGGAGTAGCGGGATGGCCTTGTCCAGTTGAACGAATGTGCAAAACATGGCAACTTCGCTGGTTCGCCCAACATCGCCGTCGTAGGGCTCAGAGGTCACCTTAGTGGCAGCTGCCATTTCCGGCTTATTCTTCTCAATCATCTTCAGGAAGGCTTTAATTCTGGCCTCATCACCTTCCACCAGGGCTATTACCTCTTGTTGGCCGTCCTCTTCCCAGTTATAGGTAGAGAGGCCTGGCAGGGCCATGTTCATGGCATGTTTGAGCAGAAACACTCGATAGCCCACATCATGGACTTTAGGACCGGTAATCTTGACTTTCAGCTTCATAATCATCATTGGTATGCATCCGCAACTATTTGGTTATTTCTTCGATTGTGGCAATGGCCAGGTTGAAAACTAAATGCAGCCCTTTCGCTGTCAGGAGACGGATCACAAAATTCTCCCTTACAGAGCGAATAATGACGCCGGGACTGAACAATGAACGAAATTAGCAATAAGTAGGTGCCGGGGGCGGGATTCGAGCCCGCGACTTCGAGATGCCTCAGGAAGCGCGCAATAATCGTGTTTACCCTATGAGTCTCGCGCCCTAACCAGCTAGGCCACCCCGGCACGGCATAGTCCCTCGATTGAATTGTTAAATAAGGTTTGTGCTTCCGCGCCCAAGGTGCGCGCGCCGGTGGGCCCGCAGGCGGGGGAAAGAGCCATCTTTCAGTAACTGCATAGGCTTGCAGGACCACCATGCCCTCCGATATCACATGCTCAGTAAGCGAAACGCTTTCGGGAAAGACTATCGTAGTAGGAGTAACCGGCAGCATCGCAGCCGTGCGAGTCGTGGACCTAATTCGCGATCTGATCCGGCGCGGCGCAGAGGTACATTGCGTTATGAGCGCCTCCGCTCAGCAGATCCTTCATCCTTACGCCCTGGAGTATGCCAGCGACCACGCGGTGATCACGGAGATAACCGGCCGGGTGGAGCATGTGCAGTTTTGCGGCGTGGGGGGCCTCGCGGACCTGCTGCTCATCGCTCCCGCGACGGCCAACACCATCGGCAAGATGGCCTGCGGCATCGACGACACGCCGGTGACAACATTCGCCACCACGGCTCTGGGTAGCGGCAAGCGCGTCGCGGTGGTTCCAGCCATGCACGAGGCCATGTACCGTCACCCTGCCGTGCTGCGCAATCTGCAGAAGTTAAAGGAAATGGGCGTCGTGCTGATAGATCCGCGCATCGAGGAGGGCAAGGCCAAGATCGCGGACAACCTGCAGGTTGTGCGAGAGATGGAGAGGCTGCTGGGGCCTGCGGACCTGGCGGGCAAGAGAATTGTCATCACCAGCGGCTCGAATGCAGAGGCGATCGATCCTATTCGAATCCTGACCAACCGTGCCTCGGGAAAGACCGGGGTAGCGCTGGCACTGGAGGCGCGCCGGCGCGGCGCAGAGGTGACGCTGGTGCACCGCTTTCGCCAGGACATCCCCGTGCGCCAGGTCTACGCCGAGAGCGCAAAGGAGATGCTGGATGCTGTGCTGGCCGAGCTGGAAAAGGGCTGTGATGCCCTGATCAGCGCTGCTGCCGTGGCCGACTACACGCTTGACCCGATGGCGGAGAAGATCAAGTCCGGTCAGGAGCTTGTGCTCCATTTCAAGCCCACCCAGAAGATCATCAAGACGGTGCGAGAGGCCTACCCCCATCTGAAGATTGTGGGCTTCAAGGCCGAGACGGGCGTGACGGACGAGGAGCTTGCCCATCGGGCGCAGAGATCCATGCAGGGCGCGGGGCTGGACCTGGTGGTGGCTAACGATGTCGCTCGGGGCGGCATGGGCACGGATGACAATCGTGTGCTCATAATCGACCGCCTGGTCCAGCGCAAATCTGCCGAGGGCAAAAAGAGCCTGATTGCAAAAACGATAATGGATGCCCTGGTGGAGATCTTATGAACCGTCCCATCAAACCCGTCCGGGCATTTGTGCCCTCTCACATCACCGGCTTTTTTGCCGCTCACCGCCGGGAGGAGCCTCTCCTGTCCGGCTCCATCGGCTGCGGCCTGTGCCTGTCCCTGGGCGCTACTACTACCATAGAGTCTGCCCCCTTGATTCACGATACGGAAATCCTTCTCAATGGCGCACGATCCGAGGCCCCTGTTTCCAGATTCGTGGTGGAAAAGCTGGCCAAAGAGCCCATCCGGGTGAAGACGGAGCTGCAGATGCCATTTGGGGCGGGCTTTGGGGCCAGCGGGGCTGGGGCGCTGGGTTGCGCCTACGCCCTTAACGCCCATTTCGATCTGGGCCTGACATCCGACCAGGCGGCGGCAGTAGCCCACGAGGCAGAGGTCATGAACAGGACGGGCCTGGGAGATGTCATCGCCCAGAATGCCGGCGGCCTGGTGGTGCGCCTGCAGCCGGGAGCGCCTGGCACAGGCCGCATCGATAAAATACCCGTCCCGCCTCTGCCGGTCAGCTACGTGGTGCGAGGCCCCATCTCCACTAAAGAGATCCTCTCCGACGAAAAGGCGATGATAGCGGTCAACCTGGCTGGCGAGTCGGCCCTAAAAGAGCTTTTAAGGAAGCCCACATTCACCAGTTTCATGCAGCTCTCCCGGCGCTTCACAGTGCAGTCGGGCCTGGCCAGCGACTGGGCCCTGCAAGCCATCGAGGCAGTTGAGGCGGCAGGCGGCATGGCCGGCATGATCATGCTGGGCGACGCGGTCTTTGCCTTTGGAGGGGCTGGGGCCGAGGCCCTGAAAAGCTTCGGCGAGGTTCATACTACTACTATTTCGCAAAGAGGTGCCAATCTTGACTGATATTCCCAAGTCTCATCCCAGGTATGCTTCTTTAGTGGCACGCGAGCGCGTGACTGACGGAGTGAAGAAAGGCTACACCAGCAGCCAGGGCCTCATTGCTCAGGGCAGAGGCGAGTGCTTCGACTACCTGCTGGGCGAAAGGACAGTGCCTTCGGCAGAGGCGGCCACAACCGCGGCTGCGGCCCTGCTGCACCTGGCAGAGCGTCCAGCCTTGAGCGTCAACGGCAACGTAGCCGCCCTGGTGGCAGAGGAGATGGTGGCCCTGGCGGATGCGCTCCGCATTCCCCTGGAGGTCAACCTCTTTCACCGTTCCGAGGAGAGGGTAAAGAGAATCGCCGATCTTCTCCGGGAGAAGGGCGCAAAAGAGGTCCTGGGTGAGAATCCCGATGCCTCCGTTCCCGGCCTGGACCACGCCCGGGCACTGGCGACAAGGGGCGGAATCTACGACGCCGATGTGGTCCTGATTCCTCTGGAGGACGGCGACCGCTGCGAGGCACTGGTGGCCATGGGAAAGAAGGTCATTGCCATCGATCTCAATCCCCTCTCCCGAACGGCAAGAAAGGCTACGGTGAGCATCGTGGACAACATACTGAGAGCTGTGCCCAATATGACCGATAAGATCCGGCAGCTCTCCGCCCTTCAGCGCGCCGATCTGGAGAAGATCATGCAAGGGTACGACAACGAAAAAGTGCTGCGTCAGGCGGTGCAGGAGATACAGGATCACCTGGAAAGGCAGTTTCGAGAAGATTGCGATGAATGAGTATTATTAACTTGGGCAGCAAAGTCTCTTAGACGGGTTGAATTTGTGCAGCCGACAAAATAGCCCTCCCTATCCGGCCTTGGGTCGCGGGTGGATATTACTGAAAATCATCACGAGAATCGTATACATGAGATCTATTTGGCAGAAAATCCTGATTTCATCGCTTGTTAGTGTTTTTCAGCAGCCTACGTACGCGACCGTGGATTTTAGATTTTAGAATGTTTTTTTTGTTAATAATAATGGTTAATCTCCATCTATCCAAAACTTTATAAATTCAAATAGTTGACTGTTATATGGTGAATAAAATGAGATTTTCGAAAATTACAGTTGCGTTGATGTCCTTGACTTTGTATGCGATCGGTCTTCTGTCCGCATGTGCAGCCTTTGAAGACACTGTATCCGTCATTGGGGAAAAGAACATATCTTTTGATATGATATCCGAATCTGAGTATAATATATCGACGAACGCCAGTATGGCCATGGTTGTCCAGGCTATATCCATCAATAGCACTAGGCCAATGGACAAAAATGCCAGCATTATGCTTATGTCCTTAAATATGGGTGTCGACGATACCCAGCCGTTAAACCAGAGCGAGTTTTCGAACTCCATGGAGAGCATGTTCATAGCGGCGATAAAGCTCGCCAACGGAATAGAGACCGGAAACATTATGGTCAATAGCTCTCAGGGAAAAAATGTGACTCTCCATAAGATTCTCATGCGAGCCGCCGAAAACAAGCCCGCCCAAGAGTCCATATTTGCCTTCTGGGATTTGGACGAATATACTCATGCCATATTGACCTCCGAATTGGACCTGAATACAACTACTAGTATCGTGGAGACTTTGAAATTGGTGCCTTGATGGGCCATATTTTTTTGTATTGTTTGGCTCAAAGCCGGGAGGCGTATTGCGGTCAAAGTTACCAAGTTTTCTTGCTGGGGAGACGCTTTGAAAGTCAGGCCATTTTTAATTTTAAAATATATTTTTATCAATCCCACATTCCGCACTTTTAAGTTCCTGATTTGATGCGAATCGATAATCATTTAGCCCATTCTCCCCCGCGCCGCCTTCTGCACGCTC
>CAYXSJ010000063.1:4923-6846 GCA_964467095.1 uncultured Methanotrichaceae archaeon
TTCTCCCCCGCGCCGCCTTCTGCACGCTCTGATCCGTGTCCTCAGCCAGCCGTTTCAGCGTCTTCGCTGACGTATGGGGATTTTCTGCCACAGCCGCTCGCACCATCCAGGACCAGTGCCCGGCAAGCTCATCCAGGATCCTGCCTTCCATCTTTTCATTGCGTGCCAGCGCTTCCCTGACCTCCCAGCTCCTGTCGGCAGCGAGAGCCGCCAAAGCCGTCGCAGGTGTGCGGGGGTTTTGTGCTGCTGTGGCCCGCACATCCATGATCCTGTCCGCAGAGAGATAGATAAGCAGATCCTCCGGGGTGGCAGGGTTTTTAGCGATGTTGTTTCGAACCTCCCAGAACACATCCTTGACCATCTTGCCCATCGATTCCACGGAAAGAAGGGGATTGGATGCAGCCGCAGCTCGAACATGCTCCTCAAAGTCGCGGGCGAGAAAATCCAGGGTCGGCTGATTGACATTAGGGCTCTTTGCCGCGGCCTCCTTTACAAGATAGCGGTTCTTCTGCAGCGTGCTGTCATAGTCCACCATCTCATCTGCCGCCAACATCTCCAAGAGCTCGCCTGTGGCACGGCTGTTCAAAGCCACCGCCGCCCGCACGTATCCGGAAATGTCCTCGGCCAGCCGGGCCAGTGTCTGGGGCGAAGTTTTGGAATTGCCGGCCACTGCCTCTCTCACCCATTGCACCCTGTCTCGGGATAGTGCATCCAGGATCTTCTCAGGCGTATCTGCGCTCCAGGCTACTTTCCTTCGCACATGCCAGTCCCAGGAGCGTGAGAGCTCTTCCGCATCATCCTGTCCTTTTTTGTCCTCGGAAAGCATGCTCATTTTACGCCACTCTCGATCGGAGTTTATATCTCAATTCTGTAACAGGTAAAGCCATAAACCTCTTCTAAGAGCTCCTTTATCTTTCGCTCGTCGTGCCGCTCCAGCCTTCTTTCTACCACAGGAAGATCGATTGCAGGAGCGATCTGGCGAATGAGGCTCTCCTCTCCTGATAGCACGCCATACTTGAGGAGGGTTTTATGCTTACCCATCAGCTCAGCCAGTTTTTGCGACGCAAGATCGACGTGGCCCTTTATGTCCTCCTCACGCAGCCTCTCAAACCGCTTCTGGCTCCAGCCGCCTTTGGAGTGTTTTCCCATTACCTGGCTCTGTACGAGCTCCTCAGCCAAAAAGCCCTCCCGGCTCAAGGCCACGCCCAGGAATGTATCCCCGGCATGGGCAGAGACGATCAGCACGGGCGTGTCCATCATCTCCTCCAGGGGATCAAGGACAAAGGCG
The DNA here is from genome assembly GCA_964467095.1 of uncultured Methanotrichaceae archaeon. Lineage (GTDB taxonomy): Archaea > Halobacteriota > Methanosarcinia > Methanotrichales > Methanotrichaceae > Methanothrix. The sequence continues at coordinate 6,212 of CAYXSJ010000063.1, forward strand.
CTTCCTTCCCGAGTATAGTTCTCCTGCATGGGAAAAGGCGGGATGAGTTGCAGGGTGAAGAGCTGGGGACTGTGCAGGATTATTCCGCCTCGCTTGGACTTGATGGCTGAAGCTGCCTTCTTGATCTGCGAAGGAATGGCATCGTCCACCGGAACAGGACCTGGGTAATAGGAGACCAGAAGATCATCTTTAGGAGAGCGGCAGGCCCTGAGCCTCTCCAAGAGCCCGTCCATCTCTCTTCGGTTCAGCTTTTTTGCCTTTGGCTTTTGCCCGTCATATGCATCATCTGCGGCCTGCACCGGTGCGGGGGACAAAGTGAGTGCTGCAGCTTTTTGCTCGGCTGCTTTGAGGGCCAGATTTGCCTCCTGATTGGCAGAGGAGAGTTTACGCATCTTCTCTTCCCGCTTTTCCAGGGTGCGCAGGAGCTGCTCCTTTTCGCCCTCCTGCTTTGCCAATGCAGCCTGCAGCTCTAAAATGCGATCTTCCAGCTTCTTCTTGCCGAAGAGGTCTACCAATGTCGCGTCCTCCTAATTTTACCAGGCCACTCTGACATCGACGCAAGGGGGGCAGAAATCATCAAGAGATACTCTGGTGCATGCTCACTTTAAATATGCTTTTCCGGGTCAGCACAGGAT
>CAYXSJ010000063.1:6946-12817 GCA_964467095.1 uncultured Methanotrichaceae archaeon
TCTATCGCACGAACTTCTCAATCAGGTCTAATGATGTCGTCTCCAGGCCGCACTCCTGCAGATGATGGGCCAGCAGGCTTGCTCTCTCTCCTTCTGGGTGATAGACCATGACCTCCCTGGGTGAGACATGCTCGATCATCCTCATCAGGCCGCGAAAGTCCAGGTGATCGGAGAGTTGAATGGTGGGGTAAGACGTATCCCTTCTTCCTGTGAGGAAATACTTGTTGCGGCTATGCACCTGGTGCAAATTCCAGGGCGTGACCACATTGGATATGCCCCCATTCACCTCTGTGAGCGGCCCGGCTGCATCTCCCATCAGCTCTCGCGTGAGAACCAGGCTCTTCTCGTCCATGCCGATCTCATCCTTGTAGCCCATGGCCCTCATGAGAGCCACCGCCCGCTGGGCTTTGCCGAAGGCATAGGCACCAAAGCTTGCTCCGGTCTCCAGAGCCTCAGAAAAGCCGGCCAGATCGTCCTCAAAGATGCAGGATGGATCATAGGGATCGCCGTAGTTGGCTTCCGAGACCAGAAAGTCGCATTTTGGCAGATGATGGTAGTCTTTTACATCACCCGTTACCAGCACCCTCTCACCCGTCTCCGTCTGCCAGGAGAACGCAGTCGAGCCGATGGTGTGGCCGGTAGTATGCGTGTCTACTTTCACACCACCAACAACAATGCTCTGCCCGACCTCAAAGGTGCGGCCCTGATACTCTCGATCATAGCGAATCTCCAAAGCCCGTGCCGTCTGTACGGAAGCTATGGCCCGCGGGGAGAGCATGGCCGATTTGCCGTAGTGATCGCTGTGAGCATGAGTGATGAGATAGGCATCAGGCTGCACGCTGGCCTTGGGAGCGCGGCTGGTGTCTATGGAAAAGAGATGAGAGTCGAAGCTCAGGGCAAGATGAGGTGCACATCCGCCCCTGCTGTTGATCCTTCGCACCGCCTCCAGACAATAGTCCCCTCCTGCCATTTTTCTCCCCTCTCTTCTTTCTTCGCCCCGTTTCTTTTTTTGTTCTCACTTCAGGGCTATGTTGATGGCTTTTATCAGCTCTTCTCTGGAAGTGACACCCATCCACTTCTGTACTTCCACGCCGTCCTTCTCCAATATGATGGTGGGCACAACCATGATGCCTTTCTCGATGGCCAGGTCGCCCTCCTTGTCCACATTGATCTTCCTGAACTCCAGCTTATCCTTTAGTTCCCTGGCCAGATCCTCGAAGATGGGGCCCTGCATCTTGCATGGTCCGCACCAGTCCGCATAAAAGTCCATCAGAATGAGTTTAGCCATTAATCAGTCTCCTCCATTTTATTCGCTGATTTCATTCGCTTATATCAAATTATCAAACTATGTCGAATTTAACGCCTATCTTAAATATCCTGATTGTAGGAAGAACCAGCATCTTTCGGCCCGTCTTAATCCGGATCTCCTGCAATATTTCCTGGATTCTATCCTCAGTGGCCGACACAGTGAACCACAAATTATAGCCGCTCTCATTGGGACGAAGATAATTGTGCGAGACCTCAGTGTACTCATTAATGACCTGGGCTGCCTCATCCGCATCTTCCCTGGGCACCTCCAGAGCCGCCAATATTCCACTTCGTCCCAATTTGCGCAGATCAAGAATAGGCCCGATCCTTCTTACCAGCCCCTCCTTCTGCAGTCCGGCCAGACGCTCTATCACCTCTTCTTCCTCCAGCCCTAAGGCCCGGCCCAAATCCCGGAAAGGTCGAGCCGTTATGGGAAAGCCGTCTTGCACAGCAGAGAGCAGCGCCTGGTCTATCTCATCCATGGCTACACATCCAGCAGGCATGCAGGGTCAGGCCCCAGGAAATCACCTGTTTTTGCATAGGCCCGCGCCCGACAGCCTCCGCAGATGGAGGCATTGCTGCACCGCCCACACTTTCCCTTAAGCGCCCTCTCTCGCAGCGCCCTAAGTTCTGGAGCATTCTCCCAGATCTCTATAAAATTCTTTTCCCTGATGTTTCCAACCCGCAGAGGAAAATAGCCGCAGGGATAGACATCGCCATTTCGGGAGACGAAGACGAAGCTCCTGCCCGCGAGGCACCCTCCGGCACGGCCTTTTCCTGGCCTGGCTATTCGAGCATACTGGGGCGCGCAGGTGACCTGCACCTCCAGAGAACGCCGCGCTCGCTCCCTATCGATCTCCAGGAGAAGCTCTTCTTGCCGCTCTGGTGAGATGAGATCCTCTTCGCGGCCCCGGCCAGTGGCCACCAGGAAAAAGAAGTGAAGGGCACGGGCTCCCACCCTTTGAGCGAGATCGAAGAATGCGGGGACATCGGCCTCATTCTTGCTGGTGAGGGTGTTGTTGATCTGAAAATCGACCTTGCCGCGCAAGTTTTCCAGGCCATGCATGGCCGCCTGAAAACTGCCCGAACCGCGGGTCCGATCATGCTTCTCAGGCGTTACGCCGTCCAGGCTGATGCTGACCCGCGAGATGCCGCAGGCAGCAATCTCATCAGCCATTTGCGGAGTGAGCAGCGTTCCGTTGCTGGCCAAAGAGACGCGCAGATTCAAAGACACGGCATGACGCGCTATTTGGAAGATATCGGGCCGCAGCAAGGGCTCGCCGCCGCTGAGGATAATCATGGGCTGCAAGGTGGCAATGCTGTCCAAAAAGGCAAGCGCTTCCTCTGTGGAAAGCTCCTGCGGATCAGGCCGGGTGGATGCAGAGGCGCGGCAATAGCCGCAGGATAGATTGCAGGCTGCCGTCACCTCCCAGGCTACTATCAACATCACAGCAGGCCTTTCTTCACCAGCAATTCGGCGTTGAGAATGCTGGCACCCGCCGCGCCGCGCACGGTGTTGTGGCCCATACAGATGAACCTGATTCCAGACCGGATCCTTCCCACGGATACGGACATGCCGTTGCCGCGGCCTCGGTCGAGCCGGGGCTGGGGCCGGTCGGGCTCATCCTTGACGATGAGCGCTTTTTTGGGCGATGATGGCAGATCTCCCAGGCCAGGATCGAAGCTTTGCATGGCCTTCTTGACCTCTTCCGGTGTAGGATTGTCTCTCATGGTCACCCAGATGGCTTCCGTGTGCCCGTCCATGACCGGCACGCGATGGCAACTGGCGCTTATGGAAAATTCAGCATTCACTATTTTTTCGCCATCAAAACGGCCCAGGATCTTCTGAGGTTCAGTCTCCACCTTTTCTTCCTCGCCGCCGATGTAGGGAATGACGTTTCCGAGTATGGCCATGGAGGGAACTCCCTCATAGCCGGCCCCGCTCACGGCCTGCATTGATGCCACATGCACACTCTCGATTCCGAACTTCATGAGCGGCTTTAAGGGCAGGGTGAACATGACTGTGGTGCAGTTGGGGTTGGTAGTGAGATATCCATCCCAGCCTCGCTTCTCCCGCTGCACTTTGATGAGATCCAGATGCTCGTAGTTGCACTCCGGTATGAGCAGGGGCACATCCTCTACCATGCGATAGGAGCTGGTATTGCTGGCAACCGCGCAGCCTGCTGCCGCGAAGGCCGGCTCTACGCTCATGGCATCTGCCGCTGGAAGCGCCGAGAAGACAATATCTGCATCGACTTCTCGCGGATCGACGTTGACTACGGTCATCTCTGCGATATCATCGGGAAGCTCGCTCTCCAGGCGCCACTTGGCGGCATCTTTGTACTTCTTGCCCGCGCTTCTTTCGGAAGCGGCAAGGCTTGTCAGCTCAAACCAGGGATGGTTCTTCAGTCCTTCAATGAAGCGCTGTCCCACTGCACCGGTGGCACCTAAGACGCCAGCTTTGATCTTGGCCATTATCAATCACCTAAAGCTAGCTTTGGCCTTAGTGCCAGGGGTGTATATATTTCTTGTCAGAAAGGCAGCCAAATCCCGATCAAAAAATGATTGAGATTACTCACCTGCACAGGATTTCTTCTGGACTCTGTAGCTTTTTGCAAATTCACGATTAACCTCGACCACTTCCTCATTGAAGTGCTTGAGGCTCTCTGGAACCGGTCCCAGCGCATCGGCCTTCTCCTGAGTGTCGACCAGGGCTCCATTTGGCACGAACTTGCCGTCCGCCAGCTTGGCGCCGATGACTGCAGCCGCGTGGCCGACAAAGCACTTCTTGCCCAAAGTTGAGGCGTGAACCACGGAGTTGAAGCCCACAAAGCTCTCATCCCCGATCTTTATGGGGCCGTGAATTACGGCTCCATGGGCGATGGAGATCTTGCTTCCTAGCTTGATGGAGCTTCCCATCAGGCCGTGGAAGACAACGCCGTCCTGGACGTTGCACTTGTCGCCGATGATTATGGGATTGGCCTCGTCCGCGCGCAGGGATACGTACGGTGCTACGTAAACCTCTTCGCCGATGCGCACGTCGCCGATAACTGTAGCTGAGTCATCCACATAAGCCGTAGCTGCAATCGTGGGCAGGCATTCATTGCTGTTCCATGATGTCTTGGGGTTGGCTTTAAGCATATTAGCACCACCTCCTTGGTTATTCACCATTCACCTTAAAAGAGATTGCCATTAACGATGATTTGCAAATGGTCATATCAACCATTGTCGATAGCGATAGATAAATTCTCTTGATCAAGGTTGCTTTTTTGGATCAGCTGATTAGGCATCGAATACGAATGTAAATTGGCCTCGGTATTTTTGCGATATGTGTAATATTATAATCTATAATCGCGATAATTGCCGCCAAATTTAAATATATGAGAGACGAAATTAGGTCAAAGACATTGAATAATCCTTCAAGGGTTATGGAGGGGATAAGGGGGGATGGACGAGATTGAAGGTTTGGTGTTCTCTAGGCTGCAAATTGATCACATTCATTACAAGTATTGATAGGTGATTATTTATATTAATATATCCATAAGAGGTGAATTAAATCATGGTTCAGAAGGACCCGCCTGGCGGGCGGTGGTTGTTTGTAATTCTTGGCACCATAATTATGTTATGCCTTGGTAGCGTTTACTCCTGGTCTGTCTTCGTCAAGCCCCTGACTGATCACTTCACAGCAATGGGTCAGACGGTAACTGCCAGTGAAGTGCTCTTGCCGTTTTCTATCTTCCTGTTCGTCTTCGCGGTTGCCATGGTATTTTCCGGTAAGTACATAGAAAGGTACGGGCCGCGAAAGATGGCAATGATCGGTGGAATTATCTGCGGCCTGGGCTGGCTGATGGCATCCACGGCCAGTTCCACATCAATGCTTATTCCAACCTATGGTATCATTGGAGGACTCGGCGTGGGAATTGCCTATGGCTGTCCAGTCGCCGTATCGGCAAGATGGTTCCCGGACAAAAGAGGCCTGGCCGTGGGCCTTACCGTGCTCGGCTTCGGCTTCTCTGCCTTCTTCACAGCCAATATCGCTACATATCTGATTGGCGCCTTTGATGTAATGAGCACGTTCCGCTTTTTTGGAATTGCGTTCATCATCATTATCGCGCTATGTGCCATGCCGTTGACATTCCCGCCAGCAGGCTACAAGCCGCCTGGCTGGAATCCGCCTGCGCCCAAACCAGGTGCGTCAGTTACCTGCGAGTTCAAGCGCGAGCAGATGCTCAAGTCCACCGCATTTTATGGCCTGTGGCTCTGTTATTTCATAGGATGTGTGGCCGGATTGATGGCTATCGGCATATCCAAGCCAGTGGGGCAGGAAAATATCCAGATAGAATCCGGGCTGGCTAGCATGCTGGTTGGATTCTTTGCTATATTCAATGGCGGCGGAAGGCCGATCTTCGGCACGCTTACCGACAAGATCACCCCCAGAAATTCCGCTATCGTCTCCTTCCTGGCGATTGCTGTGGCATCGTTGATGATGTGGAAGATGGCTGTACCTGGCGCTACCACGATTTACATTGTGGCATTTGCCATCCTTTGGATGTGTCTGGGCGG
>CAYXSJ010000064.1:0-2684 GCA_964467095.1 uncultured Methanotrichaceae archaeon
GTGCAGGCATAGCCGTACATCTCCAGGTACCAGCGATTGGTGCCGTAAGAGGAGATCTCGCCGTTATGGACGATGGTCGTATCCAGGAGACTGAAGGGATGAGCTCCGCCCCACCAGGCCTGGGTGTTTGTGGGAAAGCGGCCATGCACCGTCCAGGCATAGGCTCTGTAGAGCTTGTCCAGCATGAAGTACTCTCCGATATCCTCAGGATAGCCAACCCCCTTGAAGCAGCCCATGTTCTTGCCGGAAGAGAAGACATAAGCGTTCTCGATCCTGGTGTTCACCCACATGATCTTGCCGACGATATAATCCTCATCGGAGAGCAAAGAGTCCTCACCTTGCTTTTTGGGAAGGACAAAGTAGCGCCAGACTAAGGGAGGATCGCTTACAGTTGCCTCATCGCCATGAGGGATCTCTTCATCGTAGACCACATCGAATTTCAGGGCGAGAAAGGCATCCAGCTCCTTTTTTGCATATTTTTTGTCCTGGAGGCTCTTGCCGGTGAACATAAGATGGAAAGCATAGTAGTCCTTGTACTCAGGGTATATACCATAGGCTGCAAAGCCTCCACCCAGACCATTGCCGCGGACATGCATATTAGCAATGGCCAACATGACGCCGGCTCCGGTAAAGCGTTCCCCATCCCGGTTCATGGCCCCGAAGATGGAGCAGGCGCAGATCTCTTTACTGTATTGCTCCCTTCTAATCCTTGGCATAATAATCTTAGACTCCATCCGTCGACCTTTCAGCAGTGATAGCAATAAATGTTTTATATCTATTTAAGAAACATTCATAATACTTATGATCGAAGCCGGTCGATGCAGGCGCGTTTCCGTTCACGACTTTCTCCTCGCACATTTTTTAAGGATAATCTTTCTGGATCTAAGGCTAACAGACAAGATAAAAAGATGAGCCCGAATAAAGGGCTCTAGAGCATAGGCAAGTATCTATCCAGCTCCCACTGGGTCACGTTGGTGCGGTAGGCATCCCACTCTGCTTTCTTGTTGGCGATGAAGGCTTTAAAGACATGCTCGCCGAGTGCCTCGCGAATGAGCTTGCTTCCCTCTGTAAGCTGAATGGCATCGTTCAAGCTTCCCGGCAGAGAGGTGATTCCTGCCTTCTTTCTCTCATCATCGCTCATGTGGTAGATATCCTGCTCCTGGGGAGCGGGCAGATCGTACTTGTTGGCGATTCCGGCGAGACCGGCGGCCAGCATGACGGAGAAGGCCAGGTAGGGATTGGTGGCTGGATCTGGGCTTCTGAACTCGACTCTGGTGGCAGCTTCCTTTCCGGGCTTGTACATGGGCACTCTGACCAGTGCGGATCTGTTTCTTCGGGCCCAGCAGATGTAGACGGGAGCCTCGTATCCGGGGACCAGGCGCTTGTAGGAGTTGACCCACTGATTGGTGACGGCTGTGATCTCGGGCGCGTGCTTGAGAAGGCCGGCAATGTAGTACTTGCCATCATCAGAGAGGTGGTAAGGGTCTCCTGCATCGAACATCACATTTCTCTTACCCTGGAAGAGGGACTGGTGTACGTGCATGCCGCTGCCGTTCTGGCCGAAGATGGGCTTGGGCATGAAGCTGGCATGATAGCCGTATCTGCGGGCGATCTCCTTGACGGTGATCTTGTAGGTCATTACCGTATCGGCCATATTCAGGGCATCCTTGTAGCGCAGATCGATCTCATGCTGAGAGGGAGCAACCTCATGGTGGCTGTACTCTACATCTATGCCCATGGAGTCCAGGGCAAGGATGGTATCCCGGCGCAGATCAGAGGCGTTGTCGGCAGTTGTCAAGTCGAAGTATCCGCCGGTATCCAGGATCTCGGTGCTGTGCTCACTCTTGAAGTAGAAGAATTCCAGCTCCGGGCCTACCAGGAAGCTGTAGCCTTTATCCTTGATGCGCCCCAGATTTCTCTTCAGGACGTACCTTGGGTCGCCCTCGTATGGAGTGCCGTCGGGATTCTGAATGTCGCAGAACATACGGGCCACGGCGTTCTCCTGTTGCCTCCAGGGGATGAGCTGGAAGGTGGTGGGGTCGGGCTTGGCGACCATGTCGGATTCATGAATCCGGGCAAAGCCTTCGATGGAGGAGCCGTCAAAGCCCATGCCCTCGGTGAATGCCCCTTCCAGCTCATTGGGATTTATGGCAAAGCTCTTGGGGGTTCCCAGGATATCAGTAAACCAGATTCGGACAAATCTTACATTATATTTGTCAATTGCCTCAAAGACTTCATCTTTTGACTTAGTTTGCAGGGCCATTTACTTAGCCTCCTGAAACCAAAAAGTCATGTTGATAATTTATAGATATTTGAGATCAAGTCTTAAAAGTTATGAGAAATTATGATTGCAAAATGTCTGTTTGAGGAGGGGGTAATTCTATTTTTAAAGAATATGATGATTATGAATAAAACATAATGAAAAAATGAGCAGGAGGAAAAAAGATGATTCAGACTATGTTCTCTCCTCCTGATGGCTGTACGAGAGTTTGCGGTTACGTTGCACCTTCGGATGCTTAAAATGGGTCTTTTGCGGTGGGTAGTGAAGAGTGAAACTGCGATGCGCACCCGCGCAACAAGCCGTTACGCTTCGAGCGCCGCCCATCCCGGGCCTTCTGCACCGGCAGCCTCCGAGGAAAACTCCTTCTTGAAGCGAGCCAAGGATCCGAATTCCTTCAATGCAA
>CAYXSJ010000064.1:2784-11562 GCA_964467095.1 uncultured Methanotrichaceae archaeon
GCTAGAGAAATGGCCGCTAAGAGGCTTACAAGAATCGCAATTGTCTTCATCAGCAATGGTTCTTCTTTGGGATTATTAATACCTCCTGGTCCGGTTTCATGAGGCGCGAAGCCGCGAAGCCCAAAATGTAAGCCCAAAACTTATTTACCCTCCCGCAGAGCTGCTTTTGCCATGGAGATACTTGCCGATGTTGGTGGACGACCGGGCCTGGATTGCAAAGGCTTTTGCAGCTACTGTTATTTTAAAGGGGTAAAAAGCGTCCCACCTTTCGGCTGCAAGTTTTGCATGCCTTTCAAGAAGGGCTGCGACTACTGCTCTCGCGCCATTGTAGAGGGCTATCCAGGCTTCAAGCCCATGGACGCCGTCGTTTTCGAGGTAGCAGGAAAGTGCATGGGCAGCATTCCCGATAAAGTGACCATCAGCGGGGGCGGCGATCTGAGCTGCTACCCTGACCTTCTGCCCCTCACCAAAATGCTCTCTCAGGGCATGGTGCCTATAGCCCTGGGCTACACCTCAGGAAAAGGATTCAAGAGCGCAGACGATGCCGCCGCCCTGGTGGAGGCAGGCGTAAATGAGGTCTCCTTTACAGTCTTTTCTACAAATCCTGATCTGCGCAGGAAGTACATGAACGATAAGAACGCCGAGATTGCCCTCGAGAACCTCAAGGTATTCTGCAAGAGCTGCGCGGTTTACTGTGCCGTCGTGCTCCTCCCCGGCGTCAACGATGGCGCAGAGCTGGAGAAGACCTGTAGCGACCTGGAGGATATGGGTGCGAAAGGATTGATCCTGATGAGATTTGCCAACTCCCGCGAGCAGGGCCTGATCCTGGGCAACGCACCCATCATACAGGGCATAACGCCGCACTCCGTAGAAGAGTTTCAAAACATCGTTACAGAGACTGCAAAGAGGCATCGCATGCGGGTAACAGGAACTCCTCTCTGGGATCCACTCACTGGAGCGCCCTTTGCCCTGGCCCGCCATCCGGAAAGGATCTCTTCCCTGCCGACCATTCGCAGAAGCGCAACCATCATCACCAGCAGGATAGCCCTGCCCTTGCTGACAACCATCTTCAAACAGATGGGAGAGAAGGTAAATGTGGTCGCGACCGGCAAGGATGTAGGCTGCCTGATAACCATAGAGGATTTCATGAACCTGGATCTCGATGAGGTCAAGGACACGGTCATCATCCCCGGCCGCACTCTGGCTCATGAGAAGGAGATCAAAAAGGCGCTTGGCCGCGACGGCCGGAACAGGATTGTGGCTCGGGGCCCGGACAGGCTCACCGTAGATGGAGAGATGAGCATCTCCATGACAACAGAGGAGGTCCTGGACCAGGAAATGGAGGCCTTCGGAGAGCTGATTGAAGCCATAAACGCCCTGGGAGTCTAGGCCCGGCAGGAAAGTCATCAGCAGCGGCATGACTGCAGGGCCGCTTTCAACTCATCGATCTTGATGGGCTTGCCGATGAAGCCATCCATGCCCGCCGCAAGACACGTCTCGCGGTCTCCTGAAAGAACTGATGCAGTCATGGCGATGATCTTGGGGCCTTTTGGCCATCCACAGCGAATGGCCCTGGCGGCCTCCAGTCCATCCATCTCAGGCATGAGAATGTCCATGAGGATGACATCGTACCTCTTGCTTTCCATTCGTTGCAGAACTTCTATGCCGTTTGCTGCCACATCGGCCTTATATCCCAATTTGCTGAGCATCTGCAAAGTAACCTTCTGATTGACGACATTATCTTCAGCCAGAAGGATGGAAAGGGAAGCGCCATCGCTCTCCAGGATCTCGCTTTTAGCATGGGAGAGAACACAAGCAAGATTGCCTATGGAAACAGCCTCATCAACAGAGTCTTTCGCTAAAATCGTGATATTAAAGGTCGATCCCTTGCCGGGTACACTCTCCACCCAGATTCTTCCTCCCATCTGCTCGACAAGCCTCTTGCTTATGGCAAGGCCGAGGCCGGTTCCTCCGTACCTGCGAGTGGTTGAGGCATCGATCTGACTGAAGGACAGAAAGAGCCGGCTCATCTTATCAGCAGGAATTCCAATTCCCGTGTCCTTTATGGCAAAATGAATCTCATGATGGCCATCCTCTTTGGGAGTAGCGGATATATGCGCACTTACTCCGCCCTTATCTGTAAACTTGACGGCATTGCTCAGCAGATTGACCAGGATCTGCCGGAGCCTGGTGGGATCTCCGAGGATGGCCTGAGGAGCATCTTCATCTATGGCCCAGGACATCTTCAGGCCTTTTTGCAGGGCTATTGCTTCCACCTGCCGGACGGACTCCTCCAGGCAAGAGGCCAGATGAACCGGCCGGCACTCCAGCTCGATCATGCCTGCTTCGATCTTGGATAAATCGAGAATATTGTTTATGATGGCTAAAAGAGAATCCCCGCTGCATCTGATGGTCTCCAGATATTCCCTTTGCCTAACAGTAAGGTTCTCATCGAGGAGCAGCCCCGTGAATCCTATGACCGCGTTCATGGGAGTTCGGATCTCGTGGCTCATATTGGCCAGGAACTCCGACTTGGCCCTGGTCGCAGCCTCTGCAGCTTCTTTTGCTCGGATCAAGATATCCTGCGATTTCTTGCGCTCGGTGATATCTCTGAAGATGACCTGGAAGGCAGAATTACCGTGGATGGAGACGAAGGGAAAGACCACTACCTCAACCTCCACCACACTTCCATCCTTTCGCAAGAACCTCTCTTCTATAGCAGGCGCTTTTTCGCCAGAATCCTGCGCCTTTCTCATCCTCCCCCATGCAATTTGCCGATACTCCGGGGCAACAAAATCGATCACACGCCGACCGATGATCTCATCAGGATCCGATGCGCCAAGGATTTTCGCACCTGCAGAATTGATAAACATCACCTGGCCGTTGCTGTGCAGGCAGATGCCGTCCGGGATGTTGTCCACCAGCAAACGGTAGCGCTCCTCACTTGCCATAATCTCCTGAGCTGCAGTCTTCTGCGAAGTAATGTCTCGCAGATGCTCTATGATCAGCTTCACCTCGCCCGTCTCATCCTGGAGCGGATAAGAGCGGCAATCATAGTAGCGTCCCATCTCTGGAATATATTTCTCAATTGTCTCCGGCCTTTTGCTCTCCAGCGCCATGCGTGTGGCACAGGGACTGCATTCATTCGGCCAGCCCATGAGATGATGGCATTTCCTGCCTTTTATCTCATCAAGTGTCAACCTCAGCATATCGCAGCCTGCTTTATTATAGCGCACAATGGTATGATCCGGCATTTGCACGGCAATGACATCTTCAATGGCATCAAGCACACCGTTCAGCAGAGAATTACTCTCCTTTAATGCCTCTTCCGTAGTCTTGCGCTCAGTGATATCGTTGAAGATGGTGGCAAATCCGTTTTTTTCCCAGGGAGAGACGGAAATCTCAAAATGTTTCTGCAAGGAAGGGAAAAACGTTTCAAAAAGGATGGGAACGCCACTCAATGCAACGGACGCATATATTTCCAGATAAGGAGGAAGAGATGCACCATAAGCCTCTGTGGCCAGCTTGCCGATTGCTTCATCCATCCCCAATATCGATTCAAATTTGGGATTGACATCCACAATTCGATAATCAACAACCCGGCCCATATCGTCATAAACAAGCTCATGAAGTGCCACTCCCTCCTGCATATTGTTGTAGAGAGAATGAAATTTCTCTTCACTCTCGCGAAGACTGCGTTCCGCTCTCTTCCATTCGCTTATATCGCGAACGGATTCAATTGCTCCAATCAACTCTCCCCGTTCATTGCATAGAGGAGAGGCTGTGCCCCAGAGGCTGATCACTTTGCCATTGGGAAAGCTAACGGTGCCTTCGGCATAGAAGCTGGAGCCTTTTTTCTTCACAAAATCGTATTGCGACCTGATCAGGCCTTCACAATCAGCATCAAACACCAGGTCGATTAGAGACAGTCTCTTCTCGCCATCGGGCAGCAGTTTGTAGACATGATCCCCTTTGCCCAACACATCTTCCCTTTTTTTGCCGGTAAATTCTTCAATTGCCCGGTTCCAGGCGATGACCCTGCGATCTGCATCCACGGCAAAGGTGGCATCTGGGAAAAACTCGATCACATCGGCGAGCTTGCGGCGGAGCTGGTCCAACTCCTCTTTGGCGAGTCTGAGTTCAGTTAGATCCTCACAGCTCACCAAATACTGGCTATCCTCCAGGTGCAAAACCACAAAATTAATTATCTTTTTGGAATTGTCTTTGCATCTAACAGAGTATACATGCTGAATTTCTCCTTGCTTAGGAAGGCTCCTTAGATCGTTGATCCAGGCATCGATCACCTCTTGACGGTAAGCATGATCGGGATAAGCCTTGGTAAAAAATTCCATGCTGTTGGAAGCCTCAGAGAGATCGTAGCCGAATATCTCTTTAAATTTGCGATTTGCATAGCGAAATGTGCCGTCTGCTTGCACTAAAATTATTGCGAAAGGAGCTAACTGCACAATTCTTCTCAGGTCATGAAAATTCAAGCCATATTCAGTTTCATTCATTTGCCCATACCGGTTTGGCAGGCTGCTCTCTTCCTTATCGGACGGCTGGTTGTTTCTCATAAAACTCTTAACCAATATAAGGATGATTCATCCTTAAATTTATTTCTATGATGAAGTTTTGGCGGAAGAGGTGGTTTACATTCCAGATATGAGAGACTAATCTTTCCCAGGTTTTTCCCCACTCTTCCTGGCAACAATGATGATGGAGTAAGAGCCATCGACGTCCTCGACCGTAGGGTAAGCTGCAACATAAGAGAGCCACCGAATCATCTCCGGCGTCTGCATGGCAGGCTCATCACCGAGCTTCCGCAAAATTCGCTTGGCATTGGAGAGTTGCTGCTCTCTTCGGAATAACGCCCTGGACCAGGACTGGCCCAGCCTGTAGACCACCTGCATTTCATGCTGCTCCACCAGCCGGGAGAGCGAGCCGAAATTGAACCATTGTTTGTGGGCCTTGTTCCTGGGAAGGCCGCTACTGTCACCGGACTCAGAAAGGACATTGGGAACCGAGCAGATGAAAAAACCACCAGGCTGCAAGATTTTAGAGAACTGGGCTACAGCCCGAGAGGGATCGAGCAGATGCTCCAGGGTCTCGAAGCTGACCACAGCCGCAGCGCCGCCATCTTCGATGTCGGGAGACAGCTCCTCTTCATCCAGGTTTTTATAGAGGAAATGGAGGTTATGCATCCTGAACCTCTGTCTGGCCGATTCCATCAGAGTGCAATTGGCGTCAACCCCGATAACCCTCCCGGCCACACTGCATAGCTCAGAAGCTCCATATCCCAGGCCGCAGGATATATCGGCCACAAGATCAGGTTTATGGGGCCTTAAAAAATCAGAGGCAAAGAGGTAGCGACCCAGGTACTCGGCTTTGCGCCACAGATTGGAGTCGCCTGCATCAAAGGGATCTATCTGATCGAGGCCATTTCCGCTATACGCCGAATATGAGGACATTTCCATTCCATTTTATGAATCTCCTCGTCGATATAGCTTGCCATTCGATTGCGATCATTATTTATCGATTGAACTCAACAAACATTTTTCATGAAGGTTATTGCAATTAACGCAAGCCCTAACATGGATGCGGGAAACACCGCCATGATCCTCAATCCCTTCCTGGAGGGCATGAAGGAGGCAGGCAGCGACGTGGAAGTATTTTACACCAGTAAGCTGAAGATCAGTCCCTGCAATGGAGACATGAGCTGCTGGTTTGTAAATCCCGGCAAATGCGGCCAGAAAGATGACATGCAGATGCTTTTGCCCAGGCTGAAAGAGGCGGATGTCATAGTCTGGGCCAGCCCGGTTTACTATTCCGGCGTAACAGGGCCGATGAAGAACCTGATGGACAGACAACTACCTCTTTTTGTGCAGGGCGGCCAGGCAAAGCAGCAGAAGGCTGTTCTCGTCTCCACCTGCAGCGCCTGGGAGCTGTCCATGTTCGATCCACTGCTTCTGCAGATGAGAGCTATCTACGCCAGGCCGGACGGCGGCTCTAACTTTGCCGGAGCCTTACTCCGCCCCATGGCGGATGGCATGAAGGAGATGATAAAGGCAGGAGAGACGGCGTTGGTAGAAGGCATCTTCAGGGCCGCTCGAGAAGCAGGCCGCCAGCTCGTGAAAGATGGCATGATCTCCGAGGAACTGGAAGCCAGGGTGAGCCGAGAGCTGATGCCGCGGGATGCCTACAATAAGGCTGCCGAGATGATGATGGAAGAGATCCGAAAGGCTGCGGAAAGACAGGAAAAAGAAAATATATAAATCTTGGCTTTGCCTGTATGCTGGATTAGAAAAAGAGATGGGAAATGGCCGGATCCTGCCTTTCCCTTTTTCAGCTCTTTTTAGTACGGATCACCATCACAGGGCTTTCCGCCCGGCGGGCCACATCAAAGGTCGTGCTTCCCACCCGGATCTGTCGGCTCCAGCTCTTTCCCTGGGAGCCCATCATTATCAGGGAAACATCTTGCTTCTTGGCCAAAGCCAGGATCTCTTCGGCAGGATTGCCCTCCAGGACATGTAGTGTGATCTTTCTGCCCGGACCTGCCAGCTCCTTAAGCAAGAGGTTAAGCTTCGTTGCTGCCTCATTGAAATCCTTCTCATTTGCTATCACATGCACCAGCAAGATCTCCCTGACGCCCGCCAGATCCTTAGCCCTGGATATTGCGTCCTGGGCTGCAGCGGAGAAGTCGGTGGTGAGCATCACTTTAGAAAATATGTCCCGGCAAAGCTTCTCATGGTTTTTCTCATGTTCTCTGTCATTGCCGCCATCCATGATCTTGTAGCGGATAATGAGCAAATCCGTCTGGCCCTGCCTCAGCACCTCGGTGGAGACAGATCCCAGGAGCATGCCTTCCACCAGCCCTTTGCCCTGCGCGCCCATGCAGATGAGTGAGACATTCTCCTCAATTGCCGCCCTGGCTATGGCCTCACCCACATTGCCTCCCTCTACCTTGCCAAGACCCAATCTGGGCTGCAGCCTCTTCAGATCCACCCCGTCAGCGCCGCTCATCGGCTCTACGATGACCTTTATGAGCGTCTGGACGGAAAGCCCCTTCTCACCCAGATGGGCAAGGTGATCGGCCTGCTCGGCCAGTCTTGTCTCTGCCTCATCGATAAGAGAGCCGTAGCTCCATCCTTTCCTTTCCAGGATCATGGGATTTGCGCCGTCCACGACATTAAGAAGCACGACCTCCTCTATGCCTGGAATGGCCGCCAGGCACTCTTGCATCCTATGAGCATAGCTGGAAAAATCGGTTGGAACGAGAACTTTTTTGAACATGATTCTTTCCCTCCGTCCCCATCTTCTACTCCTAAATATATCAATTTGGTGATGTTTCCAGAATGGGCTTCTCTCTTCAAAGATGCCCTTAAAGTTGCACTACATTGCCGGGATCTTTCGTCTCCCCTTCTCTATAGAGGTCCTCTGCCACCTGGAAGAGACCATCTCCCTTCACCTCTCCTCCGTAGTCGGGCAAGACAGCTATGCGCTTTTCCCGATAGCGGTCTCTTAGATCCTCGATGTAAGAGCTCTGGGATGCCTTCTTCTCCCGGCAAAAACGGCAGTCACAGTCCTGCATCACGTGGTTGATGACAATGGAAGAGACAGCAACTCCGTGCGACTCTACTGTCTCAATCAGACGCCGGCTCTCCTCCACAGCCGCTTTCTCGGGGATGGTAACAACGGTGATGCTGGCCTTTTCTGGGTCGAGCAGCACATTCCTCATGGTCTCGGCTTTCAGGCGCATGGTCCGAACCTCAGAGAGTATGCTGTCGCCAAAGCCGGGCTGCAAAAGGTCGAGCACACCCATCCATCTGTTTCTCATGCCCAGCACTTTTGTGACAAATCCTGTGGTGATGGATGGAAGTTGCAGCAAAGGCAGGACCATGGCGGTTGGTGCCGAGTCTATGACCACATAATCGAACTTCTTCTCTACATAAATGTCATTTAGTTTATCCATGAAGATGAGCTCGGAGACGCCGGGCATGTTCCCGAAGTCTTCTGGTCTCACCTCTACCTCGAAGAGACCGAAGAGGGCGGTGAGTATGCTTTTGTACCTGCGAAAGAAGCTCTGTGCCTCCTCGACCAGATCGGGCTCATAGGCATAGAGATGCTCGCGGATCTTTCGAGGCTGGCTTCCCAGATCGATGTCGAAGATGTCTGAGAGGGAGTGTGCCGGATCCATGGAGAAGACCAGAGTATCCTTGCCCTGATGCGATGTCCAGATGCCGGAAGCCGCCGAGCAGACGCTTTTGCCCACGCCTCCTTTGCCAGCCACATAAATCAGTTTCATGGGCCCCAAATCATCCAGGAAGGGATTTAATGGTTTGCGCCAACAAAAGGTTTTTCTACTTCCAAGACATTTTAATAGACTTAATTATAAAAGGGGGCGAAAGGTTGAGAACGCAAATTGTTCTGATCAGCATACTTATTCTGGGGGCATCCGCCGCATACGGTGCCATCAGCGGGGAGGCGACGGGCCTTGATGTTCTGGGAAGTCGGGCGAATAATACTACGATCGTAGCGCCTGCCGGAATGCCGGTTGAGGTGAATATCGTAGGCAGCACAGCCAGCAACATCCAGATCGGCTATCCGGCAGAAGAGGTCAATAAGGCATGTGGAAAAGAGTGCTGGGTCTATGGTCCATGCGGCGAGAAAAAACGCTATGAAACCCCATGGGACGACTTCAAGAGGCCGCTATGCTATCCCTGGAGTTCATACATTCCCACCAGGTATAACCGGCTGTTTATCAAAAAAGATCCGGGATAC
>CAYXSJ010000064.1:11662-12801 GCA_964467095.1 uncultured Methanotrichaceae archaeon
TAATCTTTTTTCCTTTTCCCTCGAATTTCGCAGCCGTTTTTTCCGATCGCAATTCATATTCATAAGACTTATCTGTGATCGCGGTCAAGATAGAGATTACGGGAAAAGTTATAATTACACGAAAACCCCCACCAGAGAATGAGAGAAGGAGAAAATAATGTCGGAGGATCAGAAAGCAGTCTTTAAGCGGGCACCGGAGATCTTCAAAAGGCTCCGGGGCGAGATCGACAAAGTCATAGTCGGCCAGAATGTGGCCATCGAGCAGCTCCTGGTGGCCATCCTGGCCGGAGGCCATGCCCTCCTGGAGAGCAACCCGGGCCTGGCGAAAACGCTGCTGGTGAAGACCACGGCCTCTTGCCTGGGCCTTGATTACAGCAGGATTCAATGCACTCCGGACCTTATGCCTGCGGACATCACCGGCACAACCATCATCGAAGAGATCGATAAAGGCAAAAAGTTCCGCTTCGAGGCAGGTCCCGTCTTTTCCAATATCGTCCTGGCGGATGAGATCAACAGAGCATCTCCCAAGACCCAGAGCGCTCTTTTAGAGGCCATGCAGGAAAAGCAGGTAACTGTAGGAAACAAGACCTACCTTCTGGACAAACCCTTCTTCATCCTGGCCACGCAAAACCCAATCGAGATGGAGGGCACCTTCCCTCTTCCCGAAGCACAATTGGATCGGTTCTTGCTTAAAATTTTCATGGAATATCCCTCCCGTGAAGAAGAGCTGGAGGTCCTGGAGCGATATACCATTCGCGGCGAGCCGAGCGTGGAAAGCGTGGTCAGCAAGGAGGAAGTGATAGCGCTGCAGCAGCTATGCCGCGACATACCCGTCTCCGATGATCTGAAATCTGCGGTCGTGAATCTCGTGCTGGCCACGCGCAAGTGGGAGGGCGTCGCATACGGAGCCAGCCCCAGGGCCACCATCGGTCTCATCCTCGCCTCCAAGGCCAGAGCTTTCCTGCAGGGCAGAAACTATGTCTCCAAAGAGGACCTGCATGTCATGGCCTATCCCGTCTTGAGGCACCGCATCATCCTGGGCTTTGAGGCTGAAAGAAAGGGGCTCACGCGCGACCAGGTGGTAACGGACATTTTAAAGAGCCAGTCCCTCTGAAAAATGTATCTTTATCTTTAGGACA
>CAYXSJ010000065.1:0-12724 GCA_964467095.1 uncultured Methanotrichaceae archaeon
TAGTCAAGAGCCTGAGCCTTGGTGTTCTTCTCTTCGTAATCCTGTCCGTCCTGCTGCAAAAGATGCTGCCCGGCACAAAACTGTAAAAAAAAAAATTAAAAATAACTAAGAATTAAAGAATAACCATTTTTTATCATATCCCAGATCATCTCTGCCGAAATGTCCAGTCCCAGCCACTGCCAGATGATATAGACGCCGATGAACGTCCCTAACATGGCCCCCACATTTGCCAGTGCAGCCACTAAGATGACCTTGAAGAAACGATTTTGCATCATCTGTTTAAAGCTGTCTGCGGCAGCCAGTTTTTTTAGATCGGATACGGTAGGCTTGAGCTTCCAGGCCTCCACCATTCCGGCAAACCAGCCAGCTGCCACAAAGGGATTGAGGGTCGTCATCCAGGCCACCATGAGCGCCGTCAGCACGGAGAGCGGATGGCCTCTGGCCAGAACCACTCCTAATGCTGACAGCCCACCAGTTACTGCGAACCAGACGACACAGGCCTGTAGAATGATCTCGCTGGACTGGGCCGTGACCAGCACTAAAGCAATGGTAGCCAGAATGAGCAGGCTTACCACTACTGCAAATACCTTGGCAAAGGTGATCTTTTTGCCGGGCTTCTCATTCAAGCCTTCCAGGGCGGGAATATTTTCCGGATGCTCAAGATGCCTGGCTATGCCCCCTCTGTGGCCGGCCCCTACCACAGCCAGCACCCGGCCCTGTTTGGAGAGCAGGAACAGATTTCGAGCCAGGTAGGCGTCGCGCTCATCTACCAGCACATTCGCCGCCCCTGGGGAGATCTTGCGAAACTCCGAGATCATCTGGGAGACGATATCTGCCTGGGTGATGCTGTCGATATCAATTTCTTCACCGCCCTTGCCAAAAGCCGCAGGCAGCATGGATCCGACCAGCCTGATCTTATCAAAGAATCCCATAGCAGACCAGAAACGCTGAATGGTAATGCCTATGTCCCGATCAACCAGTGCCACCCGCGCCCCTGCTTTCCGGGCAGCTTCGATAGCAGCCAGCATCTCCGAGCCGGGTTTGACTCCCAGCTCCTCGCCAATCTTTCTCTGGACGTAAGCCAAAAACAACTGCACCAGGAAGAAAGAAAGCTTTCCGCCACTCAAAAGCTCACTGATCTTGATATCCTTCTGTTCCTCCTGGCCGATAAGAGCCCTGTAACGAGCAGAACATAACTCAACAGCCACGATATCAGGCCGCGTCTCCTCTATCTTGCTGACTACTTCCTGAACGCTTTTTTCTGAGACATGGGCCGTTCCAACTATGATAATCTCATGGGACTCGCTGCCTGCGGGCATCTCTCCCGGCTCCACCAGCGGATAAGCAGGCGCGTCGTCTTCTTTCATCTTTTCCGTCGTATTCTCCAAATTGATTACCTCTTAATGTTCCCGCTCTCTGCACAGCTCAATGGCCCTGACCAGGTCCTCCCTGGAGACGATGCCCACCAATCGGCCCTCATCTATCACAGGCAGCCGGCGAATTTGCATATTATTCATCTTCTTCATGGCTATCGATGCCTCCTCCTCAGGGCCAATCAAATATAACTTTCTTGCCATCACCTGATCGACGCGAGTTTGGGCGCGCTTTGCTTCTGGAACCTTCTGCAGATCGGTCAAGGTGACAATCCCCTGCAAGGCCCCGTCTGCCACCACCGGATAGCCTCTATGCTTTTCCCGGAACATCAACTCTTTTAGCTCCTCAAGTGTCATTTCAGGAGCGATGCTGCGCACCTGCGATGACATGATGTTTCGCACTAATATTCCCTCCAGGCTGACGCTTATCTCGGTAGCTTTATCCTCCTCGGATGCTCCCACATAAACGAAGAACGCCACAAAGAGGAGCATGAAATTTAAGGTGAACAGGCCCAGAATAAACATGAGTGTCGCGAAGATTTTTCCGATATCTGCCGCACGCCGGGTAGCTTTTACATAAGGCATGCGGGTAGCAAACCATGCCCGCAAAAGGCGGCCCCCGTCCATGGGGAAAGCGGGGAGGAGATTGAAGGCCATGAGGATGATATTCATCATGCCTAAGTTGCTGAGCATGATGGTCATGGGATTGCCTGCACCCCAAAAAGCAGCAGCCGGCCCGGACAGGTAAAGAGAAATCAATCCCAGAGCGCCACTTACAGCCGGCCCGGCAAAGGCCATCTGCAGCTCCAGACTGGGATTTCTGGGGATCTCCTCCATAGAGGCGATCCCACCAAAGAAATAGAGAGTTATGCTCTTTATGCTGATGCCGTTCTTGTGGGCGATATAAGAATGACCCAGCTCATGCAGGGCCACGCAGGCGAAGAGCACTAAGGCAAAGAGCAGAGAATAAATCCATCGCAGCTTGACAGGCTCAATGTCGCCGAAACCATAGATAATGCCGCCAGCCTCCTGGCTGAAAGAAGCATAGTTCCAGGCAACAACAAGTATGATAAAAAGAAATGTCCAGTGCAGCCGGACGGGTATGCCCATGATCTTTCCTAGCTCCAGAGAAGAGTTCATAGGAGGCACTTAACTTCTGGCATTAATAGATCTTTTGACATCTTTTTATTAATTTTTTAAGTGAGCGGGTAGGAGAGTGGGGGTTCAGTGTGGATTTCAAAAACTAGGATTACCCGCTCAATTTAATGACGTGACAGTAAAGATATAAATATTTCCCCTGGCGGGCAAGAATATTATTGAATCTTATCATTCATCTGGCCCCGGCTGGATAGGCTTTTACCAGATATCTCACCTGAGCGCTATGCTCGGCCATGCAGGCTGCCGTATACGCATCACTCAGACTCTTGCCTGCAGCAAACACTCCATGGCCGCGAGCAATACACGCCTTATGATTTTGCAGTGCAAAAGATGCGGCATCTGCCAGCTCATCCGTTCCGAAATGGCCCTCAACGATGGGCATTGTTCCCAAAAATACCATGCCCTCGCTATCTAGCGGCTCTGCGGCACTTTGCTCCAATAGAGACAAAGCCACAGCATAGGGAGAATGGGTGTGAATGATGGCCTTGTTTGTGGTTCTCTGGTAGATGGCCCGATGGACACAGGTCTCGCTGCTGGCAATTTTGTCCTGATCGCAGGTACAGCCTAAATCAACCTTAACTACCAATCTTTCATTCAGCTCATCAAGCATGCTGCCAGTGCAGGTTATAAAGATTTTATCTCCCTGCAGCAGGCTGATATTTCCGAACCTGGAGCTGGTAAGGCCGGAAAAAACCGCTTTTTTGCCAAACCGTGCGATCTCTTGCCAGGCTAAAGGCATACCAGCTTCACCTTTTCTCCAATAGACGGAAAGGGACGGCTTTATAGTCCACCTCTCCAAATTTTCCCAGCAAGTCGACTTTTACCTGGTAGTCGCCCGGCGTCCAAAAGCTCGTCTCCCAGCGGGCAGAGAAGATGCCATTGCCGTCGAAGTCATCCATGGGTATCTCCATATTTCTGTCCGGCCCTATGATGTTGGCGTTTATCGTCCTGATATCGCCTAAAGCCTGCGCCTCGATCATGACAGGCTCGCCAACGGTAGAATCATTCCTGTTAAGTGCTATTTTCCCCAAAACAGGAGGCGACAGCCCGGGGCGAGCTGCACGAACACTGTGCAGGGCACCAGTCAAATTGAGAGCCCCATAGCCGTAAACATTGTCCTGCCCAGACGGGCCCAGGTCATCCGCGGTCTTGAGCAGCAGTCTCTTCACATCCGGGGGTTCAAGATCAGGCTTTGCTTCCAGCAGCAGCGCCACAGCCCCGGAGACCTGAGGAACCGCCATAGAGGTGCCACTCACGGAACTCTCGCCGTTCTTCGATCCGGCCAGTGCGGAGACCACATCCACACCCAGCGTGACCAGATCGGGTTTAGTGTCGCCGTTGGCCGTCGGCCCGCGCGAGGATAGTTCAAAGATAGTGCCGGAGCTGTCCACGGCACCCACGGTAATCACATTCTCGGCATCACCAGGAATGACGATGGATGAGGCGGCAGGGCCAGAGTTTCCCGCAGCTACACACATAACCATCCCTTCTTCCACCATATTATTGCAGGCTTCGTCCAGAAGAGACGTGCCGTCCGAAGGGCTTTCACCGCCCACGGAAAAGGAGATGACCCGAATTCCATAACGATCTTTATTCTCCAGGCACCAGTCCAGTGCTTTGAGCGCATCAGACATGTAGCATGCTCCCTCCCGGTCCATGGTCTTTATTACTACCAGCTTAGCACCCGGTGCCACACCCGTGCCCTTCTCCCCAGCAACGAGGCTGGCGCAATGGGTGCCGTGTCCGTTGTCATCGTAGGAAGAGGTTTGATTGTTCACGAAATCCTTGAAGGCCACAATTTTGCCACCCGCCAGGGCCTCGTGATCTCTATCCGCACCGGTATCAATGAGAGCCACGGTCACGCCCTTTCCCGTGTAGCCCTTATCCTTCCTGGGATCATCGATGTTAGAGGGACCATCGCTAGAAGAGGATTGTGAAGATTGCTCACTCTTTTCACCAGGCAGCGCCAAAACCTTCAGCTTCTGGTCCTTATAGATGCCCTTTACGCCATCCGTCTTGGCAATCTTTTCCAGCTTGTCGCCCGATACAGTCAAGGCGCTCACCGGCAGGATACGGAAACGATTCTCTGATGGAGCAACATCGCTCAGATTGCTGTCATGAAGGACTATAACCTTCAGATCTTTTCCGCCCTGCTTTTCCAGGCAGTCCTCAATTCCGTTGCTGTTGAGATCGTTGGGGTCGCGAATGGTAAGGGTGGCTGAGTCATACTTTGCCGCATTGCCGGATTTGTCAATAGCCACAATTGTAACCTTATAGGCACCGGGTGGCAGGTTTGAGCCGCAGTATCCTGTGTACCTGCCGTCCTGATTCAGATCCAGCATGAGGTTCATGCGATTGCCTATATCGGCATAGACCATTTCTATGCTTCCGGCATCATGGACAAAGGCATTGATCTCGCTTCTGGGGTCGCCCATCTTCAGAGACGAGGGGCTTATGCTCACGCCATAAATGACAGGAGGCATACCATCATCTGCATTTGGTTTGAAGTAGCTTTCATATTCCTTCTCAAACCATATGCTGGCCTTGTTATTGTCGAGCGCATTTTGCACAGGGAACGCGACTGCACAGCTAAGCAGACAGGCCAATAAAATAAAATAGGCAAATGATCTGGAGTTCACGCTTAACCCCAGTTATTAATTTCCAAGATTCTTATATTTACTGGTGCTTGCAACCACTATCTGCATGACATCCGGGAAAGTCTCAGTAATCTCTCCTAAAGTAGCTACAATGTCAACCCCGTATGTGCCGGCTGCCACATTGGCATTCCAAATGCCAGCAAACTCGTCTCCTTCAGCTCTTACGCGTTTCATTATGACTTTGGAGACTGTATTTCCGGAAGGACTCGATATCAGGGCCGATACAGTGAAACTTTTTTCCGCTGCGCTCTTTTGCTCCTGGGATGTGGAGCCGATCTTCACCACGCCATCTGTGCTGCTCAGGTCGGCATATCCTTGCGGCGAGCCAAATCCACAGGTAGCGCACCCTTTGATGGTCAAAACCGTCTCGTTCTCGCTTTTATTGCCATTTTCCGGCGCGGCAGAGGGACTCATACCGTAGCTCGTATTAATCTTCTCTCCGAAGAGCGCCGTTATCTGAACAACATCTCCAATCTTGGCCGGATTAGGCTCTGCATAAGCCTTCTGCAGGACGATGTCAAGATGAGGCAAATTGGCCTGCCAATCCTGCCAGGAGTAGATTCTAGCATCATAGTCCAATAGGGTCAGGGCAAGCCAGATCATAGAAGCCTTGACGCCGGTATTGGTATAGACTACAACAGGCCTATCCTTTTCCAGAGATGAGAATAGCTCTTCCAGTGCTGCCATCTCCTTAATCTTTTTGCCGTCCAAGACGCGATCGTAAGGAATATTAATGCTTCCGGGTATCGATCCTGCCTTATATTCCGTAGCGGTCCTGGCGTCAATTATCTGGGGCGTGCCGCTATGCACGAACTCATAAGTGGCCAGAAGATCGGCCTTTATGGCAGGAGTATAGCTCTGGGAAGACAAAGAGGCAGGCTTGGTCACAGTGGGCTGCAAGTTTGCTACCCAGTCGTCAATGCCTCCGTCCAGAAGTTTGACATTTTCATGGCCCAGATATTTCATTATCCAGTAAACATAAGTCGCAGCGGATGGTCCTCCGCCGCATGGCTGGCATTCGCCGTAAATGAGGACCGCATCATTCTCTGAGATCCCGGCGTCTCCTAGAATTGCCGCCATCTCGGAAACGGGTTTGAGAGCTGCTCCCGGTCCGAAAAATTTGGTATAAGAGATGCTTATGGCTCCTGGAATGAACTCCGTAGATTCGGGACTGATATCAAGAATTATCCCCGAATCATTGGCGCTCTCCGGGGGCACCATCACAGATGCAAAGCTATCGGTTCTCTTGCTTTCTGCTCCTGTCGCGGATGCTATATTCAAATTTTCTTCATCGGACGATGCCTGGCTACTCTCTGTTTGCAGAGATGGATTGTTCTGCCGTGAATACTGGGGGGTGATCAGGCCATTAGCACTGGATATCACCTCTGTGGTTGCATTTTCCTTACCCAGGAACACCGCCCACTCGTTATTCAGTACGTCCTGTTGAGCTGTGGGCGATCCGCCTTTGCAGGCGGAGCATTCTCCATTGACACTGGATAATGCACCTGCAAATATCGCCATCAAAAGCAGGATGCACACCGCAATCCTCGATATCTTCATGCCTTTGCCTCGAACCTATCATGCCGTAGTATTAGTCGCATCCGCCTTGCCTAGAGCCGCCTGGTTGTACAGATAATTCTCATAGGAGTACAGCCGGGCATCATAGCCCTGGAGAGTAAGGGCAAACCAGACCACAGATCCCTTGAGGCCGGTATTGGTGTAAACTACCACCGGCCGGTTCTTATTTAGGAAAGCGAAGACACGGTCAAGCCTGGTTTCGTCCCTGATTTTGCCATTGATGAGGATGCTCTCGTAGGGAATATTGATTGCACCGGGAATGGATCCCGCGCCAAACTCCTGCAAGGTTCTCGCATCCACGATCTGAGCCGCGCCGCTTTTCACATAATCGTAATCGGCTGTAAAATTGGTATTGATTTGTGAGGTATAGGTCTTGGCGGGCAGGATCGCCGTCTCTCTAGCGGTAGGCTTTCCAGCTATTGCCCAATCCTCGACAGTTCCGTCCAGCACCCTGACATTTTCCTGCCCCAAGGATCTCATGATCCAGTAAACAAGGGTCGCAGGCGCTGGCCCTCCACCACACGGCATGCATTCGCCATAGATGACAACCGGGTCTTCGCGGGAGATTCCTGCATCTCCCAGCATCCGGGTCAACTCAGCCTCCGATCGCACATTGGTGCCACTCAGAAATTCGGTATAAGGAATGGCAATTGATTCCTGGATGTGCTTTGTATCGTTCTCGCTGATCTCGCTGATGTCCAGCAAGACCACGGAACCTGTGACCTCATCAACAGGAGCGAGCATGCCCATGGCCCTGGCGCTGCGCACAATGGAAGCGTTCTCCTCCGCGACTGTGCGCGATTCGGTCTTCTTAGCTGCCTGGCTTGCGGAAGCATTTTTCGCGGAGACATTTTCCTGCGGCGAATTGCTCTCTTCAGTTGCATTAGACTCACTGAAACCGGCAAGTGGCTGTTTCCAGATACCCACCCGGTTCTTCTGGGCCGTGCTCAGACCCGGCATGGTATCCGCCTTTCCGGCATCGGGGTTGCCGATCTCATCAAGCTTTGCTGCTCCTGACCAGCCTGAATCGCCCTTGCAGGCATCGCAATAAGCTTCGCCCCCATGTGCTGCATTTGCCAGCATCAATAGCGCCAATAGCGCTACGATGCCAACTCCCGCTAAACAGGACCACAAACATGATTTGAATGCTGTCATTGTCTCCCCACTTTAATGTAATATGAAATATAACTCATGAATAGGCAAAGCCACTTCGAGAGGCAACTTTGACCTCACCTAAAGTCTCTTCCAGCTCAAATCCTCGCGCGTCTTTTGCGCTAAGGACAATATCGTACTTCCCCGGCTCCAGCAAAGCCGTGGAAAATGATCCCAGATAGAAATCCCCGGACAAAACCAGCCGGCTATAGCCTTGCGCCTCAAATCCATCTTGATAAGCGCGAGCGGTTACCTGCATGAGATCGTACCTGGATTGAAGCTTTGCCTTGATAGCGACGGCATCACCTACCCTTGCCTCAGTTGGAGTCATCTCCCTGGAGAGAATAACAATCTGCTTGACCTGGTCGCCCATAATGGGATACTGATCCTTGGCGGTCTTGCTTATCAAATAGGGCTCATCCCCAAAGCCGTCCTTGCCTGGGCTGTCTTGCCCCGACCCTTGCATCTCATCCTGGCCGATGTAGTCGCTCCAGAGGTTTCCACCTTTGGGATATTGTGCGTTCCAGCTGTTTGCTCCTCGATCGTCAGCTTGAATGACATTGTCGGCTAAGCGGTTGCCGTAGATCTTGTTTTTGCTCGACTCCAGGAATATTCCCGTTTGGCTTTCGGAGATGTTGTTATAAATTATGGTATTGCCATCCGAGCGGCTCTGTATCTGCATTCCATAGCGTCCGTTGCCTCTTATCACATTTCCAGTAATGGTGTTTTGACCTGACTCTTCCATGAGGGTCAGTCCGGCCACCACGTTATTCTCCATGGTGTTGTTGACGATGAGATTTCCCGTGCAGTTGATGCGCAGATCCAGACCGGAGTTGGTATTCCTGGACAGGTCGTTCTTTTCAATGAGGTTTCCGGCGCAATTCGTGAACATGTAAAGGCCGTACATATTTCCCTGCAGCACGTTTCCTCTTATGGTATTATTGCAGCAGGAAGGAAAGAGGTTTATGCCGTAAGCGCCGTTGCCATAGGCTACATTATTCGTGATGAGGTTGTTGTTGGAGTTGGAGAGGTATATTCCGTACCAGCCCTCTCCGACTATTCCGTTAAAGCTGGCATTGTTCCCTGTGATTGTATTCCCATCGGAAAAGAGCAGGGCAATGCCGGGCTGAGCACAGTGGATTACGGTGTTGTTGGCAACAGTGCAGCCCTTTACGTAGTTGAGCTTTATTCCATAAAAGCCGTCTCTGACCAGAAAGCCGCTGATATTCACGCCGTCCGCATCTATGTTTACGCAGGCGTCCCTATTTCCGGCCCGGATAACCGCGCCGCTCCCCACCAGATTCAGACTTTTTTGTACGGTTATTTTGTCGTAGACTCCCGCAGCTACCTGCAGGGTATCGCCGGGTAAGGCAGCATCAATCGCAGCTTGCAGATTTGAGCTCACCTGTATCTCGGCACCGCCTGCGATGGAAGAGATCAGCAAGGCGGCGGATAAGATGCAAAAGGCTATAGTTCTCAAGCGACCCACCTTCCTCAGAAGCTGTCGTGAGGTTAATAAAGCTAACGTAGCGGACATATTGACTCAGGATCGGAATTGAATGAGGTTCAATTTAGATCCATCTATTATGTAAGAATCAAGTAGAAGGAAAGATTGCCTACATAAGATACATATGAACGTAAGTCTTTTTATTCGTTCGATCACATGCAATCTGGTGGAGGAAATGAATTTGAGATATTTGTATGCACTTATGGGCATATTCCTGCTGCTGGCCGCCACTGCCGCCGCAGGGAGCTTTACGGCAGAGATGGACGTTGATACCTACGTGGATGCGAACAATGCCAACCAGAGCTTCGCAGATAGCGATCTACTCTTGGCATATTCCCAGGGAGGAGAGCCGCAAAGCCAGGTCTACTTGAGCTTTGTCAATCTCTTCGGCTCGCAGGGTGTCTTCAAGCCGGAGCAGATCGCTTCAGCCACACTGACTCTTGATGCTGCCCAGGTAGACAGGTCCGGCAAGATCACGGCTTACTTCTTGGAGGGAGCAGCTTTTGAGACAACTACCTGGTATGATAGAAATAATTATGACGCAGAGGTTTCCTCTTCCCCGGTGGATGTTGACGAAACGGGAAGCTACAACATGGATGTGACATCTATCATCAAGAAGGCTGTTGAGACCTGCGCGGAGGGATGCGCCTACTCCATTGTATTGGTGGCAGAGGATGACGCGTCTGTGGCATTTACCTCAAGCGAGGCCTCAAAAGAGAATAAGCCGACCCTTGAGTATGTCACAGAAGAGTAAATGCATAAGAACAGATGAATTTAATTTGCAGGGGATTATTGACTTATTCCCCTGCATGGGCCCGTTTTTGCATCGATTTTGTCCGTCGCGCAGAAGTTTGCGTATCATGGGGATTTTATATATCTTCTATCCCTTAAGGTAGCTGATGCGCCCTATCATGTCTCGCATTGCAGCCATCGCCCTCATCCTGCTCTTTAGCATAGCTGTGGTATTTTCCAGCGGCACCGCAGGTAACGGGAAAATTGCTGCAGATGCCACAGAAATCATAGTCATCAAGTCCCCAGGATGCACGAAATGCGCTGCGGCGGAGAGAACTTTAGAGACGATCGGGCAAGAGGTGCCTATCAATGTCACCGGGCACTACTATTATTCCGATGAAGGGCATCGCATCATCAAGCAGTACAGGGCCAAGGATGTTCCTTCCATCATAATCGGCATGCAGGTGATAGACTACCGGGATTATGAGGGTGACAATGCATTGCTGGAAAGCCTCATCAGAAGTGCTCTGGCCAACCAGACCCCCAATATCCCTGCCGCATTCACCCTGCCCGGCAATGAGAGCGCCAATCAGAGCTTCAGCGCAGGATCTCTCAATGGCCAGAGCCTGAATTTGCAGGAGATCTCCCTTTACACAGTCTCCGCTGTTTTGGGTGCGGGCCTGGTGGCAGGCTTTAATCCCTGCCTGCTGGGCATCCTGGTCTTCCTGGCTGCATCGGTCCTCGCCACCATGGGAAAGAGGCGAGAGCTGGTGATGATGGTGATATTCTTTTCCTTTGGCATCTTTACCATGTACTTTCTCTTCGGCCTGGGCATGCAAAAGCTGCTGCAGACGGAGGCGATCGCCAGTGCATTCCGCTATATTCTGACCGCTTTTCTCCTGCTGGCCGGCCTCTCTCAGGTCTGGGATGCGTTGCGCCTGAAGAATGAAAAGCCCTCCCTCTTCCGAACGGACTGGGCGCTCAAGTACTTCCAGGCCGGTATCGACAAGGGCCGCTTCAGATCGTATTTCTTGATCGGGGCGCTCTTCTCCCTGGTCAAGGCCCCCTGTGTGGGTGGCATCTACCTCGCGATACTGGATCTTCTCTCAATGAGTAGCTACCTAGAGGGGGCTGCCTATCTATTCTTCTTCAACCTGGGAGTAATTCTGCCCATCATCATCCTGGGTGGAGGCATCGCTCTTGGCATGAGCCCGGAGCAGGTGGACTCTTTCCGCAAGGACCACAGGGTAGGAATGAGGCTGGCCACGGGCCTGGCCCTGCTGGCGTTAGCGCCGCTCATCTACTGGCAGCTTATTTAATATTAAGTACAGAAGAGAACCTTTCCCGGCAAAAGGGTTAAAATAGAGAGATTGCTCACCTCGTGGGCGAGGTGAATCTTTTTGTTTTTAGTTGGAGAGGCTCTCATAGGAAAAGAGCCTGAGATTGCTCATATCGATCTGATCATTGGAGATAAGGAGGGGCCAGTAGCTACAGCCTTTGCCTCCGGACTCACGCAGCTTTCGGCAGGGCACACGCCCCTTTTAGGCGTTATCCGGCCCAATCTGCCGCCCAAGCCGTCCACTCTCATCGTACCCAAAGTTACTGTGAAGAATATGGATCAAGCCGCCCAGATCTTCGGTCCGGCCCAGATGGCTGTATCCAAGGCAGTGGCGGATGCGGTAGCTGAGGGCATAATTCCCAAGGACAAAGCTGAGGAGCTGCTGGTAATAGTATCTGTATTCATCCATCCCCAGGCAAAAGACTACGACGCCATTTACCGCTACAATTACGGGGCTACCAAGCTGGCTTTGGAGAGAGCCATGGCCGGATTCCCTGATGTAGATCTGATGCTCTACGAGAAGGACCGGTCCACCCATCCCATCATGGGCTTCCGGGTGACCCGCCTCTGGGATCCGCCCTACTTGCAGGTGGCCTTCGATCTGGTGGATTTGGCCGAGGTGCGCCGGGTGCTAACGGCTCTGCCAGATAGCGATCACATTCTCATTGAGGTGGGAACGCCTCTGGTCAAGATGCTGGGCATCAGTGTGGTCAAGGAGATCCGGGCCATCCGGCCGGGTGCCTTTGTCATCCTGGATCTGAAGACTCTGGACACGGGCAACTTAGAGGTGCGACTGGCAGCGGACTCCGCAGCCGACGCCGTGGTCATATCCGGCCTCGCCCCCAAGAAGACGCTGGAGCTGTCCATTCGAGAGGCAAGGAAGACGGGCATCTACTCCATCATCGATATGCTCAATGTGCAGGATCCGCTGGCCGTCCTGAAGAGCCTGGAGGTCCTGCCTGACGTGGTCGAACTGCACAGGGCCATCGACATGGAGAAGAGCGCCCACTCCTGGCAGAACATCCGTGATATTCAGTCACTGGGCAAAGATGGCAGGCGGCTGCTGGTGGCTGTGGCGGGCGGCATTCGCGTGGATACCGAGGGCGCGGCTCTTGCTGCAGGCGCGAACATCCTGGTGGTCGGCAGAGCCATCACCCGTTCCAGGGATATTCGCGACATGGCCGAGCAGTTCCTGACGGGCCTGAAGCAGACGGAGATCGACCAGTAC
>CAYXSJ010000066.1:0-6133 GCA_964467095.1 uncultured Methanotrichaceae archaeon
TCTGAACGGTATCATCCAGTCATGATCGGTTAAGAATTAATTACGCGAAAAGGCTTATTTCCTTATATCAGAAATATTTCCAGATAGTTTTTTCCCGATAATGTCTCGAATCGGCTGGATCTGGCCGCGCTTGGCGCTTATGGGAGCGATCTTATCCGTCCACTGCGTCCAGGGAGGCAGCATGCCCAGCCTCTCGCAAATAAGATCCAGTGCCCCATCCACGTCCACCTTGGCTATGCGATCCATCTTGTTGGCGGCTAAAGCCACATCCAGCCCCATATCGCTCAAAAACTCCCACAGTTCAATCTCAAAAGGCACCTCGCCCCGGCCTTCCCAGCGATCGGCGATATCCAGGAAGGAAGCGGCATCAATAACCTGAATAGCCAGCAGGATCGATTCCGCATTCTGCTCGAAGTACTGCACAATTAGGTCCTTGGTTTTCTCCTGGTCTGCTCGGGAAGCTCTGAGCATGAAGCCGTATCCGGGCATATCCACATAAAATATGTCCCCTACCTTTGCCTTGAAGGGGTACTGAGTGATTCCGGGACGCTTTCCGATCCGGACCTTCTTTCCTGTAAGCTCCCAAAATAGGGTGGATTTGCCGACGTTGGACCTGCCGATGAGGACGATCTCCCTGGACATGATTATCATAAGGAGGGGCAAGATTGAAAAGGATGCCTATGCAAAGTTCATCGCGTAAATGACGGAAATAGCTGAATTGGATAGAGATCCGAAAAAAATCGCTATACAGCTTCTCTGTGCCACGTCCTTGCCGGACGGGCAGGTCTTCAGGGATCTGAACGCTCCCCGCTACACCACAGTCGATTACTATCGCATGGCCTGCCACCTGCTCTTCAAGTGCCAGAGGTGCGGGCACTGTTGCACCACGGGCGACCCAATTAGACTGCGGCCGGAGGATGCAGCAGCCATAGCCAGGCATCTCAAGATCCCTCTGAATAAGGTCCTCAAGAAATACACCATCCCAGATCCGAATAGGCCTGGCGTGCTGGACTTCAAGCACATCCTGCCCTGCAAGTTCTATGACTGTCGGGCGGGCGGCTGCAAGATTTATGCCGTCAGGCCCTGGTCCTGTCGCATCTTTCCCTTCCTGGGAATTTATGGTTCAGAGGATCGGGTCGTGGTGAACGAATCCTGCCCTGGATCGGTAGAGACCATGAAGATCCTTGCCGCGGCACTGGAGGAGGTTCGCTCGGAGGTTCGCTTCGATCAGTTGGATTCTGTTTCATATGATCCGAAAGAAGTGAGACGGGCGAAGGAATTCTTGAAAGAGGCGCTAAGCCTTGTTTAGGATTCGTTATTTGATTTATTATGACAATATGCCCACAGAGTACATGGAAGGCTATAATATGGCTTCGCAGGACATTGTCGGCTTGCTGTTGCTGCTGGAAGAAATGAAGAATGAGTTCTTCGCGAGACGGCTGCTGGCAAAGCCCCTGGCAATATCCTTAATTATCAAGCCGATAAGAAAATAGCGGTGAAATTCATGTCAAGAAGCAACAAGCTTATGCTCTTATTCCTTGCAGTATCGATTCTCTCGATTTCGGCTTTGGCTGAGAGCAATTACACAGTTAACGTCACGGCGAATAAGTTCCTGGGCAACTATCTGGTAAACCAGAGCGGATTTGCTCTTTACTATTTCTCTGATGATTCCACAGGAATGGGGGCCAGCACCTGTTATGACGATTGCGCTGCCAAATGGCCGCCTTTCTATGCCCAGACAATCACTGTGCCGGACAGCCTGAGGTCCGTTGACTTTGCCACCATAACCAGAACAGACGGATCAAAGCAGACAACGTTTAAGGGCTGGCCGCTATACTTCTCTTCCAGGGACGAAGCCGCAGGCGATGTCTTTGGAAACGGCCGGGAAGATAACCTCTGGCATGTCATAGACCCTCAGGAGCAGCCTCAGCTTTTCTAAAGCCCCAAAAAAGGAAAGGACGGATAGCTTGATAGCCCGCAGGCAAAGGCACAGGCTGCCGTCCTTTTGCTCACACCTTTATTTTGGCAAAGCTGCATAGGGAAAGATTAGAAATCCCCTGGGGAACTTGAAGCTTCTCTGCCCCAGTTCCCGGTCTGCTGCCTCTAAAGCGGCCCTGTCGTTTCCCGCTGCTTTAACCCTGTTCAGCACGTTGTCTGAGGACTCTTCCTCTTCCACCTGCTCTTTCACATACCACTGCAAGAATTCCTTCGTCGCCTCGTCCTTTTCCATTTCGGCCACCCTGACCAGCGCATGAATCAGCCCGGTCACGGCGCGCTCATGATCCCAAACATGCTGAAAAGCCTGCAAGGGCGAGGTCCAGGCGAACTGAGGTTCCTCCACAGCCAGCATCCTGGCCCTGCCGCCTTTTCCGGCAGCATAGTCGAGCATCTTCATGGTATGAACCAGCTCTTCACCGGCCTGCAGTCTCATCCAATGGGCAAAGCCCTTCATATTTATAGACTCAAAATAATAGGACATAGATAGATAGAGATAGGAGGAATACAATTCCCTATTCGCCTGAACATTCAAAGCCTCATTCATCTTTTCGCTCAGCATGACAAAACACCCTAATCTTTCTACTTCACCTTCTCAAATTGATCTTTGCCTACGCCGCATTCCGGACAGATCCAGTCATCGGGAAGGTCCTCGAATGCAGTTCCTGGAGCAATGCCGGAGGTGGAATCTCCTTTTTCCGGATCGTAGATGTATCCGCAAACCATACAGACGTATTTGTCCATTTTTTCGCACCTTCTAGCTAAATGAAATTTTCCAGCAACGCCTTTATTTTTCCATCCCTCTCCGGCAAATCAGGCCGCAGTTCCACAAATGACTGATCAAAGCGCGGCGCATCAATCTCATAGAACTTGCCCAGGGGAATTGCAGCATCGGAGCGATCGTAGTTCCAGGAGCGGATGATCTTTTGCGCCTCCTCGAAGCTTGCTATATCGTTTCCCTGCACAGTGTAGGTCCACTTATTGTAGCTCTCGTACAGATTGTTGTAAGAGACGCAGACCTGGAGAACATCCACAAAAGAGAAGCCCTTGTGCAGTATTGCTTCCTTAAATAGATTCTGAAGCTGCTGA
This sequence comes from uncultured Methanotrichaceae archaeon, assembly GCA_964467095.1. Taxonomy (GTDB): domain Archaea; phylum Halobacteriota; class Methanosarcinia; order Methanotrichales; family Methanotrichaceae; genus Methanothrix. Next base: position 3,085 of record CAYXSJ010000066.1, read on the forward strand.
ATGCCGTGCGTGTAGCCCCGGGCAATGTAAGACGCTCCGCTGACCAGCATCAGCTCGGCTGGATTCATGGGATGCTCGATTGCACCTGCAGGCGTGGACTTGCCCTTGAAGCCCTGGGGTGATGTGGGCGTGTACTGGCCTGTGGTCAGTCCGTAGACGCGGTTGTCGTGCAGTATCAGCGTGAGATCGATGTTCCTTTTGGCTGCGAAGATGAGATGATCAAGCCCCTCGGCCAGGCTGTCGCCGTCGCCGGAAAAGCAGATCACATTCAAATCGGGATTGGCAAGCTTGATGGCCGTGGCTGCGGGCAGCGTTCGGCCGTGGATGGAATAAAAGCTGTTCACATTCATGTAGTCCACGATTTTGGCATGGCAGCCGATTCCTGAGACCAGGACGACGTTTTCTATTGGGATGCCTTCGCTGTCCAGCTCTGCCAGAACCGTTCTCATGGCGCTCAGGATGGAGAAGTTGCCGCAGCCGGGACACCATGTGTTCTTGGCTGTGGTGGCCAGGTCTTTAGGATTCATGCCAGGGCCCTCCCGAGCTGTGCCAGAAGGTCTTCCACTGAAAAAGGTCTGCCGTCATATTTCAAAATCCTGTCCTGGGCCTGGATTTCGATGCCATGAAAGCCCGCCAGCCTGGCCAGCTGGCCGGTCGAGTTGCACTCTACAGCGAGCAGTCGCTCAACTCCCTGCAGGGCTCTCTTCAGCCTCTCTTCCGGGAATGGAGAGAGAACCAGCACCGAAATCACACGCAGGCCAAATTTTGAAGCTGCTTCCATGCATACCCCTTTATTAGAACCCCAGCAGAGCAGGGCGGTCTTGCTCTTTTCGTCTCCATAGACCTTTACAGTCTCGTATCTCTCCAGGTCCGCGGCCAGAGATCGGCCTTTTCTCTGTCGCTTGTCGCTGGTCTCCCTGGTTATTTGGATGTCCTCAGAGGTTATGCCGCTCTCATCGTGAGTGTAGCTGTCCGTCTTAATCACCTGCCCCTTTTGAGGGGGGAAGGCCAGAGGCGAGACGCCCGTATCCGTGTAGAGATAGCGGTTGTAAGTTCCCTTTCCATCCCAGAGCAGAGGAGACTTTGCTGCCTGTTCTTTCAGCTCGCCTGCCAGGTCATGTGTCATGTCAAGTGTCAGGTCACCTGAATTGTCAATGTCAAAGCTGTACTGGCTCTCGCTAACGGTCTTGTCGGTGAGAATGAATGATGGCACCTGAAACTTCCAGGCCAAATTCAGGGCCACGCCAGCCCAATAGTAGGCCTCCTCTGCGTCACCAGGTGCGACTATAAACCTGGGAAACTCACCCTGACCGGCGTTGAGGACGAAATGCAGATCGCCCTGTGCCGTGTAAGTGGGAAGGCCCGTGGATGGTCCCGTTCTCTGGGCCATAACCACCACTACCGGCATCTCAGCCATGCCGGCCAGACTCAAGCCTTCGGTCATGAGGCAAAATCCGCCGCCCGAGGTTCCTACTGCCGCTTTAACTCCGGCATAGGCGAATCCCAGGGCCATGAGCATCACTGCGATCTCACTTTCAGGATGAACCACCTTGAGGCCGAACTGCGGGCCGAATTTTGCCATAAAGTCCAGCACGCCTGATGAAGGTGTCATGGGATAGGCGACGTAAGCACCCAGGCCGGCTTTGACCAGTCCAAGGCTGAGGGCCTGGTTGCCGGTTAAGATAGGCTGAGGCGCTTTGGCATGCTTTGCCGAATGGCTGTCTGCATTATCTGCACGGCTATCTATATGGCAGAACTCTGTCGCCTGGTCGTAAGCCCGGCGGGCCACAAGCAAATTCAGCTCCAGCTTCTTTGGCATATGTTTTTTTAAGACATCTTCCAGGACGGACCAGTCTATGCCGACAACCTTGCAGTATCCGCCTATTATGCAGGTATTCTTCATGACCGAGGGGGCATTCGCTTCCTCCAGGATCTGGGTGATGGTAAGGCCAAAGCTCTTATGCTCTGTATCGTCAAGTTTTACCTTATCAGCATCGTAGATCACAAAGGAGCTGTCCTTGAGACGGCTCATGTGCTTCTCAACAGTCTCCTGATTGAGTGCTATCAGGACATCGATATGGTCCATGTGAGCGGCAATCTTTTGTCTCGAAGCTCTGACCAAAGAGAAATTATGCCCTCCCCGGATGAGGGAGGGATAGTCGTAGTACATGTAAATACAATAGCCAAGACGGCTGAAGAGGCGAGCCACAGTGAGGCCTGCCTCATTTATGCCGTCGCCTGCTATGCCGCCGATAAGTGTAGAAAAATTATCCATCTTCATCTCCTGAATGGATCTTTTCAAGTTAATGTTGCCTTTTGCGATGCTGATTCAAGTGTTATCGCATAGCAATGTTAGACATATTATTGTGGCTAACCGTATATAAAAACTTTGTAGCAATCGCTGAATAATGCGGCAAAAATGAAGTCAAGGAATTCCTTTTTATCTCATGGATTCAACCTCAGAATGGTGAAATTTAAATAAGCAGCAAAGCTAACCCAAACAATGTAAGGCACAAGCAGTATGGAAGCTTCTCTTGAAATCCGCGAGAACTTGATGATGGTCAGCAGTATCATAATCCAGAGCAGGACTATTACGATCAGCCCTGCTAAGGGGGATTTTATGCCGAAAAATGCTGCAGACCACAAGATATTGACACCAAGTTGAGCAGCAAAGAGATAGATTGCTGCCCTTACTTCCATCAGGGCTGAGCCTTCACGCCACACTAGAAACAAAGACAGGCCCATCAGCGTGAAGAGGAGAATCCATACAGCGGATATAACCCCCCCAGGCGGGGTAAACCAGGGTTTTGTAAGAGTGGGGTACCAGGTAGATACTGACATGCTGGTGAAGATTGAGCCCAATAAACCTGCACCCTGGCATGCGATTATACAAAAAATGAGCTTTGGAAAGTCATCTTTTTTAATGTTTTCCATCTCATCCTCCGTTTATTATTCTAATCCGAATCATCTCAACAAATTCTAATAACCTGAAAAAGAGATATACATATTTATAGATAATCCAATCGGATCCTAGTATAATCACACCCGC
>CAYXSJ010000066.1:6233-8974 GCA_964467095.1 uncultured Methanotrichaceae archaeon
CCTTCATGCCACCTGCCGCCTTATGCAGCAAAAGTTTTATAACTATTCATGCTGTGGTTGATCTATGACACACGAAACCTCTGTGGGGAATCGTCTTCTACGACGTTCGCTCGCTTGTTGATGAAAAAGTCCGCATTTTTGACACAACTCTTAGGGATGGCGAGCAGACTCCTGGCGTATCTCTCACCCAGGAAGAGAAGCTCAAGATCGCCAGGCAGCTTGACAAACTCGGCGTAAACGTTATCGAGGCCGGCTTTCCCGTATCCTCAAGGGGCGAGTTTGACAGCGTCCGGCAGATCGCCAGGGCCGGCCTTGATGCCCAGGTCTGCGGCCTCTCCCGTATTGTGAGAAAAGACGCCCAGGCCTGTCTTGATGCCGATGTGGGCATGGTGCACGTATTCGTTCCCACCTCCGACATCCAGATAGCTCATACTATTAAGATGAGCCATGACGAGGTCGTGGCAGGAGCCCAGGAGACGGTGCAGTTTGTCAAAGACAGCGGCAGAACATGCCTCTTCTCAGCTATGGACGCCACCCGCACCTCGCCGCAGTTTTTGCATCGCATCTTCAAGGCAGTAGAAGAGGTGCACTGCGATATAATCAACATTCCTGACACGGTGGGAGTGGCAGTGCCCTCTTCCTTCTACCGCTTTGTCAAAGATATCTGCGATCATGTCAATATGGTGGTCGATGTGCATTGCCACAACGACTTCGGCCTTGCCGTGGCCAACAGCCTGGCGGCAGTGGAGGCAGGGGCCCGAGAGGTGCAGGTCTGCGTCAACGGCCTGGGCGAGAGGGCGGGCAACGCCAACCTGGCCGAGACGGTCATGAGCCTGCATTCCATCTACGGGGCCAAGACCAGCATTAAGACGGAATATCTGGTCGAGACGGCCCGCCTGGTGGAGCGGCTCACCAAGGTCAAGATTCCCATAACTGCACCAGTTGTGGGCGAGAACGCATTCTCTCATGAGAGCGGCATTCACAGCCAGGGAGTTATCGAGAACAGCAAGACCTTTGAGCCGGGAATCATGACCCCGGAGATGGTAGGCCACAAGAGGCGCATAGTCCTGGGCAAGCACACGGGAAGGCATGCCGTGGCCAAAGTGCTGGAGGAAGCAGGCTACCAGCCCACAGAGGAGCAGCTCCAGGAGATCCTGGAGAGGATCAAAGAGCTGGGCGACAAAGGAAAGCAGGTTGCCAATATCGATCTTCAGACGATTGCCAACGTAGTGATCGGAGAGGTGGCCAGGGGCAGCCAGGCAGTGGTGCTCAAGGAGGTCTCGGTCATGACCGGCAACATCATCACGCCCACAGCAACCGTAAGAGCCCTGGTGCGAGGAAAAGAGAGAGTTCTCGCCCATACCGGCGTAGGACCGGTAGATGCCGCCGTAAATGCCGTACAGGGCCTCCTGGACAGCGACACATCCATTCACCTCTGCGACTTTAGAATTGAAGCCATATCAGGCGGGGCCGATGCCCTGGCGGAAGTGGTAATTGGAGTTGAAGATGAACGGGGGCGCAAGGTTTCCGCACGGTCCGCCCGTGAGGACATAGTCATGGCCTCGGTGGAAGCCCTGGTCAGTGCCATAAATCGGTTGATGCTCCTGAATTCCGAAACTGAACAGAAGAAGGCTTGAATTCTAATTCTAAGCCTTCTATAATACTTTTATATATTTCACTCCTGCCATGCAACCTCTTAGTTTTTCTCGCTGAATTGAGACAGCCTCCTCAGCCCCTTCGCGATAGAATCCTCTGGGCGCTGGAAACGCTCCATAGGAAGGCGGATCGCAGGCTATTCAGGGGCACGGCGAGAATTAAAGCAATACTGCACTGCAAAAAAAGGCCGATGAACTGGTTTTCTACTCTTCAGCCATACCAAAAAAGATAATACCATCAAGACTAAAATGAGAATTGAGGCAGAAATGATAACGTCGAATGATACCATTTCCCGAAAAAAATCACAATCCGCATCTGGAGGAGTCTAATCGCTAAATGTTCCTTTGCAGGGGGTAATCGATGCTCATTGCCACCTTGACTTCAAGCAGTTCAACAAAGATCGTGAAGCAGTACTGGACAGTGCGCGAAAATCAGGCATTGTCCGGATGATCAACTCAGGTGTGGACTATTCAACCAATGCTAAGTCCCTGGAGCTGGGCAGGAAATACGATTTCATCTCCGTCACCCTGGGGCTTAGCCCCAATATTTTGCAGGATATAAAAGAGCCGGAGCTTAAGATGCTTTTTGAGCAGATCGAAAATAATGCAGGCCAGGCCGTGGGCATAGGCGAGGCAGGCCTCGACTACTATCACTGCAAAGATGCGCCCTCGAGGGAGCGCCAGGCAAAGGTCTTCAGCAGGGTTATAGAGCTCGCCAGGTCCCTCGATTTGCCTTTAGTCATTCATTCCCGCGATGCCGAGCAGCCTGCTCTGGAGATGGTAAAGCACCTGGACAAGGTTGTGTTCCACTGCTACAGCGGCTCAATCGGAACTATGAAAGAGGCCCTTGATAGGGGATTTTACATTTCTCTGGCCACCAATCTCTGCCGCTCCGGACACCATCAGATCCTGGCCAAAAATGTATCGCTGGACCGTCTGCTGGTTGAGACCGACAGCCCCTTCCTTTCTCCCAGAAGAGGCAGAAATGAGCCCTCATTTGTTCTTGATTCCGTCCGGCTCATTGCCAGGCTCAGAGGCATAGAGCCGCAAGAGATCGCCCGGATAACCGCAGAAAATACCAAACGA
>CAYXSJ010000066.1:8984-12677 GCA_964467095.1 uncultured Methanotrichaceae archaeon
TATAACATCTGATGAAATGTCATTAAATAAGAAATCCAAATCTATCAAGAAAGGGTCAACATGAATCGGATACCAATACAGTTCGAGCATATAATGAGTTACCTTGGCTCAAAGAAAGAGAAGGGTAGAAAGAAGATCGGGCTGCTCGTAGATGGGCCCAATATGCTCAGAAAGGAGTTCCAGATGGATCTGGAGGAGATCCGGGACATCCTCAAGGATTATGGCGATATCAAGATGGGTAAGGTTTTCTTAAATCAGTACGCTTCGGAGAAGCTGGTCGAAGCTGTGGAAAATCAGGGCTTTGAGCCGGTGATCTGCACCAGTGACGTGGATGTGAGAATGGCTGTAGAGGGTGTGGATATGATCTATAATCCAGTCATCGATACCCTGGCGCTCGTCACTCGCGATGCCGATTTAAAACCGGTGCTCATGAAGGCTATGGAACACGGCAAGGAGACGATAATCTTCGGAGCGGAGCCCGGCTTCTCAGTTGCCCTGAGAAACTCCGCAGATTATGTTATAGTGCTCCGCGACGGCCAATATGTACCGGAATGATTATGACTGGTCGAAGAGAGGATTTTAGACGCCGGGATGAATGGGGAGAGCCGCATACTCCAGGAAACGGCTGGCGGGACCGCATACCTTTCGAGCTGCCTGTAAGCTATTCGGGCCTTATTTTATTAGTATGCATAGTGGCATATTTAATTAGCATCATTTTTCCAGCCTTCACATACAATTATCTGGCCTTAAATCCGGACTTTGTAATGCAGAGGCCCTGGACCATCGTAACGCATATGTTCGTACATGCCAACTTCAGCCACCTCTTCTGGAATATGCTCTTTCTCTTCTTCTTTGGCATGGATCTGGAAAGGCGCGTGGGAGAGAGCAAATTCCTGCAGATCTACATCCTCTCAGGGATCGTAGCAGCTTTTGGCCAGATGATGATATCAGGCGGCTCCATGGTGGGTGCAAGTGGTGCGCTCTACGGTGTGATGGGCTGTCTGGCCATAATTGCTCCTGAGATTCGCGTGCTGCTCTTCTTTGTGATACCGGTAGGCATTCGTGGTGCAGTCGTTCTATTCGCTCTGATTGATTTCCTGACCCTAGGTTCGGCGGACAACATCGCCCATATGGCCCATATCGTGGGGCTATTGGTTGGATTGGCCTATGGGCAGGCTATGATGGGAAGGCCAAAATATTATTAGCCGTGAGAAAATCTTTGAAGCGGGCTTATGGCCTCGCTTCTATATACTGATTACTAATTCTTATCTATGTGAAGGATAACTCTGTTGGTAACATCTGTCTAATCTTAGTTTCAGAATTGTCATAATCGTCTATAATATTAATAAGGCTGCAAGTTCTCTATATGGGATGGGCGGAATGCTTTATCCGACTTTAAGCGTCTCATTTAATCCAATGGCGAATGCCTGGGCCGCGCGGCATCATTATTTAAAACCCTAGGAGATAAACTATGAAAAGAAGCAAGCAAGAGATCATTGCCCAAATTCTGGAGGTATGCTTAGAAAGTGCCAGCAAGACGCGAATTGTATACCAGGTGAATCTTAACTTCCGAACAATAAATCCTTACTTGGAAACTCTTATAAAAAATAATTTGATAGACGTCTGCGAAGGAGAGCAAAAGCTATACAAAACTACGCACAAGGGCGCAGATCTGCTTAAAACTATTAAAAGAATCAATATTTCATTGTCGAAAGATTGATTGCAAAAAATCAAGAGCATATTGACTATCGTAGGATATTATTTTGTTTCATCGTATAATTAATATAGTTTTTTAAAATATTCGATCAAGCGAACAAAGCGCTTTATTTCTACTGCAAAATGCGAATATTTATAATCAATTACAAGGCATAATATTGCAGAGAGTATAGCATTATTGCTCAGAGCATGATTATATTAAATTATTTTGCCACCTTATAGATCGACCTGCATTTGGACCAATCTTTTTATACTTCAAGATATGTATTGAAAATGGGAATGTAGCAAGAAGGCGATGCAAAATAATGATGTCGATAGCAAAGGGAGCGGTCGGTACAATTGTTGGTGAGACCAATCCATTAGCATTTAAGTTCATTATAAACAGAGAGGTAGGTCGAGGCACTTATATCAAAGCCAAAGCCGACGGGAGGGAATGGACCCTCGCCCAGGTGGAGGACATCAAGCGGTCCAACTCCGCCTACAGCGTAAATCAGCTCAATGATGCCGCCAGAAATTATGATTCTAGAGAAATGATGATAGCCGAGGCCAGGGTTATCGGCATGGCAAAGAACGGCAAGCTGCTTCTTCCCACCAGCCCTGCCCGGCCGGGAGATCCTGTATTCATAGCCGACGAAAAACTGATCAAGGCAACGCTGGGCCTGGCCAAGGGGGATATGTACATAGGCATGTTGCAGGGCTATGACATCCGGGTGGAGCTGGATGCCAATACACTGGTACAGAAGCACTGCAGCGTACTCGCGAAAACCGGTTCGGGAAAATCCTACACAGCTGCTGTGATTTTAGAGGAGCTGCTGGAGAGAAAGGTGGCGCTGCTCATCATCGATCCCCATGGCGAGTACGCCTCCATGAAGGAGCCCAACAAAGTGGGCGACTTTTCCAGATACAAAGTAAAGCCGCGCGGCTATGATGCAACCATCTACACTCCCGGTGAGATGGCCATGAATCCGAGAGCCGACCGGCCTTTTCGCTTCAACGGATTGAACCTGTCTGCTCGAGAGGTCGCAAAGATGATTCCCCACGAGAGCGCCAGCAGCGGCCAGTTGGGATTGCTTTACGAAGCCATCAGTGCCCTGCGGGCAGAGACAGATGCCTATACCCTGGAGGACGTCATAGAGCAGGTAGTACGCAGCAATTCCAAGTCAAAATGGAATTTGGTGGGCCAGCTTGAGTCGCTCCTTGAGCTGGGGCTCTTCTCTGGAACGGAGACGCCGGCTGAGGAGCTTTTGCGACCGGGAAGAGCAGCCGTCATCGACATGACAGGCATTCTTCCTGAGCTGCAGTCCATGATCGTATCTCGACTCCTAACAGATATCTTTGAGGCCAGAAAACGCAGGCTGATCTCGCCGGGAATGGTTGTGGTAGAGGAAGCCCACAACTACATTCCGGAGCGGGGCACAGGAAACGCCGCCTCAACCAATATCGTGCGAACCATTGCAGCCGAGGGCAGAAAATTCGGGCTGGGGCTAATGGTCATCAGCCAGAGGCCGGCCCGTGTGGACAAGAACGTCATCTCTCAGTGCAACACTCAGATCATTATGAGGGTTACCAATCCCAATGACCTCAAGGCGCTCTCCAAAGGCCTGGAGGGCATGACAACTGAGCTAGAGGAAGAGATCAAGAGGCTGCCGGCAGGCGTGGCCATGCTGGTGAGCAATGAGATCGAAAGGCCCATCACAGTCAATATAAGGCCCAGGAAATCCAGACACGGAGGCGTGAGCACCCAGATCGTGATCAAAGAGAAGGCTGGAGCTGCCGGAGTGCGGGCCTCTCGGGGGACGGAAAAAAGATCGGGCACCGCCCCACCGTCTCCCGCGGGAGCTGTAGCAAGCAAGCCCACAAGAGAGAAGAAAGCAAGCGGCCTGCTAAAAAAGGTCTTTGGGGCGAGAAGGGCCTGAGGGAGGCTTAATGAAGGGCGAGCTGAGAATAGGGCTTTGTGTCTCGGAGATTAAGGATATG
>CAYXSJ010000067.1:0-1152 GCA_964467095.1 uncultured Methanotrichaceae archaeon
GGAGCCTTGATGGAGAGATTGACCTGCTTATCCGCGCTTATCGTCCCGTTCCTTTGGCCAAGCTTCAGGCCCAGATTAAAAAAGTCAGATTCCAGATAGACCAGATTCTCGAATTCAGATTTCGTGACGGGCTCCTCAAGAAGCTGCCATTGTTCCTCTTCCGGGAAGTGGTCGTAGATGAACTGGGATGGCGGCGTCATAAAAAAATGATCATCGAATTTTTGCACGTACTTTCCTTGCCCGCTCACATACCCGGCCCCCCAGGTGGAGTCGATCAGATACCAGGATCCGTTTATCATAACGCCGTTCCAGGCATGATTTGCTGGGCCCGTGAAATTCTTGCCCGGCACGTATCCATATCCCTTTCCGTATCCCCTGATCCTTACTGCCTGAAGGCCCGCTTCTTTTGCCAGGGACAGGAAGAGATCGGAATAGCCGTAGCAGACCGATTTTCTGCTCTTTAAGACATCCTCAGAATTCGTGGCCCCGGCACCACCCTTGAAAAAAACCTCTACGTTGTAGTCGATATTTTCAGCGATCCACCGGAATATCGCCCTGGCCTTCTCACGATCATTTGTGGCCGGCTCTACCAGATAGGCAGCCAGGCTTTCTACTGAAGCCTCGGCTGAGGAGGGTGCATTCAAAGCATGACGATCGATTTCCTCATAACTGAAATTCAGGGTGGCATTAAAATCATTGGGAAAAATAGCTGCCGTTTCATTTTTCTCATCATTCACAAGGACGCCTGGCGCAACAGATGTGGCCATCACAGCAAGCGTCTGTAGCATTAGAAGGATTAAAATAATTATTATTCTCATAGACATCTCCCCAGTAAGAATAATAACATATTTAGCTCTTCGCCGTTTCCCAGCAGCAAACCCCAAGTTACCATGTTTTTCTATTTGTTAGTCGGTCGCTCTGTGCGTTCTCTTTGAACTCTGTTGTGGAAACTCGGGGATTTCGCGGCATCGCGTGCTAACTTGGATCTAACGCGAGTCGCGTTGGTCGCGAAGAAGGCAATGATGAAGCTCTTTTGGTGTCCTGCTGTAATTGCAGTGACCAATGAATCTCAGCCTGCCTGTCCTCCCGGCCCCCCGTGCGCCAGCACGCACGCGCGGCAAGCGGCTCCGTCGCCGTCGAATCGAAAACCAA
>CAYXSJ010000067.1:1252-12631 GCA_964467095.1 uncultured Methanotrichaceae archaeon
TTTAAATTGATCCAATGATTCTTACAGCACTATCTCCATCATGTCGTGTCCCAGCGGCCATTCCTTGAGCGCTATCTCGTGCGGCGGATAAAGATGGCTCAAGTGTGTGAGCAGCAGCCGCTTCACGCCGAGCCGCTCTCCTAAAGCCACGGCCTCGTCGGCAGTCATGTGCTTGCTGATAGTGTAGCCCGGCGGAGTAATGGCATCCGCCAGCATCAGGTCGGCGCCTTTCATCAGCTCCAGGCTTTCCTCAGCAATCTCCATCTTGGTGTCGCTGGTGATCACCACTACATGATTGCCGTCGTTGATTCGCACCCCTACGGTCTCCAAAGGCGGATGGTTGACCGGAAAGAGAGTAAACTCCATTCCCGCAATATCGAAGGGCTGGTAGGCTACGACATCGTGGCGCACCGGTGACAGGAAATAGAGATAGTTGAGAATGTAGTCCATGGTAACCTTGAGGGCATAGACATCCACATGGCTTTGCACCCGGTGAAAATCACCAAATCCGGCATAGTGATCATAATGGGCGTGCGTCCAAACCACTCCGTCCACGCTGGATATGTCCTTCTTCAAAAGCTGCCAGCGCAGGTCCGGGCTGCTGTCCACCAGCACCCGGCCATCCTCTTCATCCGACTCAATAAGAACAGAAAACCTCATCCTGCGGCTTCTGCCCCCGCGCAGAGCATCCATGCAGGCCGGACACTTGCATCCGATCTTGGGTGTGCCTATGGCATCGCCCGTGCCCAGGAGCGTGACCTTCATGCCGTAATGCTCCGCTTGTAGTCTGAGATCCTGCGCCTGAACTCCTCGATGGACAAATCCAGATCAGTCTGGGCCAGATGCCTCCTGTCCTCCAGAAGTGCATTGAGCACTGCTTCCCTGACCACCAATCTCAGGTCTGAGCCCGAATAGCCTGCCGTCATCTCTGCGAGTGCGGCTGTATCTACATCGGCATCGATGCGGGAGAGGACTTTGTCCAGGATCATGCGCCTCATCTCCTCGTCGGGGAGCGGGAAGTTCAATACCTTGTCAAACCGCCTCCATGCGGCATAGTCCAGCAGTTGAGGGTGATTGGTGGCAGCTAAGAGCAGAACGCCATGCTCCACCAGGCTTATCTCATCTATCGCTTTCAAGAGCGAGTTGACTGCCCTCTTCATGGCTCCGTGCTCATCCGAGGTCCTGGTCTTGGCCACGAAATCAAACTCATCTATGAGCAAAATGCAAGGAGCCAGCCTCTTGGCCAGCTCAAAGACCTTGTCTATGTTCTTGGAGGTCTCGCCCAAATACTGGCTGGTGATCATGGAGAGCCGGACCTCCACAATGGGAAGAGAGAACCAGCTGGAAAGAGCGCGAGCAGTGGTGGTCTTGCCGGTTCCCGGCGGGCCGATAAAAAGAAGCTTGCCGATCTCGTAAAGGCCGATTTCCCGCAGATATTCCCGGTTTTTCAGAGCCTTGCCCATCTTTTCTATCTCAGCCTTCTGCTCTTCGGTCAAAATCAGGCCGGCAATGCTGTCCCTCACATCTTCTGGGGCCTTGATGTAAGCCAGCTTGAGAAGATCTTCCGCCTCCTTGGAATCCTTGCATAGCTCCTTTATCCGGGCGTTTATCCACTCCCGGTCGGAAGAAAGAGGCTTATTGGCTTGTTTGGCATCGGCATAGCTCACACAAAGAGAGTCATAATTCTCATAGAAGTAGGCCAATGTGGGATTCGATTTGATCCTGGCCAGGTCCTTTTGATTGGCGAACCACCTGGCCGCCACATCGAACACAGTCAGCCGGAGCTGGGAGCCAAATTCCTCAAAAGCCACAAACGTAAGATCTTTTATGACCGCCTTGACGTTCTCGATGCCGTAGATCTTCTGTGCATCGGCGCTGGTTACATAAATCGGCCTTTTGACGCTCTTGGTCTGCGCATCGAAGTAATGCTTGCGAATACTTGGCGGCAGGTCGTCTTCAGTCAAATTTTCTTTGCGGTTATAAATATCTGCAGTTAGCAGCAGCTCTGCAACATCGATAGCGCCACACTTCTCCAAGTCATTCTCTACGCCCATCTTTAAAGCTCCATGGAACTGAACTAAACTAGTGGCCTATAAAAAGAGATAAAGCTTTCCATTCGTTAATTTTCCTTCGTCAATTTTCCTTCGTCAATTCTCCCGGTTATTGACTACCGCCCGGTAGGCCGCCATGAGAAAGCCGTAGAGTGTGGGGCCCAAGATCACGCCAATGAGACCCACCACAAATATGGGAGCCGTGTATGCGAGCAATGTCACTATGGGATGAATCCTTGCGCTCTTCATGGCCAGATGAGGGCGCAGCACGTTCTCCGGTATCACCATGAGCACCACCGTTCCGAATACCAGGACTATCAGGAAACGGATCGTATCTCCCAGGAACAGATAATAGAGGGCCATGGGAATGAATACGATGGGCGGCCCGAGCATGGGTATGAGCGTAAAGACGCCCACAACGACCCCCAGCACAAAAGGATAGGGTACGCCCAGCATGGAAAAGCCGATGGCCGCTAAGACGCCGCTTAACATGGATGTGGTGAAGTAGACGGTGAAAAGGGTGGTATAGATGCTGTTAAGCTCCTGCAGAAAATTCTGGACAATTCCTCGCTTCTGCCTGGGAATCAGGTCCAAAGCCTTGGCAATGAACTCTTTGCCGTCAATGAGAATGTAGTACGTGAAAAATACCACTACGATTAACTGGGCAAAAAGCACGGGCAGATTGGAGGCAAAAGAAGTAAGCTCCCGCTGCACAATGGGAAAGAGCCAGGTGGCGATGGCCACAGGAATGTCGCTAATCTCCTGTACGTATTTCACAATTATCTCGTTTACGTAATCATAAACCCAGACAGGAAGGGCGCTCTTGGCCCATATGTCCATTTCCTGGGTGACGACGGCAAACTGAGCACTTGACAGGACTCCAGATTTCTCCAGATTGGATAGCTCCACCAGGAGTACAGTGGTGATGCCGAGCAGGATGGCCAGAAGAATTACGAACACAATCAATATGCAGAAAAATGAGGAGACCTGCCTTTGCCGGGTCAGACGAAAGAAAGCGGCATAAAGCGGCTTGAGGAGAAACACCAGAACTATGCTTAGCAGAATCGTGGTAAGGAAATCCTTGGTCAGGTATACGGTGGTGAGAAAGACCAGGAAGATCAGGCCTACCGCAGCCAGGTCAAAGCGACGGCTGAAATCCATGTGAATGATTCTCTCCTCTTGACCGTATAAACTCTTCTTTTTTATTAATTCGGATCTCTCCAATTTCAGCTATTACGCAGTCAGCTTTCCGTCGATTCCCACCACATAGCTCTTTTGAGGCACATCTTTTCCCGATCGGTGAACTGCTTCGGCAACCAGGGTCCCAAGCTGAGAGCAGCAGGGTACAGTCATGTGCAGCACAGCAATGTCCTTGATCTCGTTTTGCTTGAGAATCTCAGCCAGCTTTTCCACAAAGGGCTCGGTTTCATCCAGCTTGGGGCAGCCCACCAGCACCACCCGCCCGTGGATGAAATCCTGCTGGATGGCAGGATAAGCAAATGCGGTGCAGTCTCCGGCAACCAGCAGGCTGGCGCCCTGCAGGTATGGGGCCCATGGACGGACCAGCCTCATCTGGATGGGCCAGCCGGAAAGCTCGTTTTCTCCAGGCTCTCCCTTCTTGGTCATATCGTGTCGGGATTCGTGTTGTAGCGAAGGACCTGGACCTCGGTCCTGCTTGAGGCCGATCGGTCTCTCGCAGGGGCTGACAAAATCGGCGGGGCCTGATTGCTTGTCTGTTTTCGTGCCTGTCATTTCCTTATGTGCTCTTGCTCCCGCCTCATCAAACTGCGCCGCATCCCGCTCCTCGATCTTTAAAGCCCCTTGCGGACAGACGGCCAGGCATGCTCCCAGGCCGTCGCAGAAGCTGTCGCTCACCACGCGGGCTTTTCCGTCTTTCAGCTCGATGGCACCCTCGGCGCATGCGGTGATGCACTCACCGCAGCCGTTGCAGAGGCTCTCGTCGATCTTGATGATCTTTCTCATGCAGATCAATAATGCTTTTTGGCCTTAAAAAAGGAGATGGCCAATTCATGGAGCATTAAGCCATGATTGGGCATATATTGTCCAGTAATCTGCGCCGCATCTTCCCTCAGATAGCGCCTTTGAGTCACAGGTCGTGCCATCGGGGAAGACGCACATAAGAATGTCGCCGTAGGGAGTGTGAACGCTCTTCATGCTTCCTCCGCTGCTCCGGCAGATGGCTTCAGGAGATGCTGTCACCACGCTGCCGGTTCCGGTGGCATAGCCGGGAAAGATGTTCGGTGAGAGGCTCGGGCCGCAATTTCCCTGGTAGAATCCGGAAGCGTCGCACCAGCTTTTGTCCGGGAACACGCATACTCCCTGGCCGCCATTGACTCCCGGGGACGTGCTGTAAAGATATCCTGAACTCACACAGTAGGAGTGAGCAGCATCGGAAGAATCCTGTGCAGCGGCACACAGCATGCCAAGTGAGAACAATGCCCAAATAGTGAGGACCGACATAATCCGTGCAGCCGGGCAGAATTTTCCTGGATTGCTCTTGATGGGTTTCATATTATCATCCTCCCCTCACGGCTCCACCAGTCCGAAGACCGCCCATCTCCAGTCGGCTCCCTGCATGCGGTAGGTTAAATTGATCTTCTCATCAGGAAGCACTATTTGCACCGGCTCGCCGAAATTGCCAAAGTCGGTAGTCTCATGCAGATCCGACTGTATGGAGAAGTTCTGCTCCTGGATCAGGAGGATCGTGGGTGTAAGGGTCAGGCTGGAATTGATCTCTATTCTTCTCAAAAGCGAGGTCTGCTTTGAGACCCAGGCAGTGACCGAGACGTCGCTGTTATCGAGAATTGAGGTATTGTCGAAGTCGAATCCATCGGCCTTGAATTCGTCAGGCAGAGGGAAAGGCGAGGAGAGGTAAGAGGCAAATATCTGAGTTGCCAAAATGGCCTTTTGGATCATGGGGATCGGCTCTGCCGAAAGCCTGTAGCAGTCTTCGCCCCCCATCTCCTCTGAGCCTGTGACCTGCAGCTCCGAGTAGTTTAATAGTTCTGCCTGTCCAGGAAGCTCATTGTAGTCAGCCTTGACCGCATCAGCATCGGTGAGGTTTAATTGGGTCCAATTCTCTCCTTCATTCCAGAACTCCTTTCCGTTTATGAAGTATCCCTGCCAGGAGAGCACCTGTCCATTTCCTCTATCTGTAAGTCGGTGGCTCCACCAGCCGGATTGCGAAGTCAGGTTTACCTTTCCCTCAGTCGCTTTGATTGCCCCGAATGCGTCCTGCAGCGATTCATTGCTGTAGATGATAGTGCTTTCTGCAAAGCGTGAGTAGGTATAGCTGGTGAGATTGTCTGCGGATCTTGTCATCATCTGCTTGAGCTGATCAACGCTGACATCCTCTGCATAGGCAGCCGGGAAAAGCAGAAAGGAAATCAAAACGATGATCGCCAGAAAATTCTTCATGCAAAACCTCCAGATGCATATGGCCCCAACATAGCTATAAATCTTAGCATGTTCTTGGATTAGAAAGATACAGAAAACGTTTCCATAAATTTTAAAAATGGGACTGGGAAAGGGACTGGTGGAGGGATTGAAGAAGGGCCATATCCCTGACTCTTACGGGCTGGTTCTGCATCTTCCCAGCACCATCTGCCTCGTGGCTCTCTCCGCCTCAATATTGCGCCGGCAGACAGGACAGACCCGGATCCATTCCAGCCCCTCTGAGTCCTTCTGCAAATTGGCAGGCAGAATTGATTCAATCCTCCTCAGCATGGGCTCTGTGGCATAGCGCGATTTGCAGATCTTGCAGGCCACCAGATCAAAGGAAACATCGGGCTCAGGCACAGCCTCATCGAAAGGCACCAGAGTCAGAGCTTTGGCCGGGCACAGCTCCACGCAAAGATCGCACTCCTCTTTGCACCTCTTCCAGTGCACTCTCCGCTTATCTGCAGTCTCGGTACGGACGATATTTTGGCTGGGACAGACATTGGAGCAGGACAGGCAGCCCAGACACAGGCTGGCATCAACTTTGATCATCTTCTACCTCCTTGAGTCGCAAATCGTGCTGCCCGCGAGCGCGCCCGGCGATTCGCCAGCTCAAAATCGGTGGTTAGAGCATTGGCAGGACAGGTTGTGACGCAGGCAGGCGCTGGGCGCCCTTCGCACAGATCGCATTTGTGGGCGATCTTATTCGTCCATACAACTCCGAAGGGACAGGCGAGCTGGCATAAACCGCAGCCGGTGCACTTTTCCACATCGAAGGCAGTGCGCTCTCCCTCTTTATGCAAAGCCCCGGTAAAGCAGGCTACGGTGCAGTTAGCCTCCTCACAGTGATGGCAGAATATGGGAACCGATGCATAGTCTCCTACAAAATGAACATTTATGTGTCCGCTTCCGCCGTGCACGCGCTGGCAGGCCACCTCGCAGGAGCGGCAGCCAATGCATCTGCTGATGTCAATATAAACGGGCATTTAATCCCTCCGGGAAATCTTGCAGGCCGAGACCTTGAACTCCGGTATCCTGGCCTCAGGATCAGTGATCTCTGTGGTGAGGATGTTGGTTCCTGGGAAATGGAAGGGCATGAATACCACTCCTCTTTTTACCCTATCCGTGAGGCGGGCATAAGCCTGTGTCTCTCCCCGCGTTGTGGTTATGGTAACCTCGTCGCCATCTTTCACATTGAGCCGCGTGGCGTCGGCAGTGTTGATCTCCACATAGAGATCCGGCTCGCGGCTAATGAGAGAGGGGCTTCTCCTGGTCATGGACCCGGCATTATGGTGTACAGCCACGCGCCCGGTGGTCAGGATAAAAGGATAATCAGAGCTGGCGTCTTCTGCCGCCAGCCTGTAAGGGACGGGCAGAATGCTGGCGCGGCCCTCAGCAAACTTGAAGCCGGAAGTGTGAAGTATGGGCGTTCCCGGATGATCGGCAGTTGGGCAGGGCCAGATAAGTCCGGTTTTGCCAAGCCGTTCTCGAGTTATGCCGCCGTATTGCGGCACGGTCCTGTTGATCTCCGCCAAAACCGATGCTGCATCAGGATAGTCAAAATCCAGCCCCAGGCTCCTGGCAACCTTGCACACTATCTCCAGATCGGACAGAGCCAAACCTGGCGGCTCAATGGCTTTGCCGCTCCACTGCACGCGCCTTTCCGTGTTGGTGAAGCTTCCTTCTTTCTCCGCCCAGACAGCTCCCGGCAAAACGACATCAGCAAGCTGCGCTGTCGCAGTCATGAATATGTCCTGCACTACCAGAAAATCAAGATTATCAAGATCCGAATGCACTTTTTTGCTGCAGGGATCAGAGTTGGCCGGATCTTCGCCCACAATATACATGGCCTTGACCTCTCCAGTTCCGGCAGCATCCATCATCTCCGTGGCTGTGAGCCCTGGACCTAAAGGCAGGCTTGCCGCTGCCCAGGCAGAAGAGAAGTACTTGATGGTCTCGGGATCGTCCGCCTTTTTGTATCCGGGATAAAACTCCGCCAGTGCCCCCATATCGCAGGCACCCTGCACATTATTCTGGCCCCGTAAGGGCATGACCCCTGTGCCCGGCTTTCCCATATGCCCGCAGATGAGGGCCAGATTGGAAATGGCCTGCACATTGTCTGTGCCCGTGCTGTGCTGGGTGATCCCCATGGAATAGAGAATGGAGGAAGCCGGAGACATGGCATAAGAGCGCGCCGCCTGCACAATGGTGGCTGCTGCCACACCGGTGATCTCTGCCACCTTTTCCGGAGTATAGTCTTTGACCGACTCTCTCAGATCCTCAAAGCCGCGAGTTCTTTGGGCGATGTAATCTCTGTCCATCAGGCCCTCTTTGATTATCACATGAGCCATGCCGTTTAAGAGAGCTACATCCGTCCCGGGCTTAAGCTGCAAGAAGACATCCGCCATCCAGGAGGTATGAGTCATGCGCGGATCGGCTACTATTACCACCGCACCTGCATCCTTAGCCCTGTGAATCCAGCGGGAGAGGACTGGATGGTTTTCCGCAAGATTTGATCCTATGACGAATATGCATTTGGAGTTGGCAATATCAGGTATGGGGTTGGTCATTCCGGCTGCGCCCAGTGTGCGATTCAATCCCACCACCGAGGGAGCATGACAGAGCCTGGCGCAGTTGTCAATATTGGGTGAGCCCAAAAGACGGGCCAGCTTCTCGATCAGGTAGTTCTCCTCATTGCTGCATTTGGACGAGGAAAGAAGAGCAATGCTGCCAGGGCCGTGTCTCTTGATGGCTTCACCAAAAGCCCTGGCCACCAGATCGATAGCTTCCTCCCATGATATCCTGGCCCAGCCTTCGCCTTTTCTCTTAAGAGGAGATGTGAGCCGATCCTGATGGTAGAGAACCTCCAAAGCAGCATTTCCTTTAGAGCATAAAGCCCCCTCACTCACAGGATGATCCGGCATGTATTCTATCCCGGTGGCGCGCTCCTTTTCGACTGCAATGAAAAATCCGCAGCCTGCACCGCAATACGGGCAGACCGTTGGAACAAGCACTTGTGTCATCTTTATCCCTAATGACTCTTTTTTCTCACTTCAATATTCAAGGAATCTTTAGTAAGCATAAAGATTGCTGTAGGGCCTCTTCGACCTGGGTGTGAGCCTGAAGAACTGTGAATTCAAGATCTCCTCCAAGCTCATGCCAATCTCAGGAAAACGCTCCAAGAACCTGGAGACATACTGATCCAGAACGGCCCGGTCGGCGTCGTCTATGGGTGAAATGTCCACCTGCCCGCCGACCTGAGACTGCTCTACCTTGCCGCGCAAATAGATCACGCCTCCATGCATGCCTGTGCCTATGAAGTTGGCCTGGTGATTCTGGCCGAGCAGGTCCAGGATTATCACAATTCCCCCAGCCATGTACTCGCCTAAAAAATCCTGCGCCCTGCCGCCTACAACCAGAACAGGCCTCTTTCCCTCGTACTCTTTCATGTGCAGGGCCGTTCTATAGCCGCAATTGTCCCGCACATAGATCTCGCCCCCTCGCATGGAAAAACCCAGGACGTCTCCGGCCCGTCCCTGCACAATTATCTCTCCGCCGTCCATGGTGTTTCCCACTCCATCCTGAGCATTGCCGTGCACAATTATCTTATGGCCGTAAAGAAAGGCAGCCAGGTCGTTGCCGGGAGTTCCGAAGATCTCGATCTCCATTTTAAGGTGTTGGGGTGTGTAGAGGCGAGTGCCTATGTACCTCTGACCGCAAACATTTATGATTTTGACCTTTTTTACACCGGAAAGCATCAAGTCCCTGAGCTGGTCATTCAGCTCTCTTGTCTCAAGGTCTGTGGCATCGATCTGAGCGGCATTTATCGCCTCATCAACTTGATCTGCCTTGGCACTTGGGTTGGATAGAACTGCTTTCGCCATTCTTCCCTCACTCTCCGGCACCCTTGATCCCCAGTACATCAAGCTCCCACTCGTACAGCCCCACACCCCGCAGGTGGTCCCGGTTGCCACGCAGGCTTTCTAAAGCGTTTATGCCCATGCCGCCCAGCATCTCGCTGATCTCGTGCGACCAGGCGGAAATGAGATTTGACAGCCTCTGCGAGGCGATCTCTACATTCAGCCTGCCGGATAGGCGCGGGTCCTGAGTGCATATTCCCCAGTTGCATTTGCCGGTATAGCATTTCTGGCAGAGAGTGCATCCCATAGCGATCAGAGCCGCAGATCCGATATAGACCGCATCCGCGCCTAAGGCTATAGCCTTAATTACATCGCCACTGCAGCGAATTCCGCCAGCGGCAATGATAGAGCATCTGTTCCTGATGCCCTCACTGCGCAGTCGTCTGTCTAACGATGATATGGCAAGCTCGGTAGGTATGCCTACGTTGTCCCGGATTACTTTGGGAGCTGCTCCCGTTCCGCCTCTCAAGCCATCGATGGCGATGATGTCCGCACCGGCGCGCACTATTCCCGAGGCTATGGCGGCAAAGTTGTGCACGGCTGCGATCTTGACGGATATGGGCTTCTCATAGTTGGTGGCCTCCTTCAGAGCGCTGATGAGCATGGATAGATCTTCAATGGAGTAGATATCATGATGCGGGGCTGGTGAGATGGCATCTGTGCCGGCAGGAATCATGCGCGTCTTAGCCACCGCAAGCGATACCTTCTCGCCGGGCAGGTGGCCTCCGATGCCGGGCTTGGCCCCCTGGCCCACTTTAATCTCCACAGCCTGAGCACAGTTCAGGTACTCGGCGTCTATTCCAAAGCGGCCCGATGCCACCTGCACAATGGCGCACCTTCCAAACTCATCCCTCATCTCCAGGGGAAGGCCGCCTTCGCCGGTATTGAAGTAGGTTCCACTCTTGCAGGCAGCCGTCGCCAGGGAGCGAAAGGCGTTGTAGCTTATAGCTCCGTAGGACATGGCTGAGAAGAGGATGGGCGTTTGCACCACCAGATTGGGGGAGAGACGGGTCTTGATCTCCACATCCCCATCCTTTGCGGAAATGTCCATAAGGTCAGGCTTGGCGCCCAGGAAGGTGCGCAGCTCCATCGGCTCTCTCAATGGATCAATGGAGGGGTTGGTGACCTGAGCGGCATTGAGAACGATGTGGTCCCAGTAGATACGGAATGGTTTGTCATTGCCGCATCCGGTAAGTATTACTCCTCCCGTCTCCGCCTGCTTCTTGAGGTCCTCGAGCTTCTCGCGTGACCAGGAGGCGTTGGGCCGGTAGAACGAGGGCGTGGGCCGGACTACTATGGCGTTCTTGGGGCAGAAGATGACGCATCTCTGGCATCCGACGCACTTGTAGTCATCGGATATCAGCCGGTCGGCCACCGGATCGTAGGTGTGGGTGCCAAAAGCACACTGTCGCTCGCAGCCCCGACACTGGCCGCATTTTGTTTCGTCCCTGGTGATCTGAAACTCTGGAAAGACGAATGATTTCATTGCCAAACCTTCCTCATACTATTTAGTTCGCTTATGACCGGTTCCCCTCCGTTGGGCGTCCAGACGCGGTCAAGCTCGGGCGAAATTAGTCTAATAGATGCTTCCTCTGAGGAGAGGTAGAACATCTCTCCCCTAGTTGCTGCGGTAATGGGTCGAAGTCTGATTCTGTCTGTGAGACCTATCATCCTTCCCGTCTGGCCGATGATTACGGCAAAAGGCCCGTTCATGAGCAGAGGCGCATATACCATCCTCAGTGTGGTGAGCAGTTTCTTCTCCTTCTCATTCATCCGGTCGATCGCATTCCAGATGGGCGGGGCGAGAATTTTGGCCACAATCTCAATGGGAAGCTTCTGCCTCCTCATGAGCAGATCTGCTGCATAGGCTATGACCTCAGTGTCCGTCTGCAGAGTGCAGGCATAGCCGTACATCTCCAGGTACCAGCGATTGGTGCCGTAAGAGGAGA
>CAYXSJ010000068.1:0-12323 GCA_964467095.1 uncultured Methanotrichaceae archaeon
GCGTGAGCAACTACCGGGCTGACGGAACCGAAGTGCCGAGAACCATTCATCCCTCAAACGTCATGATAGTCAAGCTAAATCTTGAAGACGCAGAGAGAGAGAAGATCTTCGCGAGGCGATCAGAGTGAGCAGACATCAAAAGAGAGTAACGGTACCCGTGAGCTGGCCCATCTCAAGAAAGACCCATGCATGGGTTGCCAAGACCAGTCCAGGGCCTCATTCCTCTGGTAATAGCATGCCTCTCGTGATGGTAATCCGGGACATGCTTAAGCTGGTAGATAATGCCCGCGAGGCAAAGAGGGCTCTGTACGAGGGCAAAGTGCTGGTAGATGGAAAAGCCCAGAAGGATTACAAGCTGCCTGTAGGCATATTCGATGTCATATCCATTCCATCGAGCAATCAACAATATAGAATGCTCAAGGATGAGAAGGGAATGTTCTATCTCAGCCTTCTTGAGGCAGGAAACGTGAGAAAGCTGGCCCGGATTGAGAATAAAACCTTCATCAAGGGCAAAAAGCAGCAGCTAAATCTCTCCGACGGCTCAAATAAGCTGGCAGAAGGCGACTTTAAAGTTGGCGATTCTCTGGTTCTCTCACTGCCCGACAAGAATATTGAGGATAGGATAGGCTTTGAGATCGGCAATCTGGCCATGGTCGTAGGCGGAAAGCACACCGGCCAAACGGGTAAGATCAAGGAGATCATAACCGTGAAGAGCTCCCAGCCCAATCGCGTCATCATCTCGGGCGATAAGGAGTTTGAGACCATTAAGGATTACGTTTACATGATCGGAAAAGATCAGCCTGTCATCAAGCTGGGGGCAGTTAGATGAATGCGAATCTAATTCCCCGCATAGACAAGGTTGTCGTGCATGTAGGCGTAGGAGAGAGCGGTCAGAGGCTGGTAAATGCTGAAACCATCATGAAGACCATTACCAAGCAACAGCCCGTTCGTTCTATTGCCAAGAAGACTCTGCCTACCTTCGGCATTAAAAAGAATGAGCTTATAGGTGCAAAGCTTACCTTGCGAGGAAAAGCGGCCGAGGATTTCCTGATCATAGCCCTAAAGGCTGCGGGAAACACCTTGAAAAAGAGCCAGTTCGACCAGCAGGGCAACTTCTCTTTCGGCATTGAGGAGCACACCGACTTTCCAGGCATGCGATACGATCCCGAGATCGGCATATTTGGCATGGATGTGTCCGTTGTCTTGAAGAGGGCCGGCTATAGGATTGCAATGCGGCGCATAAGCCAAAAGAAACTTCCCAGCCGGCAGAGGCTGAATAAAGACGATACTGTAGAGTTCGTCTCAAAGAAGTTCGGCATTGAGATCTTGGAGGCAGCATGAAGAAAGGAAAGAAGGTCTTCGGACGAGGCGCAAACCTGTGCAAGCGCTGTGGTAACAAGAACGGCCTAGTAAGAAAGTATGGGATATACTTGTGCAGGCAGTGCTTCCGAGAGATCGCCCCTGAGATGGGTTTTGAAAAGTATTCGTAGGTGGTTGCATTGTTATTGGATCCACTGGCCGATGCTCTCTCCGTAATAAAGAATGCGGAAAGCGTAGGCAAGCCTGAATGTATCATTCATCCCGCCTCCAAGCTCATAGGAAGGGCTCTGAAGGTTATGGCGGATAGAGGATACATAGGCGAGTTCGAATTTGTTGACGACGGAAAGTCGGGAATGTTCAGAGTGAAGCTCCTGGGAAGGATCAACCGATGCGGCGTAATTAAGCCTCGGTTTTCTACCAAGGCGGCAGATATGGAGAAATGGGAGAAGCGATTCCTCCCCGCCAGGAACTTCGGAGTTCTGATATTGAGCACCAGTAAGGGAGTCATGGCCCATTCTGATGCCAGGTCCCAATCCCTGGGCGGTCAGCTCCTGGCTTACGTATATTAGGTGGTCGCAATGGTCAAAGAGATTGCACGACAGGTAGAGATCCCAGAAGGGGTTGCCGTAACCGTAGACGGGAATACCGTCACGGTGAAGGGGCCGAAAGGTGAGGTCTGCCGGCAGCTTTGCTATCCTGAGATAGAGATCAAGACCGAGGATTCTCAACTGATCGTGAATTCCAGGCTCGATAGAAAGCGCCACCGAGCAATGGTGGGGACACTGGCTGCGCATATCAGCAATATGATTGCAGGCGTAACCCGAGGATATGAGTACAAGATGAAGGTCGTGTACTCTCACTTCCCCATACAGCTCAAGGCAGCTTCCAATGAGCTCGTTATAAGCAATTTCCTGGGCGAAAGGAAGTCTCGATCCGCCAGGATCCTACCGGGCGCTAAGGTCGAGATCGGCAAAGATGAAGTAACGATCACAGGCATCGACAAGGAGCAGGTTGGCCAGACCATGGCCAATATTGAGCAGGCTACCAGGGTGCATGGTTTCGATATCAGGATATTCCAGGACGGAATATACCTGGTGGACAAGAGGTGACGAGGATGGCAGAGAGGTTACTGAGAGTCAGAACCCGGCAGAAATCAAAGAAGCCCGAGTTCAACTTTCATGATTCACATAAAAAGAAGCGGCTGGTAACCAGCTGGCGAAAGCCTCGCGGCCTGCACAACAAACTCCGGCAACAGATTGCTGCAAAAGGAAAGCTGGTTAGAGCCGGCTATGGGAGCCCCAAAGCAGTCAGGGGATTTCATCCCTGCGGCCTTCCTGAGGTGCTGGTCAATAATGTGGCAGAGCTGCAAAAGGCACAGGGCTCTGCGGTACGCATA
The DNA here is from genome assembly GCA_964467095.1 of uncultured Methanotrichaceae archaeon. Taxonomy (GTDB): domain Archaea; phylum Halobacteriota; class Methanosarcinia; order Methanotrichales; family Methanotrichaceae; genus Methanothrix. The sequence continues at coordinate 2,717 of CAYXSJ010000068.1, forward strand.
GCTGCGGCCGTTGGCATGAAGAAGCGCCTGGAGATTCAGGCTAAAGCGGCTGAGGCCGGCCTTAAGGTGCTCAATCCTAAGGGAGGTGCCTGAAGATGCCAGGCTTAACAACGCAGCGGCGCCTCGCCGCTTCGGAGCTTAAGATCGGCGAGAGCCGTGTCTGGATCAATCCTGATCCGGAGATGGCAGGAGAGCTTTCCGATGCCATTACCCGAGAGGACATTCGCTCCCAGATCGAGGCAGGGCACATCAAAGCCAAGCCTAAGAAGGGCAACAGCCGAGGCAGAATTAGGGCCCGAGCCGCAAAGCGAGCCTATGGTCACTGCAAAGGAGCGGGACACAGAAGAGGCGCAAAAGGTGCCCGATGCCCGAGAAAAGAGCAGTGGATGACCAAGATTCGGGCTCTGCGAAAGAAGCTTCGGGAGCTTCGTGAAGGCGGACAGATAGATCGCCATGCCTACCGCTTGCTTTATCGCAAATCCAAGGGTGGCGAGTACAGAAGCTTGGCGCACATGAACTCTTTCATCAAGGCTAAGGGCCTTGCCAGGGGTGAATAACTTGGCTACAGGACCTAGATACAGAGTCCCCTTCCGAAGAAGAAGAGAGGGCAAGACCAACTATCACGTTAGATATAAGCTAATACTATCGAAGAAACCCCGAGTTGTTGTCAGGAAGAGTAATGCCAGCACATCGCTGCAATTGGTGGTAGCGGAGCAAAAAGGCGATAAAACACTCCTGACTGTCAATTCCCAAGAGCTGAAGGACTTTGGATATACCTTTAGCAAGAGCAATTTGCCTGCAGCCTATCTTACCGGCCTTCTCTTCGGCAAGAAGATGCTGGCCTTGGGCATTGATGAGGGTATTGCAGATATTGGTCTGCATGCCTCCACCAAAGGCAACAGGATCTATGCTGCCGTTAAGGGCATAGTAGATGCAGGTGTAAATGTGCCCCATAGCCCGGAGATCTTCCCGGATCAGAAGAGGATTTCCGGCGAGCACATAAAGAAATACACGGGAGTGGATATCGTGGCCCAATTCGAGCAGGTTCGCGAGAAGATACTGGGGTGAACTTATGGATCGGAAAAAGAAACGTGATTTTTACCAGGAAGAGTGGATCCCCAAGACACGGCTGGGCAAGCTCGTCTTTGAGGGCCAGGTAACCACCTTCGATGAAGCAATTGCCTCAGGTCTGCCCATTAAGGAGGCCGGCCTGATAGATGTGCTGATTCCGGGGCTTGAGGATGAAGTTCTGGATATCAACATGGTTCAGAGGATGACCGACTCGGGAAGGAGAGTCAAATTCAGAACCACGGTAATTGTCGGCAATAGGGACGGCTATATTGGACTTGGCGAAGGAAAGGATGTCCAGGTGGGAAAAGCCATCAAGAAGGGCATCGATAACGCCAAAAGGAATATCATGAAGGTGAAGCGAGGCTGCGGTAGCTGGGAATGCGGCTGCGGCCAGGAGCACACTGTTCCTTATCAGGTAGTGGGCGAGTCTGGAAGCGTCAGGGTAGTGCTTATCCCAGCGCCTCGCGGGCTTGGCATCGCTGCCGGAGGCACATCCAAGAAGGTCATGGACATGGCCGGCATCAAGGATGTGTGGACAAGAACAGCAGGTTCAACCAGGACGACCATCAATTTCGCCAAGGCCACCTACAATGCGCTCATCAATACAGTAACTGTGAGGGCTTGAAGATGTTTGCCATAGTGAGGTTGAGAGGCGAGGTGAACCTTCGGCCAGGCATCAAGTCCACTCTTGACATGCTGCATATTAACAGAGTCAACCATTGCATCGTAGTCAAGGAAGATCCCCATTACCGTGGGATGATTCAGAAGGTTAAGGACTACGTGGCCTGGGGCAAGATAGACGATGACACGCTGGCTATGCTCCTGGAGAAGCGGGGGCGGCTCGCCGGAAATCGGCGGCTGACAGAGCAGTTTTTGAAAGAGACTACACCCTATAGATCCTTCAAAGAATTGGCCAGTGCCGTCAACTCCGGGACAGCAAGCCTGAAGGATTTGGAAATCAAGCCCATCTTCAGGCTCCATCCCGCCCGCAAGGGTTTAAAGACCATTAAAAAGACCGCGCAACAGGGCGGAGATCTGGGATTTCGCACGGATTTGGCGGATCTTATCAAGAGGATGAGGTAGAACCATGGTTAGACCAAACACTAAGGAGAAAAGAGGGCACAGAACCTACCACGGCAAGCATAAGAATGCGCGCGGCGGCGGGTCCCGCGGTGGCCGTGGCGATGTAGGCAAGTGCAAACATCACTTCATGCGCTCTATGCTTCTTGGAACTCAGATGGGCAAGCATGGATTCGTCCACCTGCCTCTCAGCGTCGAGCTTGAGGTAGTCAACGTGGATGTGCTGGACCAGATGGCATCCCCGGATGGCAAGGTTGAGCTTTCCGAGATGAAGGTTCTCGGTCGCGGCAAGGTAACCAGGAAGCTAAATGTTAGCGCTGCTGGATTTACTGCGACGGCTAAGAGCAAAATCGAGGCTGCTGGTGGTCAGGCAGTAGTAGTATGAACCAGCAGAGTTTCTTTTATGCGATAGAGCCCTTTGTGCGCCGGCTCCCCTCCGTGGAGCGGCCCACAGGGCACGTCCATTTTAAGAGAAAATTAAGCTGGACCATAGCAATTCTGATGCTTTACTTCGTCCTGGGAAACATCCCCCTCTTCGGGCTGTCCAAGGCGTCCATTGATATATTCAGCGCCTACCGGGCCTTTTTTGCCGGATCCTTCGGCTCCATGATGCTCCTCGGCATCGGACCCATAGTCACGGCATCAATCGTACTGCAGCTCTTGGTGGGAGCCCAGATAATAAAGCTCAATCTGAGCGATCCCCGAGACCAGGCTATCTATCAGGGCACTCAAAAAGCCCTGGTTTTTGTGATGGTTATAGTGGAGGCTCTGCCTCAGGTGCTGGGAGGCTATCTGCTGCCGGATGCCGGGCTGGCCACAACCTTAGGGGTCACCACGGGCATAATCTCCTTATTGATCTTTATTCAGGTCTTCGTGGGCGGCTCGCTTATAGTCTATATGGATGAGGTCGTATCCAAATGGGGCGTGGGCTCAGGGGTGGGCCTGTTCATCGTGGCCGGAATCGCCCAGCAGCTTGTGACGGGTATAATTAATCCCGCCTCAGGTGACGGCGGCCTTCCTGTGGGAATCATACCCAAGTGGATCTACATCTTCGCCCAGCAGCTGATCGGATTTGATACCCTCTTCACCTCGGAGGGGCTGCAATATGTCTTTGTCACCGGCGGAATTCTGGCTTTGATCTCCACCATCATCATCATACTGCTGGTGGTATTCGTGGAGTCCACCAGAATTGAGATCCCCCTGGCTCACAGCCGGGTGAGGGGTGCCAGAGGAAGGTTCCCGGTCAAGCTGGTTTATGCCTCGGTTCTGCCCATGATCCTGGTGCGGGCCATACAGGCAAACATCCAGATGCTGGGATCCCTGGCCGCCTCCAAGATAGGAACGGTGACCACAGCCACGGTGACCGGAGAGGGATTGACCACAGTTTATACCGGCTACTCCAGCATCCTGGGAGACTTCATATCCCAGGCCAGGTATGATGCTGCGACCGGGGCGGCCGTCAGCGGCTCATCGCCCCAGCCGATATCGGGCATGATGTACTACCTCTCGCCCATCGGCGGTCCCAGCGACTGGATACCGAGCATGGTTGCCTCATCCAATGCCGGGATGACTGAGCTGGGCTTCTCCCCCATAGCCATCTGGCAGATAGTGCTGCATGTCCTGACCGATTCCATATTCCTAATCCTGGGCGGCATACTCTTCGCCATATTCTGGATTGAGACCACGGGCATGGGGCCCAAGAGTGTGGCCGCCAAGATCCACAACTCCGGGCTGCAGGTTCCGGGATATCGCAGGAATCCTGCCTCCATCGAGAGGCTTATGGAGAGGTACATCCCCAAGGTCACTGTTATCGGCGGCGTGATCATAGGCGTTTTAACCCTGATAGCCAGTTTGCTTGGCACCTTGGGAGGCGCGGGGGGAACAGGATTGCTCCTGGCGGTGAGCATCGTCTACCGGCTCTATGAGCAGATAGCCAGCGAGCAGATTCAGGAGATGTACCCCATGATGCAGAAGTTCTTCGGAGCGTCGGCATGAACTCCCAGCTGACCAAGTCCCTGGACAAGGCCGCCCTGGCGGTAGGCTTTGTCCTTTTTTTTGGGATAATGATCAGCGCTGAACTTAGAGAAGGCCTGGGAGTGGCTACCGGCCATCTAGTGGGATGGCTTCCCGAAATTTTGCCGTTCCATGTGGTGATCTTCATCTTAGCTGCGGTCACTGGTTTGTACGCCAGCCTTATTCAGAAGTACACCATGGACTGGGAGTTCTTGAGGACTCAACAGGAGAAGATGCAGACGCTGCAAAGAAGAATGAAAGAAGCGCAGCTTTCCGGAGATCAGGCCAGGATTCAAGCCATGCAGAGCGAGCAGATGAAGATGGTCTCCGATCAGGGCAAGATGATGCAGATGCAATTCAAGCCCATGCTCTACATCGGTATCATATCCATACCGCTCTTCATGTGGGCTTACTCTTACATAGCACTGCCTGAAAATTCAGGCTTAACGATGGTCTTTCCCTTTTGGGGAGAGCATCCCATCAATTCGACCGTTTTGGGACCTATCCTTTACTGGTTCTACTGGTACTTTGTCTGCTCTCTGCCCGTATCGCAGATCATTCGTAAGGCTCTGAATATCGGGAGCATGAGTTAGAGATGATAATAACCATAAGCGGTGCTCCGGGAACGGGCACCTCAACTCTTGCTCGATCTCTTTCCCAGGAGCTCAAACTTCGCTGGGTTAACTCCGGGGAGCTCTTTCGCAAGATCGCCAGCGAGAAGAGTCTCTCTGTCAGAGAGATGAACCGTCTGGCCGAGAAGGGTCCTGAGATCGATTATCTTATTGACGATGCTCAGAAGGCTCTGGCCAAAGAGGGGGGCGGCATCTTTGAGGGCCGGCTCTCCGGTCATCTTCTGCCGGCTGATTTGAAGATTCTTTTAAAGACCGATTTACGCACAAGAGCAGAGCGCATAGCCAAGCGCGAGGCAAAGCTGACCGAGGACGCCATGCATGAGACGCGCATTCGCGAGGAGAGCGAGGCCCGGCGGTATAAGATGTACTACAATATTGATCTGAGCGACTTTTCCGCCTATGATCTGGTATTGGATAGCGGCAAGTTCGATGAGGCAGCAACGCTTACCATTGTGCTGGCGGCAGCGAGGACTCGTCAGTGTCAGTGATTCATCGCGCCGAGAGGCCTCTGAAATCTGAAAAGAGATCAGATCGCGGGTCACCATCACCGCGCTCATCAGCCAGCTCGCCCGCTGTCCCATCCTCTGCTCCATCCTCTCCATCATATCCGCAGATTCTTCCATCGGACAAGGTCAGGTCTGTGCTGATAAAGCGTAACGGCAAGACCAATCCTGCTTATGGCACCCCGCCCGAGAAGCGCAGCCTCAAGATGCACATGTCTTTGGGGGCTATCAATCTGGACAAGACCTCCGGGCCGACCAGCCACGAGGTGGCCGCCTGGGTGAAGCGCATTCTGGAGGTGGAGAAGGCGGGGCACAGCGGCACTCTAGATCCCAAGGTGACGGGGATTCTGCCTGTTCTCCTGGGAGACGCGACCAGGATTATGGACACTCTTCTCCTGGCGGGAAAGGAGTACATCTGCCTCATGCATGTGCATAAGCCTCAGCCCAAGAAGCGCCTCCTAGATGTCTGCCTGGAGTTTATGGGCCCCATTTTCCAAAAGCCGCCCTTGAAGTCCTCGGTTCTGAAGGAGCTACGCACTAGGACCATCTACTATTTGGATGTCATGGAGATTGAGGATCAGTACGTTCTCATGCGCGTGGGCTGCCAGGCGGGCACCTACATCCGCAAGCTCTGCTTTGATATCGGCCTTGCTTTAGGCACGGGCGCGAACATGCAGGAGCTGCGCAGGACGCGCGCGGGGCCGTTCCGGGAAGATGAGACCCTTGTCACTCTGCACCAGCTCATGGATGCCTACGCAGCCTGGAAGGAAACGGGCGATGAGAGTGGCCTTCGCCGCGTCATCCAGCCGGTAGAGGCGGCTTTGCGGCATCTGCCGCGGCTGGTTATTGCGGACAATGCAGTAGACGCCATCTGTCATGGCGCGCCGCTGGCTCTGCCAGGGCTGCTGCGCCTGGAGACAGATATAAATAAGGGCGACAATGTTGCCTTCTTTACCCTGAAAGGAGAGGCGGTGGGCATAGGCCGGGCGGATATGAACAGCCGGGAAATGCTCGACGGCAAGACGGGAATTGCAGCTCTGACCGAAAGGGTAATAATGGAGCCGGGCACGTATCCCAAGGCGTGGAAGCTGGCCGAGAGGGATGCTTCCGATGCAGCGGGAAAAGCTGCCAAGCGCTAAAACTTTAACCAAACCTGTGCCGAGGTCGTCTAGCGGTAGGGCGCCAGCCTGGAGTGAGTTTCTCCTGGATAGCTGGTGATCCGCAAGGGTCTCGTGAGTTCGAATCTCACCCTCGGCGCTCTTTCTTATCCGTAAGTGCCAATGGTACTGAAGACTTCCGAGCCATGACTGGCTCTGCAGAGGGCCCTGCTCTTGGCCCGAATTTCTTTGATGGCGCTTTCTGATCTGCTCGCCGAAGATGGGAAGGGCTTTTCTCATTGAAGGACCAAACAGAAGGTGAGATCGGGACATAATTCCAGGTTCATGATCCGGAATATGTAATCTATAGGATACGAGCCCGAGTAAAGCGCGGAGCGAATGTAATATAAGTATCCTATTCAATTTTGTCAAAAATTTTTCATACTCAGACGGGTTTTATGTGGTTGCAGGTGGGAGACCAAACGCCAAAGATAGCTTTAGTCGTAGTCCTAGTGTTGGTGGTATTGCCGCTGGCAGTTCATGGAGATGAGGACTCATCAGGAAATGCCCTTCTAGAGGTTAATGCTAGCGAAATCCTGGCTCAGATACAGAATGGTAGTCCTGTAGAATATGATCATGTGAAGATCATAGGCGATTTAGATCTGACCACATTAGATCTGCCAATAAAACATATTAATATGACTCCTTCCATAGTGAGTTATGTGAGTTGGTCAGAGACATCAAAAGTCATCACTTCTCCAATAAGAATAAACAACTCTACATTTGACGGGTTGGTGAGCTTCAAACATATAACTTTTGATGAGCCAATAGATCTATCGGGCTCTAATTTCACAAAGGATATCGACTTCAGTGGAGCAAACTTCAGAAGCAATGCCTTCATTATCGGAGCTAATTTCATTGGAGCCAACTTCGCCGGGAATGCCGACTTCATCGAAGCTAACTTCGGCGGGCAAGCCTACTTCAACGAGGCCAATTTCAGGAGGAATGCCAACTTTTTCGGAGCCAGCTTCATCGGAGAAAACTTTCGAAGCGGGATTTCTGTCTTCATTGGAGCCAATTTTAGCGAGGATGCCAACTTCAACCTAGCCAACTTCAGCGATAACGCTTACTTTAGTAGAGCTAGCTTCAGCGGGATTGCCTACTTCAATGAAGCCAACTTCTGTGGGATGGTCTACTTCGATGAAACCAGCTTTAGCGAGGATGCCAACTTCGATGGAGCCAAATTTAGCGGGTTTATCAACTTCGAGAAAGCCAACTTCAGCGAGGATGCCAAATTCAACCGATCTAGTTTCAGCGATAACGCCTACTTCAGTGGAGCCTACTTCAGTGGAGCAAATTTCAGCGGTATTACCTACTTCGATGAAGCCAATTTCAGCGGGTATACCGACTTCGAGAAAGCCAACTTCAGCGAGGATGCCAACTTCGACGGGGCCAAATTCATCGGGAATGCCAGTTTCAAGAAAGTTGAGTTCGGCGGAGATACTAGCTTCGAGGGAGCTGCATTCAGCGGATATGCCTACTTCGATGAAGCCAACTTCAGCGGATATGCCTACTTCAAAGGAGCCAAATTCACCAGAGAGGCCACTCTAAGGGGAGTCACGTTCAACAGGCATGCCAACTTTTGGGATGCCACGTTTAGCGGATCTGCGGACTTCGAGGGAGCTGCGTTCATCAGAGATGCCATCTTCAAGGATGTCACGTTCAGCGGAGAAGCATTCTTTGAGGAAACTTATTTTGAAAACCTCGATTTAAGGTATACAAAATATGGCAATTTTTATATTAGGTGGAACAGCATTAACAACTTTGTCTATCATAATTCAGCATATCAGCGATTAATTGAAAATTTTAAAAAATTGGGTTTTTATGATGATGCGGATGAATGCTATTACCAATTCAGAGTAGTACAACTTCTTGATAGAAATATAAAAAATCCTTTAATATCTCTTTTTGATCTCGGAGCCTGGATCTTTTTCGGATTCGGCAAAAAGCCGCTCTATCCAATTCTATGGTCAATTTTCCTTATCATACTCTTTGGATTCTTGTGGATGGGCATAGGGTCAAAGGAGCCAAAAAGTGCTCTCAAAAGATATGCTCCAACTTGGATATTGCTCTTTATAGCATTTTTTGGAGCTTTCTGTCTGACAAATGTAGTTAAGCCATGGGTTTTATTTTCTTTGCTATTAGCTTTGTCGATAATCTTTATAGTACTCTTGATGTTTTTTTGGAGGATCGTAAGGTTAAACACATCAACGGATGCAATCGATGAGTATCCTTTAAGCCAAAGCTGGCCGGAAAATATATCCGAATCTCTTATCTTCAGCGCAACATTATTCCTTTCAGGCACGAAGCTTTTCGTTGACCCTCCCAATATACCAATTCTGCATGGTGTGTCTGGCTCTTTTATGAGAAAAGTGTTCGCGATAGAGAGGGTGCTGGGTGCATTGTTCTCTATCATGTTCTTCCTAGCTCTGACAGGAATGGTGATAAGACCTATCTAAGTTATCTAGAGTTTTAAAAAATATCAATATCATATAATTATCTAAGCCAGTAACTTTTCCTAGCCATGGATTTTGAGTACTTTTTTGTACAAACTTCTTGATTACTTACTCGAGCCATGCTGAACCTGGTGATCGAAATGGCGCTTGATAGCAGCTAGTTAGTGGCCTCGTAGAAGAGCGAGCCCTGTTGCAGGCACGAACGTGGGACGAACTTCATCGAAGAAACTGGCATCGATCATGATTATGATTGCTCTGGCACAGGCTAGCTGACGCCCGCACTTCTTTAGCGAGAGACAAAAAAACCAGAACAATTGATGGCGCTACTACCGAAATCCATAAAAAAGAGGTTGATCCAGGCCCTTTAGTTTAGGGCTCGTTCAGCCACATGTTGGTCCAGTAGTACCAGTTATCTTCACTGCGAGAGTTGGAGTAAACACTATTCCACTTTTGAAGTGCTTTATATGTATTTGCCAGCTCCAGATTTGCTTGAGGATCTTTGTACGCATAAGGGTTATCCATTGTACTATATACGCTTGATATGCCCACGGCTTCCGGGGGTTCGTTCAGCCACATGCCGGTCCAGTAGTACCAGTTATCTTCGCTGCGAGAGTTGGAGTAAACACTATTCCACTTTTGCAGTGCTTTATATGTATTTGCCAGCTCCAGATTTGCTTGAGGATCTTTGTATGCAT
>CAYXSJ010000069.1:0-12274 GCA_964467095.1 uncultured Methanotrichaceae archaeon
CAGGTTATTCCTTGTACTTAAGCCCTTCGACAGAGATCATGTACTTTAGAGTCGGCACTAGAATCTGATAGATTTCCATTATGTAGCAGATACGCGTTCCTCTTCTCTCCTGAGCCCATCCCCGCCATGCATTTTAGAGAAAAATGCCTGCCGCAGTGCTGCGATCCTCCAATGATGAAGTTGGGGCAGCTTGCCTGTGGACGCATCCGCTTCGCCAAGAGATATAATTACTGATGAAAATTACTAAATTAAAATAGCTAAAATTTTATCATCATGAGTGCGATAGTAATAATAAGGGATCTGTATGAAAAGTCAATTAAAAACGAGCCTTATTTTATTCTCAGCCCTCGTTCTCGTTCTTCCGGGAGCTTATGGGCTGGGTTTCTCTTTCGGCATATCTGATGGAATAAATGGCGCATCCGAAAGCCTCCAAATCAACGCCGGATTGGAAGCCGCTTTTTCCAGCAGCATTGAAGCGAGCCCAGAATACTATTCCAGCACCACGAATTTTGAAGGTAGCGGGCCGTTCAGCTTTGATGATACGTTTGATTCCCTGGATGGGGGTGAGCACGTGCGTCTGATCGCTAAATGGTCGGATAGTGCTCATTATGACCATGATTTTACCATCGAAAAACAAACTGGTGAAGAGGTAAAGGTATCTCAGTTGATGACTGTAGATGAAGGGAAAGATCTCTATAGCTCTGCCCAGGCATGGAATTCATTAGGGCAATCTGCCAAAGTAGGGATAAAAATTCCTGCGGGTTCTTTGAAGGATTATTCCAACTATGGCGATGCCATGGATAAATCGGTCACGTCCGGTCAGGATGGAATTGTCCTCAAAGGGGCAAAATTCAATGTCTTTGCAGAAGCAAGCAAGAAAAATTCCTTTCAAAGATCGAGCAGTACCATAAAATCCTCCAGGGATTTGAACGCAGAGACTATGTGCTACGTTGACTCAACGACGTCTATCATAAGGAACAAGCTGAGAATTGCCTGAGCGTCATTGAGTCTTCTGGCAAAAGACGGCAGAGGTGCATGAGGCTTAAAGCAGCTTTTATGTAGCTGCTGCCATATATTTGCTCTTCTTATTTAAAAATCTATTTTATTTTAAATGCCACCGAAATGATTGGGCGAAGCCGATAAGAAGATCGAGAGAGACAGCGAGTCAGAGGACATCATATGTTGTCCTGGACTGTGATTTTATGCTAATAGGAATTATGTCCGATGCGCATGACAGCATCCAGGGAGTCAGGGATGCTTTGCGGATTTTTTCTCAAAATAAAGTGGATCTGGTGCTCTTTGCCGGTGACATGGTCGGCTCCGGCAACTGCTACACCTTTGAGGGATTCAAAATTCCCGTGAAGCTGGTCTACGGAAACAACGACTGCGACCGGGTGGGCCTGTTCCGGGAGTTCGCGCGCGTGGGCGGCGAGTACCTGGGCGACTTTGGGGAGATAGAGGCGGACGGCCTGAAGATAGCACTCATGCATGGGACGGACGAGCCGCTGGTTAAGGCAGTGGTAGCCTCACAGATCTACGATGTCGTTGTCCGCGGCCATAATCATCGCGCTGAGGTCACAAGGCACGGCAAGACGCTCCTGGTCAACCCTGGAGAGATCTGGGGCTATTTAACCGGCCTCGCCAGCATTGCTATCCTGGACACTGCCAGCTTGCAGGTGGAGATGATCGAGCTGGGACGCTTCAAGACCTTCCGGGAGATCCTCAAGCAATGACGTCCGGTGCCTCTATTCCCTCCTTGGGCTGCTATCTTCTCATAGAGTGGCGTGGGGAGTTGGTAAAGAGGATATATTTTTCCCAGGCTCTTCCCACCCAGCGATCCGAGCTGGCGGAGGAGATTGCCGCCTACCTGCAGAGCGGCGCGCCCTGCCCGGAGGCAAAGCTGGATCTCTCGGGATGTACTCCATTTCAAAAGGAGATCTATGTCGCAGTGCAGGCGATCCCGCGAGGCAAAACTATGACCTATGGCCAGGTAGCAGAGCGTGCGGGCCGGCCGGGTGCGGCGCGTGCTGTGGGCCGGGCAATGGCCACCAATCCCTTTGCCATTCTCGTGCCCTGCCACCGCGTGGTCGCCAAGGGCGGCCTAGGTGGATATCTCTGGGGCAGGGAGATGAAGGAGAAGCTGCTGAGCCTTGAAACGGGAAATGAGCACACAATAAGTACTTGAGCCTCACGCTTTCTCAGTTGAGTGAGTGGTATGGCTGAGGTTAATGGTCAACTCACCGATATTCATGATGTAGTCCAGCATGCGCTCCAGACTGCTCGCCAGTACCAGCCGAACCAGCATCTCTGATTTGTCTTTGCTGTCGGATGATTTGGCTATCCCCACTGTGTGCCTCTGAATCTCCCTGATCCTGTCGATAAGCTCATTGGCCTTGTTGGAGTTGGTCTGCAGCAAATAGGATATGGAGTCGTCAAGCAGGCCGCACAGCAATGCATCCAGATGCAGCAGCTCCTCTTTCAGATCGTCTGGCAGGGTGTAGCGTTGCTGGCTGGCGATCTCGGCAATGCGGTTGGCGTGGTCAGCTATGCGCTCCAGGTTGGATGCTGCCAGCATATAATTGAAAGCCGTAATGGGATTGAGGGTCTCTTGCCTAACAGAGCCCGATCTCAGGATCTCTGTAAACTGGCGGGAGATAAGAAGGTTGAGCCGATCCACGTCATTGTCCCTGGCGATCACATCGGCGGCCAGCTCCTCGTTATTATTTAAAAGGCTGGTGAGCGAATCGGTGATCATAGATTTCACAACGGTTCTGATTCTTTTCAGCGCCCGCTCGGACTGAAGCTCCTCGGAGCTTAACAGATCCTGAATAACCACTTTGTTAATGGTCTCTTCCAGGATTTCGGGGCCGATGAGCTTGTTGACGATCTGGTGCAGGTCCTTCTTTTGCAGAGTGGACATGTGTCCGGTCGTCACTTCAATGGTTCTATAGCCACCCACGTAGCATCCAATGATATCCCTGACCAGATGCTCTCCCATTTTCTCGCCAATGTCCAGGCGCGCCTTCAGGTCGCGCTCGGAGCGATCCGTGGATAATGTGAGTGCTCCATTATCGCCCTGATTTATGTAAATAATCGAACCGGCAGAAATGCCGTTCTTTGTCGCCCAGTTCTTGGGAAGGGAAACGATAAAGGTCGACTTGCCGGTTCTCTGTACCTTTCTTGTGTCCATAAATAGCCCTAGTTGAGATGTTCTCTCTTTGCTTCCACCATATAGACAATGGTCTCACAAATATTGCAGATATGATCGCCAGTCCTTTCCAGATGCCGGTTCACCATGAGCAGCGCCGTCCCTTCATCGATCACTTCAGGTCTTTCAATAATTATTTTCAAGAGCTTGGTTCTGGCTTTGACGTAAAGCCCATCGATTTCATAATCCCATTTGGTGACCTGACGAGCCAAATCCGCATCGCTATTCATGAGCGCCTCCATGGACTGTTCGAGCATCTTTTTGCTGATCTCAGCCATGCGAGGAAGATATTCCAGCTTGGTTATCTGAATCTTATTTTGCGATTGTGTCGTGACTCTGGCTACATCCACGGCCAGGTCGCCGATCCTCTCCAGATCTATGCCGATCTTCAGAATGCCGATAATGCGCCTCAGATCCTTTGCCATCGGTTGCTGCAAAGCCAGGAGTTCCATGCATAAATTCTCTATCTTCAGGCTCAAATCATCTATTTCTTGGTCCTGTTTGATGATCTCTCTGGCCCGATCCACATTTGCATCACTCAAGGCTAAAACGGATTTATCTATAGCTCCTCCAACCCGATCCGCCAGATCTTTTGTAAGATTTTTCAGATCATTCAGGTCTCTGTGATATCGCTCTCGATACGGGCTCATCTTACCTCCCCTTAACCTAAAGCTATCCTTCCCTAGCCAAACCTTCCCGTGATATAATCCTCAGTGCTCTTCATTTTCGGAATCTCAAAGATGCGTTTTGTCTCTCCTACCTCTATCAGCTCACCGAGCAGGAAGAAAGCGGTGCAGTCCGAGATCCTGGCCGCTTGCTGCATGTTATGGGTCACGATCACCTGGGTATAGTTATCCTTTAGGACTTCCATGAGGCTCTCGATCTTGCCGGTGGAGATGGGGTCAAGAGCGCTGCATGGTTCATCAAATAATATAACATCAGGCTTCATGGCCAGGGTTCTGGCGATGCACAGCCTCTGCTGCTGGCCGCCGGATAGGCCCAGGGCCGGCTGGCTCAGCCTCTCGCTGACCTCTTCCCAGAGGGCGGCATCCTTGAGACTGCGCTCTACAATTTTGTCAATATTTTTCAGCCCATGAATCCTGGGGCCATAGGCAATGTTGTCGTAAATGGACATGGGGAAGGGGTTAGGCTTTTGAAATACCATGCCGATTCTCTTGCGCAGTTCCACGACATCAACATCTTTTCCATAAATATCTATATCGTCATAGAGGACCTGGCCCTCAATGCGAATCTTGGACACCAGGTCGTTCATCCGGTTCAGACAGCGGATAAATGTGGACTTGCCGCAACCGGATGGTCCGATGAGTGCTGTAATTTTTTTCTCAGGAATTTCCAGGCTTATGTCCTTAAGTGCTTGCTTTTCTCCATACCAGAGATTCAGATTATTTGAGATGATCTTCGACGTCACCGCAGATCCCTTTTATGTTGTTTGCCAGATGAGGCATTTGCTATTTTCGATTTTTAAGTTCCTTTTTCTGATATATGGTTTCCGGTTCATGGTTTTGAGTTTATGGTGCCAGATTTGCGTATCCGGCCTCATTACGGCTGCAAGTCATGCTGGTTGTGATCGAGAGATGACTATATAGATCTTTCTATATAGACTATATATGTCGGGCTGTATACAAATATGTTCTAAAATGGTCCAAAGTCACTCAAATCATGCGAATCTTTTATATAGAACTTCAAACTGGTAGTATGAAAAAAAGTCGGGGAGGACTATAGGTTTGGCAGGTTTGAGCGGCGTACCGATAATTATATTGAAAGAAGGAAGCAAACGAGAGACTGGTAAAGATGCGCAGCGTAAGAACATCTTAGCTGCAAAGGCGGTCGCAGAGGCTGTCCGGACCACCCTTGGACCCAAAGGGATGGATAAGATGCTCATCGCCGGCGGAGATGCAACCATAACCAATGACGGTGCCACTATCTTAAGAGAGATGGATATCGAGCACCCTGTGGCCAAGATGATTGTCGAGGTGGCAAAAGCCCAGGATGATGAGATTGGAGACGGCACCACCTCAGCGGTGATAATCGCAGGCAAGTTGTTGGAGAAGGCCGAAGCGCTACTGGATCAGGATGTCCACCCCACAGTCATAGTGCAGGGATATAAGCAAGCTGCAGCCAGAGCGCAAAAAGTGCTTTCCGAGATGGCCATAGATGTATCAGGCGACGACAGTGTGCTTTTGAAGATTGCCCAGACAGCCATGCGAGGAAAGGGCATAGAGATCGCCATGGATAAGCTCTCGCAAATCTCGGTTGATGCGGCACGAGCGGTGGCTGGTTTTCAGGGCAAGGACATTGAAGAAAATGTCAAGACAATCCTGATCCCCGGGGGCAGAATCGAGGATTCAGTCATAAACTATGGAATAGTAATTGAGAAAGAGAGAACATCCCTGGAGATGCCAAAGCGCATAGAAACGGCCAAGATTATGCTTCTCGAAGGCACTCTCGAGCTGAAGAAGCTGGATACGGATGCCAAGGTCACTATTACAGATGCCAAGAATCTTGCCAGCTTCAAGGAGGGCGAGGAGCAGGTTATCAAGTCTCAGGTTGATGCCATTGTCGCAGCCGGCGCCAATGTTGTCTTCTGTGAGAAGGGCATCGGAGTTACTGCCCAAAACTACCTGGCAAGGCTGGGAATTTTAGCTGTTCGCCGGGTCAAGAGAGACGATCTCAAGATGCTGGCACTGGCCACAGGCGCAAGACTGGTGGGCGACGTTATGGTCGTCACTTCCAAGGACCTGGGATCTGCGGCCCTTGTGGAAGAGCGCAAGATTGGCAAAGACAAGCATATGATCTTCGTGGAGGGGTGTGAGAAGGCTAAGGCCGTATCCATCATCCTGCATGGCGTCTCGGAGCAGTTCTTAGAGGAGATGGAGCGCGCCCTGGATGATGCCCTCAATGTGGTAATGGACGTCATTCGCTCCGGAAAGATTGTGCCCGGCGGTGGCGCTCCGGAGATCTTTGTAGCTGAGAATTTGAGACAGTATGCATCCACTCTGGAAGGGCGAGAGCAATTGGCCATTCGGGCATTTGCAGATGCGGTCGAGTCTATTCCTCTAACCCTGGCTGAGAATGCAGGTTTCGATCCAGTGGACAGCTTAGCGGCTCTGAGAGCCAAGAGCGGTCAGGGCATGAAGAACTTCGGGCTGAACATCAACTCCGGACAGCCCTCTGATATGCTGGCCCTGGGCATTGTAGAGCCGTTAAAGGTAAAAACTCAGGCTATCAAATCCGCAACCGAAGCTGCCACCATGGTTTTGCGGGTGGATGATGTCATCGCAGCCAAGAGAGAAGAGCTGGCTCCCAAGCCCGGCCAAAGCCCGCATGACTATACCATGCCTCAGATGCCGATGCCTCACTACTAAAGGAGCAAGGGAACTGAAAGGAGCCGGCAGCGCCGGCTCAATTCATTCTATAAGAACAAATTTTGGGTGGAGCTTATGGCGGATGCAGATGTGAAATCTGAAACGAAACAGGATACTTCGGGCGCGAGTGTCGAGGAGCTATTGTTGCAGCTCTCCTCAGCCCAGAGCCTGGCTGAGGAACGGCTCGACCTCTTGATGCGCTGTCGGGCGGATCTGGACAATGTCATGAAGAGATCTGTTCGCGAGAAGGAAGATAATGTAAAGTACGCCTCTGAGAAGCTCATCTGCAAGCTTCTTCCCGTGCTCGACAGCCTGGAAGCAGCGGCAAAGCATGACGAAGGAAGCAAGGTGCTCTATATGCAGTTGCTCGATGTACTTGCGGGGGAGGGGCTCATGCCCATAGGGGCAAAAGGTATGAAGTTTGATCCTTATCGACATGAGGCTCTCTATCAGGTCGAGACGGACGGGCTGGAAGAAGGCACAGTGGCAGAAGAGGTGCAGAAGGGCTATATCTTCAACAGTCATGTTATTCGTTTCTCAAAGGTTGCAGTGGCAAAAAGATGATAAGTTTAAATATTTACGTAGTAGTGATAACTTTCAAGTTCAGGAGATGAGATCTTGTCAAAAATTATCGGCATTGACCTTGGAACCAGCAACTCGGCGGCTGCAGTTCTAATCGGCGGCCGACCCACCATAATTCCCAGCGCAGAAGGAACAAGCATAGGCGGCAAGGCATTTCCATCCTACGTGGCCTTCACTAAAGAGGGTCAGGTTCTGGTTGGCGAGCCTGCCAAGAGACAGTCGGTTACCAATCCGGAAGGCACCATCCAGGGCATCAAACGCAAGATGGGCACGGACTACAAAGTCAAGGTTTATGGAAAGGAGTACAGCCCTGAGGATGTATCCGCCCAGATCCTGCGCAAGATCAAGACGGATGCGGAGACCTATCTCGCCGACACCGTGGACAAAGCCGTGATAACCGTTCCAGCCTACTTCAATGACAATCAGAGGCAGGCGACCAAGGATGCGGGAACCATCGCCGGCCTGGAGGTTGTCAGAATCATCAATGAGCCGACGGCTGCGGCTCTGGCCTTTGGCCTGGATAAGGTGGGCGAGCACAAGATCATGGTCTTTGATCTGGGCGGCGGCACACTGGACGTCACCATCATGGAGATAGGTGAGGGCGTCTTCGAGGTCAGGTCCACCTCCGGCGATACTCAACTGGGCGGCAGGGACATGGATGAACGACTGACCAACTATGTCCTGGGGAAGTTCAAGCAGGATTCGGGCATCGATCTGCGGGGCGACTCCATGGCCATGCAGCGCCTGAGAGAAGCTGTGGAGGTGGCCAAGATCGAGCTATCCAGCGTGATGCAGACCAACCTCAATCTGCCCTACATTACTGCGGACGCCAGCGGCCCCAAGCACCTCTCCATGACACTGGATCGCTCCAAGCTCGATGAACTGGTTGTGGATGTCATTGAGCGTTGCCGCGGTCCCATGACTCAGGCTTTGAGAGACTCCAAGCTGGAGAAATCGGACATTGGCAAGATCATACTGGTAGGCGGTCCCACCAGGATGCCTGTGGTGCAGGAATTCGTAAAGGGCTTCATGGGTAAGGATATTGAGCGCGGCGTGGACCCAATGGAATGCGTAGCCATGGGAGCGGCCATTCAGGCAGGCGTTTTGGGTGGCGAGGTCAAGGACCTGCTGCTATTGGACGTAACACCCCTCTCCCTGGGCATTGAAACCCTGGGCGCTGTCTCCACCAGGCTGATTGAGAGGAATACCACCATTCCCACTCGAAAGAGCCAGATATTCACCACGGCGGCAGACAATCAGACGAGCGTCGAGGTAAATGTGCTGCAGGGCGAAAGGCCCATGGCCAAGGATAACGTCTCTTTGGGAAGGTTCACACTGGTGGGCATTCCGCCGGCACCGCGCGGCATTCCCCAGATCGAGGTTACCTTCGACATTGACGCCAATGGCATCATTCACGTCTCTGCCAAGGATCTGGCTACCAAGAAGGAGCAGAAGATGACCATCACAGCGCCTCACAAACTGAGCAAAGAGGATATCGATGCCAAGATCAAAGACGCAGAGCGTTTCGCGGCCGACGACCTGAAGAGAAAAGAAGAGATCGAGGTCAAGAATGCGGCTGACTCTCTGGTCTACGCCTCGGAGAAGATGCTCAAAGAGGCGGGCGACGTGGCCACGGCTGAGCAGAAGGAGAAGATCGAGAAAGCTATTGCCGACCTGAAGAATGCCCAGACGGGAGGCGAGATCTCCGAGATCAAGGCCAAGACCGAGACGCTGCAAAGTTCCATCTACGAGCTGTCAGCGGCCATGTACCAGAAGGCGGCACAAGATCAGCAGGCAAAGGAGCAGGCGCAGCAGGGACAGGGCGCTGGCCCTGAGCAAACCTCCGGGCAAGGGCAGTCGGATCAGACCGTGGATGCCGACTACGAAGTAGTAAACGATAAAAAGTAAGGAACAGAATAAACTATGCCGGAGAAGAAGGACTACTATGAGATCCTGGGAGTTCCTAAGGATTCGAGCGAGAAGGACATCAAGGGAGCTTATCGCAAGCTTGCCATGAAGTACCATCCCGACAGATCGGAAGAGCCCGATGCTGAGGAGAAGTTCAAGGAGCTATCCGAGGCCTATGCAGTCCTCTCCGATCCGGAGAAGCGGCAGAAGTACGACCAGTTCGGCCATGCCGGAATCAACAGCCAGTACTCGCAAGAGGATCTGTTCCGGGGTGTGAACTTCGAGGATCTGCTGCGGGGATTTGGCTTTGGCGGTGGCGGAGGAAGAGGCGGCGGCGAGAGCATTTTTGATATGTTCTTTGGGGGAGGCGGACGCGGCCGCCCAGCCCGGGGCCAGGATCTGCGCTACGATGTCCAGCTTACTTTGGAGCAGGCGGCTACGGGTCTTGAGTCGACCATTGAGGTGCCGCGCACGGAAAGCTGCACTACCTGCCGCGGCAGCGGTGCCAAGCCCGGCACCAGTCCCACGGTTTGCAGCAACTGCCACGGCTCGGGCCAGATCACCCGTGCCCAGAACACTCCCTTCGGACAGATGGTCACCTCTTCGGCCTGCCCCAAGTGCGGCGGCCGGGGTCAAATCATTACCAACCCCTGCGGGGATTGTGGCGGCACAGGGCGAGTACGCAAAACCCGCAAGATCAACATCAAGATCCCGCCGGGAGTGGAGGACGGCCAGCACCTCAAGCTGCGCGGCCAGGGGGATGCGGCCGGACCGGCGGGCGAGAGCGGAGACCTTTATGTAGTCATTAACGTCCTGCCTCATCCCAAGTTCCAGCGCGTGGACAGCGATCTGCTCTTAGAGACGTCCATCAGCTTCACCCAGGCGGCGCTGGGCGCAGAGCTGGAGGTTCCAACGCTGGGAGGAAGAGCCAAGATAAAAGTGCCGGCGGGAACGCAGACTGGAACCGTCTTCCGGCTGAGGGGAAAGGGCATGCCCAGACTGCAGGGCATAGGCTCTGGCGATCTGCATGTTAAGGTTAAGATAAAGACGCCTTCAGCCCTGACGGAGCGGCAAAGGCAGCTCCTGGAGGCTCTGGCATCGGAATTTGGCGAGAAGAAAAAGAAGCAGACCGAGAAGGAGAAGAGCCTCATCGACAAGATCGTGGATGAGGTGAAGAGCGCTGTGCAGTGAGGGGTGCAGTGGGGGGGCAGGCGGGCTTTTTGCTCAGGCGTCCAGAGCCCGGATCTTATATTGCCAGTATTTCTTTTGGCGGCTCCTCACCTTTGTCCCTTTTCAAAATGGCTTCGACTGGTCTGTATCAATTCCCTGTCACAACTCAATCCCGCAGCTCTCCGCCCACTATCCTGTGCTCGCCCTCGCTGTCGTGCACGATGCATTTGCCATCCTTCCCGGCCTCGCCTCGCTCGAAGTCATGGTATCTTTCCAGGAGTGCGATGGCCTCCTGCAGCTCGATAAGATAGCGCAAAATGAGCTGCTCTGCCCATCTGTCCGCCTCGTAGGATTCGATTTGGCCCCCCAGCCCCCGGCACTCTGAGCACTGCAGAGTCCCATTGTCCAGATAGAATGGATAGGTGCGACAGAGCATGGGCCTGATCCGATAGATGCTACAGCTGCCATTTTGGTAAAACCGACAGGATTCGCCCTCTTTTTTCAGCCGCCACTCCAGGGTATGAAAGCAGCCGTCTTTGTCCCACTCGCCCTCCTCCGGCAGGCCCACAACCTCCAGCCACTGCAGGCCAGTGGCGATCTGGATGCGTCGGATCTCCTGAGGAAAGACAACCACGCTGTTGTCTTCTCCCTGGCAGCATTCCCCACATTTTTGGCAGTGAAATCCAATCTCGCGTATCTGAGCGGCCAGCTCTGCCGGCGATATCCTTTTTGCTGCTAAAAGAGCCTCGCCCAGTTCAGAAATCCTTTCGCCCTTTTCGTTCATCTCTTGCACAGAGCGATGAAATTGTCTAAAAGCTGTGGACCGTACTCGGTGTGCACAACCTCGGGATGCCACTGCACTCCATACAGCGGCCTTGTCAGGTGCTTCATGGCTTCGATCTCGCAGACATTTGAGCTGGCCAGAACTTCAAAACCGGCGGGAAGCTCCGACACCTGGTCCATGTGCGAGGCCCATGTCTTGAACCTGGGCGGCAGGCCCTTAAGAATGTCATCTTCCTTGAGAACCTCTACATCCACCTCCGCGTAGCCGCCTATGCTGCCGGGTACTACTTTTCCCCCAAAGGTGGTGCCCATGAGCTGCATGCCCAGGCATATGCCCAGAATGGGAATATCCAGATCCCGCAGATAATCCGCGCATCGCCCGGCGCGCTCCAGCGCAGGCCCTCCTCCAAGAATGAGGCCGTTAGCGTCGATCTTCTCCGGAGGCGTCTGGTTGGAGATGAGGTCCGTCTCCACCTTCTCCCGGATGGCGCGCCGGATGAGGTGGTTGAACTGTCCATAGTTGTTGACTACAAGTATTCGCATTGCCTCATCTTGCAGCTTCTTAAGATGATATATTTTTTGGCAAGGGGCATTTAATGGACATTCAGAAAGACTCTATAAATTATGGCGACATATTAATATTATGTAATATAAATTGCAATATGATAATACTATCATAATTTTAAACAGATTTGCCGGTCCGCTTAGAGTACAAATTTATATGAAAAATGATCTAAGGTTATTTGTATGATGAAACCTTTTGATAGCGTACTCATTGGAGAGGCATTAGTGGGAGAAGGTCCGGAGGTCGCCCATATCGATCTCGTAATCGGGACCAAAGGCAGCTGTGTGGAGCAGGCATTTGTCAGTGCCCTGGCCTCACCTGCTCAGGGACACACACCCTTGCTGGCGGTACTGGAGCCCAACCTGCCCAAGGTATCGGAAATATTGGCCAAGAAGGACTCTGCGAAGCATCCCTTTGCCTAGATATTCATACAGAATTCACAGAGGATTCACATGAGATTGCCAGTGGCGCATGCGCGCTAACAAGTCCTCAATGTGAAAAATAGATTCATAAATGTTTGGCCTGACTTTTGGTCGTGAAAAATTGTTAGGTGAGAGTGGGATAGTGAGGATTGAGTGAAGATTGGAGAGTGAGGATATGCAAAAATCGGACAGTAAATGCAAAATTAAAACTGGATTAAGCAAAAATTTCAAGCATAAGTACAGAGAATTA
>CAYXSJ010000070.1:0-12074 GCA_964467095.1 uncultured Methanotrichaceae archaeon
CGAGATGACCGTCACATCCGGCACACCTCTCAAGATGGAAGAGGGCTATGAGCTGGCTATCAAGTCCATTGATATCGACGGCAACAAGGTTTACCTCGAGCTCTCCAAGGATGGCTCCGTTGTAGACAGCAAGGTCATTTCCCCGTCCAAGGATAACCCAACCATGGGCGACAAGACCTACTACTACAAGAAGACCGTCGGAGACTCCAAGGACCTGGTTATCATTGCTGCCCACTTCAAGAACGCCTTCCGCGGCTCTGACACTAATCTGGCCACCATCGACGGCATCTGGCAGATCTCTGATGTTCCCATGGAAGTCAAGGTCGACACAGAATATGACAAGATGAGAATTGCCAGTGTCTCCGCCGACACCATCACCATGGACAACAAGGATAACACCGTAACCCTGAGCAAGAACAAGGACATCGATCTGATGGGCGACGTCAAGATCATGACATCCGATCAGGATGTTGTTGATGACGCCAACCCGCAGAGATACTACATCTACAAGGAAGCCACCATCGAGGGCGCTGCAGCTGAAGCCGCACCCGTAACTGAAGCCGCACCCGCTGTCGAGGCCCCTGTAGCTGCTGAGACCGTCGAGGCCGCCGAAGAGAACGTAACGGAAGCTGAGACGGCCGTAGAGACCGCCAAGGAGACCGTAACTGAGGCCGAGAAGGCTGTCGAAACCGCCAAGGAGAACGTAACTGAGGCCGAGAAGGCCGCAGAGGGCACTCCTGGATTCGAGAGCATCTTCGCCATCACCGGACTCCTGGCAGTTGCCTACCTGGTACTTGGCAGAAGAGAGTAAGATCAAATAGCTGGAGGGCCTGGGCTCTCCAGAACTATCTCTTTTTCAGTCTGTATCGCAGTTTTTTCTAATTCTTCCACCAAAAAAGATATATAGGATCTTCTGCGAAAGCAAAACTTGCTCGGTCATCGCTTCAGAGATTTTTTTTAGCGATGATCAGAGAGAGCAAGGAATCGGAGGACTAACAATAATAAAGATCGTATCGATTATGCTTGTAGCGCTGATGATGCTGTTCACAGTGGCCATGGCAAACGCATCTGAGAACGCCTCAGAAGAGACAATAGAGAAAGAGATCACTGCCACAGAGCACGCTGCAGAAGAGGTAAAGGAAACTGTAGTTTCCGCCTCAGAGAATGCCACGAAGGCTGCTGAGAAGGCTGCACCCGGATTTGAGAGCATCATTGCCATAGCCGGACTCCTGGCAGTCGCAAGCCTCGTGCTGAGCAAAAGAGAGTAAAGGGCGCTCTCGCCCCCCAACGTTTTTTAACAAAAATTTGTACTGAGTTTTGCGCACCATTGTTATACATATCATGAGCGACATGAATACTCTGGTGAATAATTATGGCTTCAGAGACGATAAGAGAGGCCCAGTTCTGGGAAAAGCTGGACAGCGACGTAAAGTGCAGTCTCTGCCACCAGCAATGCCGCATCCGTCCCGGCAAAAGAGGAATATGCGGAGTGCGAGAGAACCAGAATGATAAGCTGATGACCCTGGTATACGGAAAACTGGTAGCGGCTAATGCCGATCCCATTGAGAAGAAACCATTCTTTCATTTTCTGCCGGGAAGCCTCGCCTATTCCATAGCAACAGTCGGCTGCAACTTCCGCTGCCTGCACTGCCAGAATGCAGACATATCTCAACTGCCTAGGGAAACTGGCCAGATACCGGGAGAATTCGTTAGCCCAAAGAGTGTAGTTGCAAATGCCAATGCTCTCGGCTGTCAGTCCATCGCCTATACATATACCGAGCCCACCATCTTCTTCGAGTATGCCTTTGATGTGGCGGAACTGGCCCACGAGGAAGGCCTTAAGAATGTCTTTGTCAGCAACGGCTACATAGGCGAAGAGGCCGCGCAAAAGATAGCACCCATTTTAGACGGCATAAACATCGATCTGAAGGGCGATGATCAATTCTACCGCAAGGTCTGCGGAGCAAAGCTGGAGCCGGTTCGCAGCAACATCGAACTGTTCTGGAAGAGAGGCGTCTGGGTGGAGGTCACAACCCTCCTCATTCCCGGCTATAACGATTCAGAGGCAGTACTGCAGGAGATAGCCAAGTTTCTGGCCGGTGTGAGCCCGGACATGCCCTGGCATGTCACCGCCTTCTATCCCACGTATAAGATGAAAGATGTTCCGAGCACCGGGATAGAGTCGCTTCGTCGCGGGCTGAAGGCAGGCCGAGAGGCGGGACTTAAGTACGTCTATGCCGGCAACATTCCCGGTGAGAGTGAGAATACCCTCTGCCCCGTCTGCAAAGAGGAGCAGATCGAACGGTTGGGATACAGGATCATGAGAAATTCCGTGATCGATGGACATTGCAGCAAATGTAACGCCCAACTTGCAGGTGTCTGGAAGTAATTGTTCAGGGACTCTAATAAGGTAATTTCACGTCTCTGCGATCTCTGCGTCTCTGCGGTTAATTATTCGTAGCTGAAAAATCAAACTCAGGGGACTACCGAATAAAACCACAGAGTCGCAGAGCACGCAGAGGACGAACGAACGGAGACAACTATTAGCCCGGATTTAGGATTATTCTATAAAAACTCTTAAGTATCCAGCAGTACTGCCTTCGTCTTATATGCCATTTTGCTCTGTAGAAGATGCGATTTTAGAGATCCAGTCGGGCCGCTTCATCATAGTATTGGATGATGAGAATCGAGAGAACGAAGGCGACCTGGTGATAGCCGCGGAAAAGGTGACGCCTGATGCCATCAACTTCATGGCTCGCTTTGCCCGCGGCCTGATCTGCATGCCCATGACAGCTCAGAGGCTTTTGGAGATTGACCTTCCGCTCATGACTGCTCAAAATACGGAGTCCATGGGCACGGCATTTACTGTATCAGTGGATGCGAGGGCCAACACCACCA
Organism: uncultured Methanotrichaceae archaeon; assembly: GCA_964467095.1. Classification (GTDB taxonomy): domain Archaea; phylum Halobacteriota; class Methanosarcinia; order Methanotrichales; family Methanotrichaceae; genus Methanothrix. The sequence goes on from CAYXSJ010000070.1 coordinate 2,899, forward strand.
CCGGCATTTCCGCCTTTGATCGAGCGACGACGGTGCAAACGCTCATCGACCCCAAAACCAGGCGCAGCGATATCGTCACTCCCGGCCATCTTTTTCCCTTGCAGGCCAAAGAGGGAGGCGTCTTGCGGCGCACCGGCCACACCGAGGCCTGCGTGGACCTGGCCCGAATGGCGGGCCTTTATCCTGCAGGCGTAATCTGCGAGATCATGAATGATGACGGCAGCATGGCCAGGCTGCCCGAGCTGGAGATCTTCGCAGAGAAGCACGGCCTGAAAATGGTGACCATCGAGAGCCTTATCCGCTATCGCATGCAGAGCGAGAAGCTCATCCGCAAGGTCTCAGATGTGAGCATGCCCACCGAGTACGGATACTTTAGGGCTATTGGCTATGAGTCCATAATGGATGGGCAGTGTCACGTCGCCTTCGTGTCCGGCGATCCCTCCGCTCCCGATGCCCTGGTCCGGGTGCACTCGGAGTGCCTCACAGGAGATGTCTTCTCTTCCAAGCGATGCGATTGCGGCGAGCAGCTTCGCCGGGCCCTCCATCTCATCAGCGAGAACGGAAATGGAGTATTTCTTTACATGCGCCAGGAGGGCAGAGGCATTGGCCTTGCTAATAAGCTGCGCGCCTATGCCCTGCAGGATGCCGGCTCGGATACAGTTGAGGCCAATAACGAACTGGGCTACCCTGCCGACCTTCGAGATTACGGCATTGGCGCCCAGATTTTGGTCGATCTGGGCATCAAGGAGATTCGTCTCTTGACCAATAATCCCCGCAAAGTGATTGGCCTGGAAGGCTACGGCCTGGAGATTGTAGAACGCGTTCCCCTGGAGATTGAGCCCAATAATATTAATAGAAGATATCTGGAGACGAAGAGGGACAAAATGCACCATCTTCTTCTCCAAAATGACGCTCCCTGATCAGTCGATGCTTATGCGCTTTCTGGTGGTGACGACCTCTTTGGGGATGGCAATCTGCAAGACGCCTTCCGCAAGACGAGCCTTCGCTTCTTCCATTTTAACGCCGGTGGGAAGCGATACGGTGCGCTCGAATTTTTTATAGGTGCGCTCGCGTTTGTGGTAGTTTTTCTCTGCTACATCCGTCTCTGTCTTCCTCTCGGCCACTACGGAGAGCTCATCGTCGGATATGGTAATATCGACATTCTGCTTGTCTATGCCGGGCAGGTCCATAGTTACGATAATCTCTCCATCCGTCTCCTGCACATCGGCTAAAGGCCGGATCTTGCTGCCCTGATCCTCTCTCGTCTCTACCTCCGCCATGAGTTCGCTCATGCGCTTTTGCATGCGCTCCATCTCATCCAGATATTTGGACTCCAGATCAGTCAGTCCCAGATCTTCCATGAGCCGGTTCATCCTCTTCTGCAACTTCTTGATCTCCTCTGCGGCCACCAATCCAGTCATAGCAACACCATAATAATAAAGCGCAGTTACCGCTTATATTCATTCCGATAGGTAAGCCGCTTGAATTTTTACCACCTCGGCGGAGTTTTTGGCAGCGGCGTACTCCTGCAAAGGTTCACGGTTCAGCTCCAAAAAGACATACCCCCAGTTGAATTTGGATAGGATCAATTCGGCCTGCTCTCTCTCACCCAATATTATCAGCCCCGCAGCCAGTGCCTCCACCGTGGAGAGCTTGAAGGGCTTTCCATAGTTTACGGGATTGGCGGCCACCAGAAATGGCAGTGCCCTCTCCATTAGCTTGAAGCGTGAGAAAACCTCCTCGGCACGATCCCAGCTGCAGTCCAGGGCGGCAAGTCCCTTTGCTCCTCTGTCCTCCGGGGAGATCGCCTTTTCTGAAAAGGGACTTAAAACCAGGAAAGGCCTGAGCTGGTTCATATGGGAGGTTATGCGAACCAGATCGAAGCGAGCCAGCTTTTTGCCCGAGCATTTCCTGGGATCGCATTGACCGGCATGATAGATCACGAGTTGCATATTACTATTGGTCTACCGATAATCCTATTAACATTGTGTTCAACTGCACTAGCAGCCAAAGAGCAGGAGCTTTCTGATGAGCGAGGTCTCCAAGGAGTACAACTTTAGCGCGGTGGAAGAGAAATGGGTGCAAACCTGGGACAGTTCGATCTATCACTTCGATTGGGAGTCAAAAAAACCGCAATACATAATTGACACTCCCCCGCCCTATCCTACGGGAAACTTCCATATCGGAAACGCTCTTAACTGGTGTTACATCGATTACGTAGCACGCTACAAGCGCATGCGCGGCTACAATGTCATGTTCCCGCAGGGCTGGGACTGCCACGGGCTTCCTACGGAGGTAAAGGTAGAGGAACTAAACCATATCACCAAGAACCAGGTTCCCAGGGAAGAGTTTCGCCGGCTCTGCGAGAAGCTGACTTTTGAGGCCATCGAGCGTTTCCATCAGTCAATGGGGCGGCTGGGCCTATCCATAGACTGGTCCAACGAGTACATAACCATGAAGCCGGAGTACTATGTCAAGACGCAAACCTCCTTCGTGCGCATGTACGAGCACGGCCAGATCTACAGGGAGAACCATCCTGTCAACTGGTGTCCCCGCTGCGGCACGGCAATAGCCTTTGCTGAAGTGGAATATGATTCTCGCACCACGACTCTAAATTACATGCGCTTTTCTGCACAGGACGGCGAGATGCAGATCGCCACATCCCGGCCCGAGCTTCTGCCTGCCTGCGTGGCAGTAGCTGTAAATCCCGATGATGAGCGCTATGTAAAATATATCGGCAAGAATGTTTTGGTTCCCATATTCAATTACGAGGTTCCCGTGCTGGCCGATCCCGTGGTGGATAAGAGCTTCGGCACAGGAATCGTCATGATCTGCACCTTCGGAGATCGGCAGGATGTAAGATGGTGGATGGAGCATCACCTCCCCCTGCGCCAGGCCATAGATCGCGAGGGATTGCTGACGGCCATCGCCGGGCCTTATGCGGGCCTCGGTGTGACTGAGGCCAAGAATAGGATCACCCAGGATATGATAAATGAGGGGATAATCTTCAAGCAGGAGCCGCTGGAGCAGAATGTGGGCCTCTGCTGGCGGTGCAAAACCCCCATTGAGATCTTGTCCGAGCGGCAGTGGTTTATCAAAATCAATCCCGAGGAGATCAAGAAGACGGCGGAAGAGATCAATTGGGTACCTCCCCACATGCAGGTTAGGCTCAAGAACTGGGCCGACTCTGTGGAATGGGACTGGTGCATCTCCCGGCAGAGGATCTTTGCCACGCCAATACCCGTCTGGTATTGCCGGGCCTGCGGCCAGGTTCTGGTTGCCAAGGAGAAGTGGCTTCCTCTCGACCCCAACCAGACTCATCCGCCCGAGAAATGCAGGTGCGGCAGCGAAGATTTCATCCCGGAACAGGATGTCCTGGATACCTGGATGGACAGCTCCATCTCTCCCCTGGCGGTAGCCGGCTGGCCAAACAGAAAGGATCTGCGCATGCCGACGCAGCTGCGGCCGCAGGGGCATGACATCATTCGCACCTGGGCTTTTTACACCATACTGCGCACCAAATCCCTGGAGGGCATCAAGCCCTGGGATACCATTCTCATCAACGGCATGGCACTGGGCGAGGACGGGCATAAGATGTCCAAGTCCCTGAACAACTTCATACGCCCTGAGGAGGTCTTCCTGACCAACGGCGCCGATGCCCTCCGCCAGTGGGGAGCCATGGGCGGATCCCCTGGAAACGACATCCTGTTCCAGTGGAAGGAGATCACTGCAGCCAGCCGCTTCCAGCAGAAGCTCTGGTCGATTTACCGCTTCTCTTTGCCCCTGATTGCCAAAGTTGACTCCGTTCCCGGTCAAGTGGACCGCTGGCTCCTGGGAGAGCTGGATTTGCTCATCACGAAGGCAACCATTGCTATGGACGCCTTCCAGTTTGATGAGACCATGAAGGCCATTCGCGGCTTTGCCTGGGAGGTCCTGGCCGACAATTACATAGAACTGGTCAAGGCCCGGCTATACGGGCCGGACGGACCGGAGAAGAGGGCAGCCCAAAATACTCTTTATACGGCTCTGGAGACGCTCTCTAGACTCATGGCGCCCTTCACTCCCTTTATCTCCGAGGAGATTCATCATACACTCACGGGAAAGAGCGTGCATGTACAGAGCTGGCCTGAGCCATCCGGCATAAAAGTCGATCCGGCCGGACTTGCCATAAAAGAAATTGCCGCATCGCTGCGGCGCTATAAGGCGGAGAAAGGCATGGCCCTCAATTCGCCACTTCCTGGAATAGTAGTATACTCAGATCTGGCCCTGGAGACCATTGATCTCGTCGGCGTGGCTAACTCTCAGGTAGAGAGCCGGAAGGGAAAACCCCAAATCGAGATGAAGCCCGTGGCCGTCAAGCCGCAGATGAAGATTATAGGACCCAGGTTCAAGGACAGGAGCAGCAAGATCATTAAAGCCCTGGGCGGCATGGATCCGGGATTGGTATCCAGCCAGAAGGCCAGTGGATCGATTGCCGTCGATGTGGAGGGCCAGATCATAGAGGTCCCGCCAGAGGCAGCAGAGATAATCGTAGAGACACTTTCAGCAGGCGAGGCTGTGGACATTCTTGCCGTCGGCGAGGCCACAGTGCTGGTCCGAAGATGATCGAGGTAGAGGTCAAGGCCCGCGCCCCGGAGGACATGGCCGCTAGAATCGCCGCCCTGGGGGCCACATTGCTGGCTATTGAAAACCATCATGACCTTTATTTCAACCCTCCCCAGCGCAACTTCAAAGAGAGCGATGAGGCCCTGCGTATCCGCATCAAGGAAAAGGGCGCGCGCCTGACTTACAAGGGGCCCAAGCTTGACCAAACCACCAAGTCGCGCCTGGAAATGACTGTGAAAATCGATGATCCTCAGCAGATGGAGCAGATCCTCTCTGCCCTGGGGTTTACGCTCTCTGCCCAGGTAAGAAAGCGCAGGAGCAAGTATTCCTATGAGGGAGCCATTCTGGCTTTGGACGAGGTGGAGGGGCTGGGCTGCTTTGTAGAGGTGGAAGCAGAGGGCGAGGGCGACTATGAGGTACAGAAGCAGAAGGTTTTATCCATATTAAGTCGGCTGGACCTGCACGAGTCGATTAGAAGCTCCTACCTGCAGCTTCTGGAAGAGAAAAAAAAGAATGACGAGAATGAAGCTAAAAGACGGGGTCTTTGAGCGACGGGAGAAAGATGTCAGAGAATTCAAGGGTCCCGGTACTGGTAATGCTGTTCTTCGTAATGGTCGTGCAGCTTCTGGCTCTGGCCATCACTCCGGCCATCTCCGCCAGCGACACCAGGGTCTTTCAGGATCCCGCGTCGGCCTCTAATCCAGTTATCTATATGCTTATCATCCTGGCCTTCACTGCCCTTCTTCTCCTGGCCATAAAAAAAAGCAAGGGCTGGATTGTCAGCGGATTTATACAATTATCTATTGCCTCGAGCATCTATTATCTGATGGTGGCCTTCATGTCGCCGCTGCTCGCTCTGCTGCCTACAGCAGCCGTGCTTCTTCTGCTTCGCTATTATCCGGAGTGGTATGTCATAGATGCCTTCGGCATTGCCGTCTGCGCCGGCATCAGCTCGCTATTCGGTGTGAGCATGACGCCTCTTCCGGCTCTCCTGCTATTAATCATCCTGGCAGTCTACGATGCCATATCCGTCTACAAGACCCACCACATGGTCTCTTTGGCGGAGGGCGTGATCAAGATAAAAGCTCCTCTGCTCTTTGTCGTGCCGAGGAGCCGCAGCTACAGCTTCAGAAAGGATCAGTTCTCCGTTTCAACCCCGAACAATAGTGAGCTGTCGAGGCTCGATCAGACAAGTACCAGCCAGACCAGTGGCAATCTTGCGGGCGGCAAGAGGGGCGCTTATTTCCTGGGCCTGGGAGATGCCATCATACCCACCATTCTGGTAATTTCGGCTTACACCTCGTTTCCAGCCAGCGGCTATTTCGGGGTAAATCTTCCGGCGATAGGGGCCATGCTGGGAACCTATCTCGGCTTTCTCCTCTTGATGACCACCTCGCGAGATCGGCCCCAGGCGGGACTGCCTTTCCTCAATTCAGGTGTGATCTTTGGTTTTTTAGCAGGCTGCGCTCTGGCGGGAATTCGGCCATTTTAATTTTACAATGGACATAAGGACCAAAAGAAGAATACCGACAGCTTTTTTGCCCTGCCCGGCTTTCTGAACAATGAGGAATGGTGAATGTCTGACGAGGACCAGGCCGTTTTAGAACACTACGTCCCATACTGTCCCAAGTGCGGCAACGAGTGCGAGCAAAAGGATCTCCGGCGGGCACTGGATGCAGAAAGCTGGAAGAAGATTGTAATTGAGACCATCTTCTACTGCAAGAAATGCGACAACTACTGGAGCGATGGCCTGGTTGAAAAAGGCTACAAATGATCTATCTTTATTACAGCGAAAAATTCCAGGCCTATAACTTCGGCCCGGAGCATCCCTTCAATCCGGCTCGCTTGATGCTGGCTTACAAGCTCATGGAGGAGGAGGGCCTAATTGACGAGTTCACCTGCATGGTAGAGCCGCAGCCCGCTCTAGAAGCGGATTTGCAGCGCGTGCATACTCTGGAGTATATCGCCTCTGTAAAGGCAGAAGAGCAGGATTTGGCCTTTGGACTGGGCAGCGATGACACTCCGGTTTTTTCCGGCATTTACGAGGCCTCGCGGCTATTGGCCGGCGGCAGCATCGATGCCGCTCGGCGCATGATTGTCGAGGACTGCAGCGCCTTTAACATCGGCGGGGGCCTGCATCACGCCATGCCCTCCCAGGCCTCGGGCTTTTGCGTCTTTGACGATCCGGCACTGGCCATCAGCGTCCTGAAAGAGCGGTTTGAAAGAGTTCTTTACATCGATATCGACGGCCATCATGGAGACGGGGTGCAGCAGATATTTTATGAAGACCCCGATGTCCTCACCATCTCCATGCATGAGTCGGGATTGTACCTATTTCCCGGCACCGGTTTCATCGATGAGATCGGTTCGGGCCCAGGATTGGGCTACAGCGTGAACATACCCATGCCCATGTATTCCGGGAATGAGGAGTACCGGCGCGCCTTTGAGGAGATCGTGCCCAGGCTCTTTGATTGGTTTGAGCCCCAGGCGGTGGTGGCACAGTTGGGTGTGGACACTCACTACACCGATCCGCTCACTACCCTGAACATGAGCCTTACCGGTTACACCAATCTGGTGCAGCGCATCATCGAGCTGACAGGGCAGCATGCGGGAGGCAGGCTCCTGGCATTGGGAGGAGGCGGCTACAATATGGAGGTGGTGCCTGTGGCCTGGACCTGTGTCCTCCATCTCCTGAGGGGCGAGCCCTTGCCCGATTATCTGTCGCCCTACTGGGTGGAGTTTTTTATGAACCTGATAGGTCGCGAGCCTCTGACGCTGCCGGACATCGACATAACGGTGGGCAACGAGACAGAAAAGAGAATCACTGCTGAGTTGGATAAGACTTTGCAGGGTCTAAAGGAAAAGGTAAACGGTATTCATAAGGTCTTTTAGCATTTCAAGGGCGTTTTTAGACAGAGTTGCCAACCATCAAATGATCGAAACCTACCATCAAGGCAAAAAAGGTAGTTCCTCGCTGTTTTGAGTGAGTAATGGAATCTGGCCTCGGGGCATCGCCATCTCCGGCGTCTCCTTTCGCCCCACCTTCCAGACCCAGCCGGCACACGCTGCGCCTGGGCAAAGAGGCTAATGGGGAAGTTCAAAGGCCCTGCAGAAGGCCGGGGCTCTCATGGACGACCAAGACATCGAGGTCTCCTGGAGCAGGGAGACGGCCGGGTGGAGTTCTGCAAGTCCCAGGAGAAGCAACGATTAATAATATTAGGCGTTCACTCCAAGGCAGTGGAATCAAAGTAATGAGGGAGCTTATGAAGTCAGCAAACCTCACCCCACCTGCTTTTGATTCTGATCGAGAGAAGGATGAGTTTGTAATCACTTTATTATTCCACCATCTTCTTGACGAATCGGACTTGAGGTGGCTGGCTCAATTCAAGGATGCAAACATCACAGATGATGAAGCCAAGCTTTTGGTCTTCTCAAGAGAGAAAGGAACTATCAATAATGCAGAAGGAAGAGATCTTACTGGACTAGATACCCTAACTGTCAGTTCAAGGTTACGCAGACTGCGAGACTTAGGTCTTATCCAGACGCATAATCGAGGATCTGCTACATTCTATACACCTACAGAACGGCTAATGAATACCAAAGGTATGGCTCTAATAAAAAATTCGATTCAAACAGAGTTACCAACCATCGAAGAGTCGAAACCTACCATCAAACCTACCATCAAAGAGCTGGTACCTACCATCAAACCTGCCATGGCGTCATTGGAAAAGAGTTCCCAGAAATCCCGGCATCCTTGTGGCAGATTATTTATGGACTTGGAAAACATACCCAACCAGAGTGCGTTAAGTCGGTAATTTTCAAAATATGTAGCATAAGGCAGTTTACTGCAGAAGAGCTGGCAAAAATATTGAACCGAAACAAAGGTTGGGTCCGCACCAGCTACCTCCGTCCAATGCTCAGGGAAGGAAAGATCGAATACGTTAATCCCGATCATCCTCGTCTGCAGGGTCAGGCATACCGGGCAGTTAAGAAAGAAATGCAGTGAGCAGATGTGAACTCCTCCTGGACCCAGGCAAAGATCCGCCAGCCCTGGCCTTGCGGGGTATCGTCCTCTCTGGCGTCTCCTTTCGCTCCAAATTCCTGCCGCCCCTGCGGACACACGCTGCACATGCATGCCCCCGGCATGTGTGCGCGTGCGAGGGCGCGTACGCCCGCGAGTAGCTGGGTACGCGTGCGTGAACGCAAAAAGGATCGATACGAGAATGGATATCGGAGTTCTAGGATGTCGGAGACGACCCGCCCGTCGGGACCTTCCAGCCGAGTTCCGACTTCCAGTTGTCGTACTTGAATGAAAATTTTATTTTGGCTCTATATGATGCTATTTTTCCTTTCTCGTCCAAATTGACGTCCAATTCAGTAACTTCGCCAATTCTAAGGTTCCAAAGGGATTTCGACGCTGTATCGACTGCATTTCTAGCAGCATCCTCCCAACTGGTAGGAGACGTTCCAACTAGCTCAATAACCGTATAAATGATCTCTTGCCTCCTTTGCTATGTAATTATAATTTTCTAAGTTTATGTACTTTACCCAATAGTTCTGACTCTGAAATT
>CAYXSJ010000071.1:0-3166 GCA_964467095.1 uncultured Methanotrichaceae archaeon
TATTGGCGGCCTTGTCGCTCATGATCTTCAGATCTTTGAAGGTTATGATCAACTCATCTCCACAATCATTGCACCAGACTAAAGCACGCTTATCCGGACTTTCTGCTGCATAGGCATCAACTACATCGTAAGCAAAATTGAAGTTCTCGGGAACCAGGATCTTCATATTCTCTTTAAAATCCTCGTATGATTTGTAATCCACCCGAGAGACGAACTTGGGCAATAATGACGACATTTTTCCAATCCTCTCCCTTCTCCTACATGACCACAGCCAGCAGCTTAACCGGCTTGTCGTTTAAGGCTTCCATGAAGTGATTATAAGACGAATCGAAGAATATGGAGTCTCCAACGTTTAGCACTACATCGTTTTCGTTAATGGTGATCTTTAGAGACCCCTCGAGCACGTATTCAAACTCTTGGCCCGGATGACTGTAGAATGATGGGCTGCCTTTCCTGGGATCGATGGTGACTATAAAAGGCTCAGCCTTTTTATGAGCGAACTTTCTGGCCAGGCTCTGGTAGTGATATTGCTTTCTGCGCTCCACTTCCACTCCCCCGCCATTTCGAGTAATGGTGAAGATGCTCATCTTGGACTCTTCGCCTGTGAGCAGCAGGCCTGTATCTACGTTGAGTTTTCGCGCAATGCCGATGAGAACGCTGGCGGGAATATCTAGCTTTCCATCTTCATAGCAGTTGTATGTCTCCACAGGCACTTTAAGGTGCTCTGCCATCTCTTCGGACGATACCAGATTCAACTCCCTCAGCTCGCGAAGACGTGAGCCAATTTCATCAAGACTCTCCTTCATGCTCATTCCTCAGTGCATTCCATCACAGCGGTCAGGCCAAAGGTCCAGGGCCATGGGTAATGCAGGATTGTGACTGCCTCAAATGCATATTTTAACTTATCTCTGAAAACCCTCTAATTCAATCATGAGCAATTTTTTGCAGGCAAAGCTGCACACAAAACCCTCACAATTAAGTATTGAAGACTGGAACGGCAGGAGTGATGCGAAATTAGGTAGAATAACTATTGGACAATACGCAAAACATTCCTTAATGAGATGCAAGCATTATCTGAAAATATAATTTTTTGCGGATCATGAGTGATTAATGATAAATCTGATGCGCGGCAAAAATAGAATATGCATAATAGATTATGAACAATAAGTATGCAAAGGAGCCTTAATATCAGCTTACTCAATAAACCTCTCGCGAAAGCGGATCTGCTGCATAGCTTGGTAGATATGCCGCATACAACCAAGAAAAGGTTTTTAGAACCCCCCATTGCAGAGGCTAATCAAGCATCAAGAGGTCCAATCGTCATCATCAAGCCAGTTTTGGGATTTTTTCTTTGAACTTATCGCGCTTTTTATCATAGATTGTCCGGCAAGATTAAGCGATGCAGATCGATAGCCGGAATTTCCTCGCATTAGATTGTACGCAATCTCCGGATCTATGCCATATTTATTCAAATATGCCTCGCGGGAGAGATGCTCCCCCATGCCGGAAATGTATATCGGATCGCCGACAATTGGAGTAATTTTTCCGGCGGGCAGAATCCATTCAAAACCCTGAGGAAGCACACATTGCAGCCAATCGCTATTGCTTTCCAGAGCGTCTTTAGAGGCCTCATTTACAACTCCGCAGTTTCTACAGATGAACTTCTTCATTATACTCACCTTCAAACAGCTTAATAAGCCCATAACAGTATATATAATTTACTTAACAAATATTTAATCGCAGGCGCATCTTTTTTATGTTGGAATACTGATTATTATATTATTGAGCAGGAATGATCTGGCAGCTTTTGATCAGTTGTTTCAATCCACGAGCATAGCGTAACCCAATATTATTAGTAGGAGATACTTCCATCAAGCCATAGGTGTTAGAAAATGAGATCAAACAGTTTACTTCACAGTCTATTGGCGCTGGCCTGCCTTGCGGTTATGACTTGCGCCATAACTGCTGGCCAGGAGGGCAGCACATACGTCGATCCGGCAGTAGAAGAACTCAAGGGACAGGTCCTTGGAGAGAAAACAACGTATACAAACAGCTTCAAGGGCGAACCCTGGGCAACTTCGTCACTCAATGATTCCAGTAAGAAAACCACGTCGGTGGGATCTATCTCCCCCGTCCCGGCCTCTTCAGTAGCAGGCCAGTCATCCGAATACATGGTTAAGACCGATTCCTTCCTAAAGCAGGCATCGAATAATGGTTTCTACGTTCTGAGCGTTGCTGAATTCATTAACAAAACCATCGCTGAAAAGGACTGGGCCATTGTGGACGTCAGTCCGGCGCAGCTATACGCGACAGGCCACATTCAGGGAGCAATAAACATCCCCCTGGCAGATCTGATATCACAAATGGGCATAATTCCCGCCGGCCAGAAGGTTGCAGTCTACGGCGCTATTGACACCGATGCCGCATTTGCGGTTCAGGCGCTGCGGGTCTTTGGCGATCGCGATGCATTTGTCCTCTCGGGCGGAGTTGTTTCCTGGCAAGCGGCAGGAAAGTCAGTAGAGACTTTATAGATAATTCGACCAATATGAAAATCTTGCCTTTACATATTTTTTATAATTATCTTTCTGATGTTAATTGCAATTAGTTTTATTGCGATAAGGCAGCTACTGCACCAGACATTCGGGGATTGGCCGGCGTTCCACTTCCCAGGCAAGGCACTGGCTGGCTGATGTAAGCAATATTTGTCCTTCGCGCTACTCCCAATTTAAACAGGTTTATGACTTAATAATTTTTCATCGATCGTAAAAGTTATAAACTTTAAAAAATATCTGATTATGTATGAAGGACTTTGCAGGGTCGAGCATTACCTACTATGGTCTGGCTCGTGAAAGAGTGTTGAATAAATATCCCAGGCTGATCAGCGCTCTCATGATACTGGCTTTGATCTGCATGACCGGACTTGCCATATTTCTCATATCAGATCTCGTCTCTTTTGCATCGAATCCGGATCATGAAGGCGTTTTTGTCGGCCTCAATATTAAAGATCCGGAAAATGGTATCACATCCAATTCTACCCCTGCCTTGGAGAACTTAAGCCGTCAAACCAACGAGACAAATTTTGCCAACCAATCGCTAGTGAATTCCTCACTGTCATCCAGTCAGGCCACAAAAGGAGTCATTGTCGCCAGCAAATCGTCGAGCAGCA
>CAYXSJ010000071.1:3266-12048 GCA_964467095.1 uncultured Methanotrichaceae archaeon
TCGAGCAGCAGCGATTCCGTTAAAAACCATCATAGTTCATCCTCGTCGTCTTCCTCATCCACTTCCTCGTCCTCTGCAAAGTCAGCAAAAAAAAGCAATTCAAGCAAAAATGATACATTCACAAATGCTCTTGCCATAAACGAGACGGCAAAAAGCCTGACGCCGACAAATCAATCGATGAACAATTCGCAAGGAAAAGAATCAGAAAATGCAAATGCTATTCTGACGAAGGATGCATCTGCAAGAACGCCCACAGTAACGATTCAGTTCAAGACGGATATCTCTTCCAGAGCAAAATCAGAACAAAATCCGAATTCAGAAACTTCTCTGATGGAGCAGAGCAGCATCCTGTCAGATCAAGAAAGTGCAAATTCCAAACCCGCGAATGATGTATCTGCAAGAGTGCCCACAGCAACGATTCAGTTCAAGACGGATACGTCTTCCAGAGCAAAATCAGAACAAGATTTGGAGAAAAATCCCAATTCACAGGCCATAGGAGAGCAGAACTCTCCTTCGCAAAAGAGCAAAGAAACAATTTCCAGTCAGACCCAAAAAGCACAGAACGCCAGAGCTAAGCAGATAGCCAATAAAAATCAGGTGGTAGAGAACATGAAGAAAAAGGCGGCAAAATCCCGAGCCAAAACTGCATCGAATTAGATCAGTTATCTGCAAAGAATCCTTCTTACGGCGGATCTGCATGAAGAAAAGGAATCCGCCTTTTCTTCGAGTTTTATTGTTTGGAGATCCTCATGATGCATCCGTCTTCCGTATGCTCCACGTCCAACTTCATCTTCAGGTCGGAGAGGACCTTATGCCAGTGGCTTTCCACGCAGGTCTTGCAATGCTCCTTGGCGATCAGGCTGGCGCCAATGCGAGCAAAGGATTTTGCGCCTTCCATCAATCCGCAGCGATGGCGTTTGATCTCCACAAAGCCGTCTCCCTCCATCACCTCGACAACGCTTCCAAAGAGGTTCTTGTCGTTGGTTGCCATGGCCAGAGCCACATCTTCAGGCTTGTCCAGCCCCAATTGCCTGAAGGTGGCCGCCACCTGGCGGGCGCCGATGTCCTGAAACTCGCGCATGCCCTTCTTGCCGAGCTTTCGAGCCACATAGCCGCTGCTGCCATAGAAGCTGCCCATCCACATGGCCACAACACGCTGCTGGATCTGCTCCAGGGGAATATCAGGAACGTCTGTCATGCCATTTCAGCTTCGCTGCAGATCATTATAATACTTTTGCGTCCAATCGAGCCGCGATGGTCTCCATCCTATCAATTCAATGAGCTGTCCTTCTGCTCCACACACCCTGAGCAAAAAAGGGCTAAGCATATTGCAGCTGAAAATACCCATTTCATAACGGAGTTAGAGATTCTTCAAGGTTCATAAAAGCTCTCAAGCGATACAGTCCGTAATGAACTTAAAAAAAGCACAGCTAACTTCTGCTTAAAAATTCTCTATTCGCGCCTTTCCAGCTTTGCAGCAAGAAAGGCGCTGGAGATCGCCATCAAATTTGGCGTGTTGGACCTACGATCAGGCTGTTGGAGCTTCAGGTATAGGAGCTGCCGCTGCTGTTGCCATGCCCGGCTCGGACTTGATCTCCGTCTTGCGAACTTCCACGCGCCTGAGAGGATAGATCGCCTTGGCCTCTTTGTAGATATCTAAAGAGATCTTGCCTCCCACTGCTTCCTGGATCAACTGGTTTAGGTCCAGGCTCTTCGACCTCTCTAAGACGACCCTCTTGGAGAGCTCTCGAATGCTCTTGACCTGATTGGCCCGCGCCCTCTTCACTGTGAAGCAACTGGGCTTGATTCGGACCTGGTAGCCGTCCGTGGTCATTACGTCCACAATGGAATCGATTCTCGATGTCCTTCTCTTGACCAGGGAGCGCACGTAATCCGTGGTCATCTCATGGCCCAGGAATTTCGTATATGCCGAATCTCCGGCCACACGATCTACTCTGAACTTGAGCTTGGTGTTCTGCTTAGAGAAGTTGTTGGTGAGGTCTCCCAATGTGGTCTCAATGATCCTTCCCACAATTCTCTCAGGATCGTTGGCGATCGTCTCGCCAAAGGGAGCCCTGCCGAACATCTCCGGACTTACAACTTTATACCATTGCTTGGCCTTTCTGCTCTCAGCCTTTCTTTGTGATCTTCTAGCCAATAAACATCCTCCGAGGTAATATCAATCCGAACACCGTTCAAGCTCTGTGTATTTAAACCGATCGCCCAAAAAAAGATGAGATGCCGGAAAGGATTCAGCAAAAACTAGTCTTCCGGCCAGACATAGATGTAAATGTAGTTGGACCAATCATTGCTGTGGTAGCTGAGTATGTGCCAGCCGGGATTATTTCCCTTAAACCAGGTCTGGTACCATCCAGCATTCTTGTAGCCGAAGTTCTTGACCTCGGGAGAACAGTAGTAGCTTGGCCCGCTGCTGCATACCGTCCATTCGTAGGACCAGTATGCTCCAGGCCGGCTTACTTTGGACCAGAGCGGCAGCCAATCTTCGCAGAATACGCCTGCCACAGTTGCCAGCTTTCCCGGGCAGCTCTGGACGTAGTACTCATTGCATTTACATACAGAGGGCACGGGATAGACGGTCTTGCAGCTTTGCGGAGAATACCCGTTAGGCATGCTTTGGATCGCCTGAGCGGCGCAGGTGGGGCAGCTCTTCTGATCAGGACAACTGCTGGAAACGCCGCCTGCAATCACAGTAGAACTGGTACATGTGGTACAGGTCTTGGTGGAAGAGGTTGCCTTGCCGGGAAGACTTACCGTTCCGGGATAAGCAGCTTGATCCGGATAACTCATCAAAGTCGGATTTTCGACCAGTCCCGTCGCGGTTGATGCAAAGGGAGCATTCGACAAACTGGGATAAGCAGCCAGTTGGGAACTCCCTTCCAGGACAGGATAATTGTAGCCGCTCTGAGAGGACGCTTCTGTAATCGGCCTGTACAGGTTGAAATCAGGCAGGACAATTCTCTCAGCACCAGGATCAGGAGGAACGGGCGCTGCCGAGGGCTGAGATGCTGCTGTGGCAGTCATGCTTGCAGCAGCATTTGAGTAGCCGGATGGTGCTGATAGGGCAGATCCTCTGGGGTATACATAAATGTAGATGTAGTTGGACCAGATACCGCTGTTGTAGCAGAGGATATGCCATCCTGAGACGTCTCCGCAAAACCATCCCTTTTTCCAGCCGGTCTCAGTCCAGCCCCACCATCGCACAGAGGGTATGGACTGTCCGGGATACCATTCATAGACAAAGAAGTTGCCGCTTGATTTGATGTCAGCCCAGAGGGGCAGATAGCCTTTGTAGCTGCATCCACCTACCGTTTTAAAGCCGGAGGCGGTCTGAACAAAGAATCTGTTGGCGGAGACCACAGAACTGGGATAATACCAGATGCTAGAGCCAGGCATGGTAGATTGAACTGATGACTGACCTCTGGATTGCACCGGCGCATAGGCCACCTGGGCATTATTGCCTGACGGTGAGGCAGACACGAAGCCCAGACTCTCATCGGGAGAGAAGCTCTCCATTTGCGGCTCCGAGAGTCCCAGCACCTCTGCAGTCAATTGTTCTTGCATTGGCCCGCTGATCTGGGGGGCCGGGTAAGCGGATCCTTGCCCCTGATATGATGTATCCTGCACGGGATAATAGCCTTGAGATATCTGGCTTGACGATGCCTGTCCGGACAGTCCACTCTCGTAGGGCATGTAAAAATCTTCATAGCCTGATTGTGCCCCGGAAGATTGGGAACTGGAGACATCCGATACCCCTGCATCGCCCACTGCACCTAAAGCGACGTTAATCATTACCAAAAACGCGACAGATAACATAAGATAAAGCTTCATACACCCCACCCCATAGATTTGCTACTCTAAATCTTTCTCCATCTTTTTAGCGCACTCTTTCTATTTAATACTTGCTTTGGTTTTCCGAGAGCGGGGACCCAATTAGTTTATAATAATAATATTTATTCTTCAAATTCGCAAACAGGAATAAGCGAAATGCGGATTGTCCATATCATCTTCGATTTTCTTTAGGATGTAAGCTAAAAAATGAGATTGTTGAGGCAGGCTTTTGGGCAGGCTATTGACTGCTGCCAAGGCTCCAGTTGTTTCTCACCATCTCTGCCAGACGGGGATTTTCAAACTGATTGTAGATATCAAGATCGGTAGTATAGCCGATAAAGGGATCAATTGTGCCCTTCTCCAGATTCATTATCCAGATCTGAAGACCTTTATCCTCTGCCGCCTGCCCGTTCTCTCGGAAGAACTGCACAAACGGCTCTAAAGTCTCGCTGCTTGGCACCAGGATGATATAGTCAGATCCAGGCGTTGGTCTGTATTCATTGATGTCCAGGGACTTTACGCTTGTGACGACAAATGCCTTTGCGGTGCGTTTTTCTGCCGAGAACGTCAGCTCTTGCCGGCCCTCGGCCGAGAGGGTGTACCCGGCGTCATTCATGAATTCCTTGAGTCGGTCCATCAGGCACTGCTGCAGGATGATCTTCAGTTCGGGAAGAGAGCGAAGAAGCATGCTGGTTGCATTGGCGAAATCCTGTTTGCTGTATTTCTTGGTGTGCAGAAAATGGAAGACGCGGTTATTAATCTGGGTGTAGGTATCCAGCTTTGGCAGGTCGAAGAATATGGGATCATTGCTCATGATGCTGGCAAAGATGCCTGGAGCAATTCTCTTGCCCACTATTTTAGCCAGCTCAGAATGCTCCTGGTCGCTCAATTTTGCGGATCGAACAATATCGTAGGTGCGGAGAAGAAGCTCACACCTGGCAATGATCTCCCTCTCGCGGAGCAGTTCTCTGAGAGGACCGGCAATTTTCTCAATCTCAGTCATTATATGTCCCTTATTCATCAGTCCCTTTAACGCGGGCTAATTCAGCTCGCAGCTCGCCCATCTTGGCAATTCTCTCTGCAAAGGCATTATGCTGGTGAATGCTCTCTTCATTAATCTGCTTTAAGGTCACTGCGGCGTCATCAGGAAGATCGGAAAATGCTTCCACCAGCTTCTGGGCCATAGTTCGAACGCAATCCTCCACGAACTTAGGGTTGCTATGCGCCCTCTTTACCACCACAGCCTCGTCCGGACGCTTCAATAGCCCAAAGACTCTGGAGCTCATGGATTCTTCAATGATCTTAATGATCCTATCGATGGAAACGCAGCGCCGGTCATGAACCTCGACAGAGATACTGCCACGGCCACGCTGGTTATGCGTGGCAATGGGCAGCCGTTCTGTAAGGTCAGAGGCCACGGGCACAGAGAGCCCGGCTTTGGCCAGCTCCTGGCGGACCAGCTCTTTCATGATCTCCTGGGCGCATGGGCATGCCGTCATTCCTAAAACCTCGGCCCCTACCGTCTTTCTCAGATATCCGGCGGGCCCGGCCCTGGCCACTGCCTCGGCAAAGATGTCCACCACCTCCTGGCAGTTGGCTTTTGTCACAGGCGTCTGTCTATGCACGATGTACTCACTTTTCATCTTCACTTCCGCCCGAGAAGCGTACTCATGCCGGGATAGAAGTCTCTTGGCAATCTCTCCACATAGCTCCTCGATCTCATAGACCGGGCAGTTTATGGCCTCTTCTAAAACCTCGTCTATCACCTCAAAGTTGCGGGAGAGATTGGCTCCTTTGCGGTCAGATGGAAGATCGACAAAGACCTCAAAATTGGATATGAGAACTACAGGCCGCTCATCGTTCCCACGCTCAACTTTCACCAGCTTTTTAACGCCGGTCACTCCCACTCTGGTTAAATTGAAGGGATAATCAGGCTCGCAAGCTTGAATATCAGGTAGGCTATCCACTAATTTCACCTTGTGCTCGAGTCCTCATCCTCACCTTCAAGCGACTCGTCCTCTATCTCGCCTATGCGAGAGATGAGCCTGTCTACTTCCTGCATCATCTCCACCAGGGTATCGCTGATCCTCTGGTGGCGCTCATCAGAGAGAAAGAAAGACCTATCCATTTCCGCCAATAGCTCCTCATCGCTCATATCGAGCATCTTGCATATCCTTCTCTCGACATCCTTCGAATCGGGCATGAGGATTTATTTAGAACGGACATATTTGAGACTTTGCTTTTCCGAGATCAGCCTTCAACTTAGTTCTCATCGGTCAGATATATCTATTCGAAGGGCCCTTCCCAAGAGAAAGGAGTTCTACTGATGATCAAGCGTTGCCCTCAACACGGATTTTTCAGGGGAGAGCATTGTGAGTGTGGCTCTGCCGGTCAGCTTCTTCTGGACGAGGCCAAGACGGAACAGTTAGGTCGGCTGGTGGCGGGCGGCTTAAGGCATTTTCCTGGTGATCTGGGCCTGGTTATGGACTCCCGCGGTTGGGTCGATCTCACCAAGCTCGGCCAGGTGGTGGCGAGCAGGCATCACTGGGCAGGCAAAGAATTGGTGATTGCGCTCGTACAATCCGATTCCAAGCAGAGATATGAGATTGCCGGCGACAAAGTCCGAGCCAGATACGGCCATTCTGTAGACGTGGAGCTTGATCACCCGGAAAATAAGCTGCCGTTACTCTATTACGGGGCAAGCGAAGAAGAGGCGGACAGGATCCTGGAGATAGGCATCAAGTCTGCATCTCAAAGGTACGTTCACCTATCCACCACACCGGAAAAAGCCTGGCATGTGGCGACCTTTCGCACCGGCAGCCCCAGAGTGATCCAGGCGGATGCCACTGCAGCGCAAGAGGCCGGTGTGAAGATGATGACTGTGAACGATGATATCGTCATCTCAGAGATGATTCCTTCCCGTTTTCTTTGCATACTTTCCGCCAAGGATATTGCTAAACCGGAAAAGCGTTAAGAATATCTAGAGATCTAGCGACCGAAGCGTCTGTCCCTTTGCTGGCAGTCCCTGATGGCCCTCAGAAAATCTATCTTTCTCAGCTCCTGCCAGTTGACATCGGTAAAATAAAGCTCTGAATAAGCCGCCTGCCAGATCATGAAGTCGCTTAGTCTCTTTCCGCCCGCCCTAATCACCAGGTCAGGCTTCTGAGAAAATCGCAGATGCGATTCTATGGTTTTTTCGTCGATCTGATCGGGATGCAGATGACCCGACTCCACGTCCTGAAGAAGGTCCCGGAATGCCTCTGTCACCTCGCGCTTGCCTCCATAGCCCAGAGATATTACTACTTTGAGCGGGCCTCCGCTGCCCGTTTGCTCTACGCCCTCCGCTGTGTGCAAGCTGATTTGAGCTGGAGCCGCGGCAAGAGCCGATGCAATCTCGCGCCGGAGCAATGGCGCATCATCGTTTACATAGAGCACCAGTGAAGTAAGACCAATGGAGCGGCTCCATTCCAAGAGCTGGCTAAGGCGCACCAGACCATCATCGAATAGATCGCCGGAGCTGAGGACAAGGGCCACGCAGCCGGGAAGATTGCTTTTTGCGATCCGCTCTTGCAGGAGATACTCGTAAAGACGGTAAATCATAGTCAGGTTCATGATGTATCTTCCCTAGGCAAAGTATTTTTGCGATGAAAATGGTCCTGTAGTTTCATGGAACGGGAAGATATAGCCAGGATAGCCGTCGGACTGATGGTCCTCCTGCTGCCTTATGCCGGAGCCTTCACAGTCATTCCCCTGGCGGCTGTATTCTTTCTGGACCGCGGCTCTCGCCTGCTCTGCACATCCCTTGCCATGCTGCTTATCATGAGGCCGGTGCTTTCCCTTACTGATACCAATCTGCCGCTTTATGTCATCGCCATCTCTTTTGTGGCCGCCACCTTTTCTCCTCTGGCCTTCCGGAAGTTCGATTCCCTGGCGGGCAGTATCATGTATCTGCTCATCAACGTGGGCCTGGGCTATCCCGTCGCGAGCCTGATCTCCGGGGGCAGCCTGTCTCCAGAGAGGATACTGTTCCTGGTCATCTTAGGAGGGCTGTCTGGTGCCTTTCTGCATCATGCCTCCAAGGAGCGCGACTTCACAGTGCCCTTCGGTACGGCCATGGTAATGTGGCTTTTTTCCTTCGACTATCCGCTGCCCGAGCTGCAGCGTATTCTGCTTATCTGCATTTTCGCCCTGGTCCTGGGCATCGGTGCCTACTGGGCAAAAGCAGCGGACTCGGATGCAGTTCTGGCTGAGACTACGGTCTGCCTGCTGGTAATCCTCTTTGCCGGCATATCCTGGTTTATCCTGCTTCTCGCCTTTTATTTGCTGGGAGGAGCTTTTACTCGCTACGGATACTCCCATAAGCATCGGCTTGGCATAGCTCAGTCCCACGGAGGCAGACGCGGCTACAAGAACGTCTACAGCAACAGCCTGGTGCCTCTTGTTCTGGCCATCTGCTACGGAGTCTATGGCAATGATGTCTTCATCTTCGCCTTCATTGCCTCTGTGGCTACCGCCAACGGGGACACTCTGGCCAGCGAGATTGGCGAGACCAGCCGCTCCAAACCCCGCATGATAACCACGCTAAAAGAGACGGAGCCGGGAGTGGATGGAGGCGTAACGCCTTTGGGCGAAGCCGCATCTCTTGCCGGAGCCATCATCATCGGCCTTTTGGCCACGGGCATGGGAATGGTGGGCGTTCTTGGCATTGTGGTTGCTGCCATTGGCGGATTTTTGGGCACGAACTTCGACAGCCTTCTCGGGGCAACGCTGCAAAGCAGAGGCATTTTGAGCAACAATGGTGTGAATCTGGTGGCGACGGCCTTCGGAGCTCTGGCGGGGGGAGTTCTCTGGTATATCATGCAAATTATTTAGGGATGATTATGAAGATCTTCGGCATCTTTGGCGATCCAATTGAGCACAGCCTCTCCCCAGC
>CAYXSJ010000072.1:0-12025 GCA_964467095.1 uncultured Methanotrichaceae archaeon
CGGGGACGTGAACGGCGTGATCTTCGATGGCGTCGTAACGCAGCGCATCTTAGACATAGCCGCAGAAAAGGGCCTGGAGTATCTCATCGGCGCCAAGATGGGAAATATCGCCAAGTGTCCGTCCTGTGTCAAGGTTCTAACCAAAGAGGCGTAGCATTCTCGCCTCTTTTCCTTTGCCCAGAAATTTTTTTGGCTAGCTTATATGCAATTTCAAAAAGAATCAATTCGAGTTATTTGTAGCGAGGTTACATCTGATGGAGTTCAAGCAATGCATTGTGATTAGAGAGGATCTGAAGCTCTCGGCGGGAAAGCTGGCAGTTCAGGTGGCTCATGCTGCAGTTATGGCTGTGGAAAGAGCTGAAAAAATGGACAAATCCACGGTCTCGGAATGGAAAGCAGAAGGCCAAAAAAAAGTTGTTTTGAAGGTACCGGGGGTCTCTGACCTCTTTCGACTGCGAGAGGACGCAGAGAGAGCGGGGATAGCCAGCGCCATTGTCGCCGATGCCGGGCTGACCGAGATTCCTGCTGGCACCATAACCGCACTGGGCCTGGGTCCGGCTCATGGAAAGCTGATGGACAAGGTGACGAGCAAGCTCAAGCTCGTCTGAAAGCAGCTAGAGATACTTTAAATCTCCGAGGCATGAATGATTTCGGCAAGCCATCACGATCAGTCCCTGGGTATGGATTATTACATCACGGACAGCCCGGGTTGCGGGGGCGTCATCAAGAGCTCTGCGGAGGACTTCCAGGTTTCAGAGGTATTCGAGGAGCTGGGCTACGAGGGTGGAAGGTATCTGGTCTTGGATGTGGAGAAGACCAACTGGGATATGCATCATCTCATCCGGGAGATGGCGAGAAAGCTGCGTATCAGCCAGAAGAGATTCGGCTGGGCCGGCACCAAGGACAAGCGGGCAGTAACAAGCCAGCGCATCAGCATTATGAACCTGGATGAATCGGAGCTCACAAAGATTAACTTGCCTGACCTGAAAATAACGGTGCTGGGCAGGACCAACCGGGCCGTGGGCCTGGGAGATCTGCTGGGCAATAGTTTTTGCATCACAATCAGGGAGATGTGCTGCCCCGATCCTGCCGCCCGGCTGGCCGCTATCACAGAGGAGATAGAGAAGCAGAGAGGCGTTCCTAACTACTTCGGAGTGCAGAGGTTTGGGGACAGCAGGCCCGTCACCCACAAAGTAGGCGAAGCCCTGGCAAGAGGCAAGATCGAAGAAGCTGCCTTTATCTACCTGGCCCTGCCTTTCCCAGGAGAGCTGGAGAGGACGAGATCGGCTCGGGAAAAGCTCTGGGTCAATCGAGACATTCCTGCTGCCCTAAAGGAGTTCCCAGAGTATCTGCGTTATGAGCTGGCCATGCTAAACTTTCTGGTAGAGCATCCCGGCGATTATGCTCACTCTTTTGATGTTCTTTCCGTCAATTTAAAGCGCCTTTTTGTGCATGCTTACCAGTCCTATCTCTTCAACAAGATTCTCAGCCGCCGTCTGGCCGCTGCTATGCCGCTCTGTAGAGCAATGGAAGGCGACGTGGTCTGCTTTGCCAAAGAAGGCTTGCCGGATATGAGTAGAGTGCAAAAAGTAACCTCAGAAAACCTGGAGGCCATAGACCGGCTGGCCGGGAGAGGCAGAGCATTTCTCACTCTGCCAATAATTGGGTTTGATACAGAAATAGCAGAAGGCGCACAGGGTGAAATAGAGAGAGCTATCCTCAGAGAAGAAGGCATTTCAACTGAAAACTTTAAAGTTGAGGAAAACCCGGACCTTGGCTCAAGAGGCACAAGGCGAGCTGCCCAATGCCAGGTTAAACCGCAAATCAGAGTCGAGGAAAAACTGGCAGAGCTGCAGTTCGTTCTGCCCAAAGGAAGCTATGCCACAGTAGTATTGAGAGAGTATATGAAGAGCGTCGATGCTATCAAGAGTTAGTTATCAAGAGTTAATTAAAGGATTTAGCCGAGGAATGAGCCTTGCAACTAGAATTAGAAGATCCATACGTTGTGGTCTACAAGCAGATCCATGCCGTGGTTGATGATGAGGGCAGCCGGGTAGAGCTCATGGAGCACTCCAGTTGCTACGGTGGATCGGCCTGGGCCAGATACCATTACTCTAATGGGCCTTTGGTGGAAAGCTCCCGCAATTTGGGCGAATGGTTCCGCTATATGATAACACCTGGCAAGGTCGATTTGGATCTTGTCTCATCCAAGAGATCGGCAGGCATCGAGTCGGTGATAGTCAAAGGCAATGAGGTGGAGGTGACTTATGCCGGCCTGGGAGGAGGCGGTGTAGGGGCCACACTCTCCCGAGCCAGGGCGGAGGATGTCTTGCGCTATGATGCAACAGAGTGTGGCGGAGGGCGCGTCGCCCGCGGCACCATAGTTTTGCCCAGAAGAGAGAGACTGATCATTGGAGTTGACGATACCGATTCCAAAACGGAGGGTGCCACCTGGACACTCATTCACAACATCTCCAGTAAGGTAGATCGACCTGAAGCGCGCTATATCTCTCATTCCCTGGTGCAACTCTTTCCCGTGCCGACAAAGACCCAGAATTGCGTCTCCACGGCTGTGGAGTTCGCCTGCCTGCCAGGCAAAGCTGAAGCCATGCTCTCTGACTTCAAAGCCCTGCTAAGGAAGTACACCGTCTCCAAACAAACGGGCATGGCCGTCTTCCGGGACTTTGATCCCTCCGAGCTTCTGGCTTTCGGTCAGCGCTGCAAGAGAGAGAGGGTGCAGTACGAGGATGCTCTGGAGGCGGCGCGAGAGAATGGAGTTCAGATCATGATGAACGGCCAGGGATTGATTGGAGCCGTGGCGGCATTGCCCTTCTGCGCCCGGCCGGATGAGTCCATTGTGCCTGCAATTTTATGAAGTCCATGAGCGGCGAAAAGGCCGCTGTCCAGGCGGCCCAGGATGCCGCAGCAGAGGTCAGAACCTATGTTCCCGGCTATCCCATAACCGATCTGGCGGCTGCGCTCGAAGCCGAGATATCGGTCAATGAGAAGGTAGCTTTGGAGATCGCCCTGGGAGCGTCAGCTACGGGCCTCCGCTCCCTGGTTATCGTCAAGCAGGTGGGCATGAATATTCTCTCTGATCCGCTGGTCATATCTGCCACGCATACCATCGGATCGGGCATTGTGATTTTGGCCGGAGACGATCTGGGGCCGAAGGGCTCACAGGCGGAGATGGACAGCAGATTCTACGGTCCGCTCTCTGAGATTCCGGTGCTCGATCCCAAAAGCCCGGCTGCCTTGCACGCCTCCATTCTGGAAGCCTTTACTCTCTCCGAGTGGCTGAGAATCCCGGTTATCGTTCGCGTGACAGCACGCCTTCTGGCAGCCGAGGGGCCGGCGATCCTGCCGCGACCTGGTAAGGCTGCAGCCCAGCAGTTCGAGAGGGAAATCTGGAATTTGACCATGCGCGGGCGGCATCAGAGGCATCACGACAGAACCATGGCCTTTGCCGAAGAGGCCTCCGAGTCCTCGATCCTGAACCATCTGGAGATTTCTGGAAATGTGGGCATCATCGCAAGCGGCCGCCCGGCGGCCCTGGCCGAAGGCCTGGGTGTCTCCTTGCTGTCCGTGGGCTACAGCAATCCTCTGCCGGCAAAGCTCTTGCGCCGCTTCGTGGAAGGCCACCGCCTGATTTTGGTGGCCGAGGAGCCTGAGCCCTTCATCGAGTCGCAGCTTGCCATGAGCCCCAAAGTGCGAGGCAAGCTCACCGGCCATCTGCCCCGCGGGCTGCTGGAGAGGTCAGACATTATCCGGGCGCTGGAGAGCCTGGAAGAAAAGCAGCAGAAAAAGCCCCAGATCTACGAGAGCGTGGCAGACAGGGGCTATGCCGGCATTTGTGAGGGCTGTCCCTTCATACCCCTTTTCCGGGCGCTGGCAAAAGTGGACGCCCCCGTGGCAGGGGATGCAGGCTGCGCCATCCGTGCCACCCGCGAGCCCTTCGCATCGGTGGACGTGGTTTACGGCCTGGGATCATCGATAGGCGTAGCCTCGGGCTTTGCCAAAAAGGGCATTGCGGTAATAGGTGACTTTGCTCTGGCACATTCCGGCCTGCTGGGCCTGATCAATGCCGTATGGCAGAAGCGGGATGTTCTCGTCATCGTCCTCAAGAATGATGTGGCGGCCATGACCGGCGGGCAGGCGGCGCCTGATCTGACGAATCTGGTAGAGGCACTGGTGCCGACGCGCCGCCTGGAGCTGCCAGCTTCTGAGGAAGAGGTGGAGGCGGCGGTCAGCGAAGAGCTGAAAAGATCGGGAGCCAGTGCAGTGGTGGCCCGGGGCAAATGCACCAAGCACATTTCCTCACAGGTTTCTCCAGGCCCCTCCCTCAAAGACTCTAAAGGATGATTTGCCCTGAGCATAGCTCATAGTTGCCGTCCAATTCTTCTGAATGGGTTCCCACTGCATGGCAGCCAAAGACCTGTTTCGAAATTCAGACTGAAAGACATTGAAGGGATAAAAGCCCATATTGCCGATGTAGGGGCCATAAAAGCTTAAAGGCTGAGAGACAGGAACTTTCGTGAAGAAGATGGGGTCTGTGAAGTACTTCCTGATCTCTCCATAGTCAGGAGACCCTACATAGCCCCCTTCCAGCCATTCTTGGGCCATTGCCGTCATGCTGAAAACGGTTAGAATTAAGAGAAGCAAAAAGGATGATTGTCTCATTTGGACCACTCCGCGCCTTCACCTATTCTTCATTCCTTCTTTATTTATTTATCGCAACCATCCCGCACCTTTGCTGCCGATGACATCTGGCGGCAACAAGCAGCTATTCGGTCTTGCCAGCTGAGGTTATCGATGTTACATCCAGGAAGGGCATCGCGCCACCAGTGTACATGGGCAATTTGCCATCCCACTTCTCGACGGCCTTGGTTTGCATCTCAACTTTGCGCAGCTCAATGAGTTCGGGTGTGATGGCCTGCTTTTGCAGATTCAATGCGTCAGCTTCAGCTTTTGCCTGAGCGACTTTTTGTTGTGCCTCCACCTGAATGCGCTTTAGATCAGTTTCCGCCTTAAGCATTTGTTGTGAGGCTGTCACCTTTGCTTCAATGGCCTGTGTAAAAGATTCGCTGAACTTGAAGTCAGTGATTGCGGTGGACTCTACAATAATCCCATAAGGATGAAGTCTCTGATATAGCAAATCCTGGATGGTGCTGGCCACTGTCGACCGGTTGGTGATTAGTTGTTCTGCTGAGAACCTGGCGGCGCTTGCCTTCAGCACTTCCTGCACAGTGGGCTGAATTATGCTCTCACCATAATACTGTCCCAGTTCTGCATAGATCTTGGGCACGCTTTCCGGCCTCAGATGGTAAATTACAGCCACCTTGGTGTTAACAGTCTGCAAATCCTTGGAAGCAGCGGTTCCTTCAGCTTCATACTTCTGAGTTTTTACATTGAACCGCTCCACATTCTGCATGACCGGAATTCGGAAATGTATCCCAGGATCGATGGCCTTGTCGCTGACTTTTCCCCAGGTCAGAAGTACACCGCGTTCCGTTGCATCAATAGTATAGACCGGTCCAAAGAATACAACTACAATAATTCCAAAAATCACCAGCAATGGCCATAGTTTGCTCAATTTGAACTCCACCAATTCTCCGCCTATCGTTGTTCTCAAATTAATTCCTCTGATTTCAAACTAATTACTCTATTTTCGATTTTGTGATATTGCAGCCACTTTTTTCGATGAAGGCCGGGTCTTTTCAGACAGGATTTCTGGGGGTAGTGGCTTCCTGGCGCAGAAAGTCGGGCGAGTCCCTCACCGCCTCCAGCACTTTCTTAGCTGCCGAGCACCTCTCCACCCTGGTGGCATCGGCTGCCATCACTTCCAGATCTTCAACATCGATCTGACCCATTTTGAACTTTGTAACGAGGATGCCGGTCATGACGGCATCGCTATGCTTCGCTTTCTTTGCCAAATTTTTTCACAGCTCCCTCTGCCAGGACAGACATATCTGGTCGAGCCTTCTCAGGTTGTAGATGATGCTCTAATAGCCTTTCCCTCCAATCGGCATTCAACAGATAACTGTAGAGATTTATAACGATTAAATAAATAGTTTGCCCGTTCGGAATCATTTCCGGCCCTGGGAGCTTTGCTGCTATGGTAAGCAGCGCCTGGCAGTCCAATCGACTTGGATTTTGGAAACAATTACATAATTATAACCTAACAACTAACGATCTCACCACAAAGACACAAAGCGCACAAAGAACGCACAAAGGCGACTTAAACGAATCTCTGCAGCAGACTTCCAACTCAGCAAATATTGCAGATCTGAGGGCTAGCCGCACCCGGAAGGCCATCGAAGGTGCTGCGTTCTGCCTCGGGCTGCGCTCGTGGCTCGCAGCCCGTGGGCCGGGCCGTCCGGGCTTGCAAGCGTTGTCGGCAGGTCTGGCTGGATTGCCTGACAAGCGCTCGTGCAAGGGGGCCGGGAGACCGGTCGAGCCTGAGAGCCAGGAAGAGCCGGACTCTGGCGAAAGCGGCTTCTCCTGGGCTGAATTTTTGAAAACGATCGCTGTTTCTTATTATTAGCTGAAAATTATAACCATGCAGCTACGACCGAACCGCAGAGACGCAGAGCGCACAGAGGACGCACAGAGACGACTATTAACGAAGGTTACGGGCCATCTTCAAATCACAAATAGCTTAAGTTCTATTCTTGGTGGTCCTTCAACAATTCTTTCATACTCTCTGGTAGATACATTTCCTTCATTCCCTTTACCTGGAATATAGCAGCGCTTCATGGCATCATCTTTCTGTACGTGAGCAGAACAAGCTGATGCAATGCCATGATGGCAGAGCTTCTTCATTGCGCCTGCTGATCTGAAGCCATGACCTCTATGAATAAGATCAACAACAATTTTTGGATTAGGACTGCTTTTTATCAATGCATCCTTATGCGCTCATTGAAAAGTCCCCCACATAATAGAACGCCAACAAGCCCGCCCTCTGTAGCGAGAAGACGAACATCATCGTAACTTTCCAGTTTAGCTTCCCATTCATCATCGGTTAGTGCAATTGTCTGCTCATTTCTTTTATTCCAACGACGAGTTGAGGATCTTTCTTCCCAGCTATATGCCATTTTATCAACTGGACTCCAGGCATATCCAAATGCTTGGAACCAACTATTATCGTCCACGCCAAAAATCACTGCAAGCTCTAAGCTACGAGCTTCATCTATGAGCATATCTGCTATTTGTTGCCTCGATTTAAAGTCATTACCAACTATGAAACCCGCGGGAAGTACTAATATATCAGCACCTAATGATTTCGCCTTTGCCATCGCCAGCTTTCCGGCTTTTAGTCGTCCTTCATTTTTGGATTCATCTTCTGGCCCTTTGCTCCCGACAGTAGTTATGCAGACCTTCATTCTTTATCATCTCTATAACATTCTCATATTTCTATTGAATAGTTATGGTGATCGCAATGAGGACATTCATGAAAGCATTTTAAAACGTTGGCGCAAGAAAGGCCTTTATGAAAAATGCTGACGAAATTGATCAACAATTTAAGATTTTAGTGTCGGTTTCAAAAAAGCTTCAAGCAGCATGCAGAGATGAATTAGAGCGCAAGAAAGAAGAAGGACGCAATCTACTGAAACAGCCTGATTTCTTGTGGCATGAGCTATTAGTGAGTTATTCAACTTGGGGCGGCATAAGCAAAAACGAAGGTATGATCACAGACAAAAATAGAAATCGACAGATCGCTTATGTTGAACTGAAGACTCTCAGCAATGAAGGCCGTGTGAATAGGCTGCGGCAAATCATGAAAGATGCAAAGGTACACTGTTACAAGAAAAAGGCTCCGATGCTTGCGCGATGCTTTGAGAAAATTGAAGAGATGGGTGGATTAGAGCAAGCCAACGCAATGCTGCTCAATAAAAAATGCGCAGCAGAAATGACGGAATTCCTGGACGATTTTCCGGGAATAGGTCCGAAGTATGCGAACAATATTATGATGGATTGCTATCATCCTTTTTTCCATGAGAAGATAGCGCTCGATTCACGCATCCGGTCCATATCTCGCGAATTAGGACTGAACCTAAAGAAGTACTCGGATCATGAAAAATTCTACTTGAATATTGCTAAAGAAGCAGGAATAGAAGGCTGGGAATTAGATAGATTGATTTTTGGACATCGAGACGAATTTCTAAACGCCTTAAGATCCTCCGTCGAGCCTTATCCATCCCCATCTCCCAAACCTTTATCTCCTATTACCTCTTCCCCCCTCTAGTTCCGGAATGTGACCTGTTCAGGTCGAACCGGTAAAGGTGAAAAGAGATGAAGTCTTTTTACGGTTATATCAGTGATGCCTGGTCCTCTCCCCGAGAGGGATACGTAGGCGCACTGCGGCAGGAAAGGCTCAAGGCCTGGCGCCAGGACAGCACCGTGCAGAGGATCGATAGGCCCACCCGCCTGGACAGGGCGCGGGCACTCGGCTACAAGGCCAAGCAGGGCATTATCGTAGCACGTGTCAAGGTAAGACGCGGTGGCAGGAAGAAGTCCCGTTACGAGAGGAACAGAAAGACCAGCAAGATGGGCGTCAACACCATCACTATGGGCAAGTCCATTCAGAGGATTGCAGAGGAGCGGGCCGGCAGAAGGTTCCGCAATATGGAAGTCCTCAACTCCTACTGGGTGGCCGAGGACGGCAAGCAGAAGTTCTACGAGGTCATTTTGGTTGATCCGTGCGCTCCCTCCATCATGAATGATAAAAACCTTAAGTGGGTCTGCAACGATGTTCATCGCGGCAGGGCCGTGCGCGGAAAGACCTCAGCAGGCCGCAAGGGCAGAGGTCAGAGGCACAAGGGCTTCGGCACCGAGAAGACCAGGCCCGGCATCAGGGCCCACGACGGCAAAGGAAAATAAGTGATTGACAAGGTCTCTTTCCGGGCCTTTGTGGCAGCAACGGAAGACGAGGGCCGCGTGCGCGAAGCGCTCACCGTCTTCGTCCCTCTTGACAGGATATCCGCACTCACTGCGGAGGGCCATTTTGGAAACGAGATAAAAATACTGGAGGCGGCGCTGCGAAAGAGAGAGTCCGCCGCCTTCTTTCAAATTCTTCGCGAGCAGCTACCTGCCGAAGAGCTGCAGAGGCTTCGCCGGGAGATCCCGGACCGATTGGAGGGTGAAAGCCACTTTCACCTGCGCCTCGATAAACAGGCCGCCTACAAAGGCATGGTGCGCCTGACCGACTCCAAAGATGCCCTGGACACAACAATTCTTGTCAAGACCTACCCATCCCGGCGCGAGTCTGCCTTGAAGATCATCAGTGAGCTCATATGAGCTTTTACGAATGCTTGAATGCCTTTCCCGAAGGCGCAGCCTCAGCCAGCCGCATGGCCCTGACTGCAAAGGAACTGGGCTATCAGGGAATAATCATCTGCAACCAGGAGCCCAATAAGATCTTCATGCCCCAGGCGACCGAGATGATCAGGGGAATTGATGTTGCTATCGGCGTTGAGGTGACCGCCTCCGGCAGCAAGGCCCTGAAAAGCCGCATCTCAGCTCTGCGTGCCAGATATCCATTTCTCATGGTTTCGGCTGGATCGGAGGAGACAATCCGGGCAGCATCTGAAGATCCTAATGTGGACCTTCTCATGCACCCCTGCGAGGTACGGCGCCCTTTGACCATTGCCACAGCCCGGGCTGCCAAGCTAAATCAGATCTGCATCGGCTTTGACCTGAGCCCCCTGGTATATCTTCGCGGCAGCTCGCGCTCTCGCTGGCTGGAAGCGGCTCGCCGCAATTTGCAGCTGCTGAGAAAGTTCGAGTTGCTCCCGGTTATCACCGCAAGCGCGAGGTCCCACCTTGACCTGCGCTCTCCCCGTGACCTGATCGCTATGGCAGAGGTGGCCGGCTTTGAGATAGATGAGGCCAGAGAAGCACTGCGTCGACCGGGAATGCTAATGGCTCTTAATCGCAGAAAATGGGTGGCTCCGGGAGTTGAGCTTCTTTGAGAAGCAGACTTCCAGTGCTGCGGGGCAGAAGAAGGTACATGATCTTCGAGCTGCAGGCTGAAGAAGAAATTTCCCCCAAAGATCTGATGAGCGAGATTTTCTCATCTCAGTTTTCCCTTTTCGGCGATGAGGGTGCGGCGAAAAACCGGCTAAAATTGATAGCATTCAATGGCCGCTATGGCCTGATCCGTTTTTCCCATATCCACGCCCAGGAGACACGAGCAACATTGGCCGCTGTCCATTCCATTCACGGGATTCGAGTCGCCCTCCATACAAAAGGCGTCTCGGGAACAATCAAATCCGCTACAGAAAAGTATATACCAAGACTGAGTAAAATAAGTGCTGAAAGCGACGGAAGAAGAATCGAGCTAAAAGACGTTTCCGGGTGTATTATCCGCACCCATGGTGTAAAAGTCGATCTCTGTCCGGACGACAGCAATATGTGCAAAGGATCAGACACCAAATACCTGGGGCTGACCTCTTTTGATTTAAGTGGAGGACACGAGGATGCAGATGGCACCGCAGATGGGTTATGACAGGGCTATTACCGTATTCAGCCCTGATGGCAGATTATTTCAAGTTGAATATGCCCGCGAGGCCGTGCGGAGAGGAACGACGGCTGTAGGCATCAAGGCAAAAGACGGCGTGGCCGTACTGGTTGACAAGAGAATCACCAGCAGGCTCATGGAGCCCAAGTCCATTGAGAAGATCTTTCAGATAGACACGCACATTGGCGCCGCCACTTCAGGCCTTGTGGCAGATGCCAGGGTCCTGATCGACAGAGCCAGGGTAGAGAGCCAGATCAACCGGCTGGTCTACGACGAGCCCATTGGAGTTGAGGCCCTGGCCAAGAAGATTTGCGACTTCAAGCAGCAATACACTCAGTACGGAGGAGTTCGGCCCTTTGGAACGGCACTACTCATCATCGGCGCAGAGGAAGACAGAACCCGCCTCTTTGAGACTGATCCCTCCGGCGCACTATTGGAATACAAGGCCACGGGAATTGGAGCCGGCAGGTCGGCAGTGATGGAGGTCTTCGAGGAGAAGTACAGAGAAGACCTGATCATGGATGAAGCGGTGCTTCTGGGCCTGGAGGCGCTCTACAAGGCAGCGGAAGGCAAAGTAGAGGCAGCCACAACTGAGATTGGCATCATCAAGCTGGACGACAAGAAATTTTACAAGCTGACGGAAGCGGAAGTAGCCTCCTATGTTGAAAGGATGAAGGCTGCCGCCGCCGCCAGCAAAGCAGAGAAGGGTGAAAAAGGAGAGAAGGGAGAGGCTTAGGAATGGTCAGACTGGATGACGCAGTTCCTGCCAGGCTCAAGACCCACGGAATCACTTTTGAGGTTTTGGTGGATCCCGATGGAGCCCTGGCCTTGAAGCGAGGAGATAGCGTCAACCTGGAAGAGATCCTGGCAGTCGAGGACGTATTCGAAAATGCCTCCCGTGGCGATCGGAGCCCGGAAGAAGATCTGAAAAAGGCCTTTGGAACGACAGAGGTCCTGCCCATTGCCGAGACCATTATCAAGAAGGGTGAGATCAGCCTGACGGCTGAGCAGAGAAAGCAGTTCATCGAGAACAAACGGCGTCAGGTCATCCAGGTCATAGCCAGAAATGCTATCAATCCCCAGACCAAGACACCCCACCCGCCAGGAAGAATCGAGCAGGCCATGACCGAAGCTCGCGTCAATATCGACCCCACGAAATCTACCGATGAGCTGGTCAAGATCGCCATGAAGGCCATCCGGCCCCTCATCCCCATAAGGTTCGAGGTGGTAGAAGTGGCGGTCAAAATCCCTTCCGCGTATGCTCCCAAGGCTTACGGCGAAGTCGCAGCCTTCGGCAAGCTCAGTCGGGAGGCATGGCAGAACAATGGCTCTTGGATCGGTGTGGTCGAAATACCGGCCGGGATGCAAACGGAATTCTATGATCTTATCAACCGGCTGACCAGAGGCGAAGCTGAAACGAAGCTTCTTAAGCATTGAGGATGGGAGTTAAGAGCGCATGGATCGCAAGGTGGTAGTACCAGGTGATCTTCTCTCTGAGGATGCCAA
>CAYXSJ010000073.1:0-12018 GCA_964467095.1 uncultured Methanotrichaceae archaeon
GTCTATCTTCTCTTGAGAGGGAATCCGGCGTATGCCGCCGCTGCTGTACTCGGCATCAGCCACCAGGTCGGCCAGACTCTGTACACTGACAACATTATGAAATTGCTTCATATGATCGGAGAGGCGCAAGCCGGCCAGGAGAGCTTCTTTTTCGGCCACGTCATCTGCTTCCATCAAAATTACAATGGTATCCATGCCGAAGTTTTCCGCGTAAAGGTGATTATATATTTGATAGAGAGTCGAATCAGTTTCCACAAAGCTCTCTGTGTTCATGCCTTGACTCTCTATCTGCTGGGCATAATGAATAGAGACAAATGTCAAGAGCACAGCTGCAACTATTATAATTAGGGGATTTCTAGTGATCCATGCACCGAGTCGCTGCAGTCCTGCCATACTTACCCCTTGTTCGGATTTTGCCGGAAGAAATGCGTCAAATTGCTGATAACTTGTATTGCTATAGTTTGGATTAGGTATTTGCTTTTTAAGGATAAATACTATGTCCTTTCTTAAATTTATAAAACAATCAAGATCAATAACTCAAATAAAACGCCAGTAATAGTCCGGCGATGAAACCCTTTTTGTTAAGACATTTCGTTCATTTATGCCTGGTCAAGAAGAACGAATATGAAGCCGCATCCCAAAACCTCTTTATAATCTTCCAGACAATCTACTGTCCATGAAAACTCATTTCTTCTTTCTTCTAATCGCCATCCTCATGCTGCTGGCGGGCCAGGCGGGTGCATCATTCTGGTTCAAGGTGGTCGATGTCACGCCCATTGAGATGTTCCCAAACAGCGAGGCCAACTTTACTGTCTCTGTCAAGGGTCTGGGCAGCGAGAGAGCATATGTGGAGCTGGTCTTCAAGAACATGACCGAGGGGCTAAGTATTTCCTGTCCGAAGAAGATTAAAAACGTCTTTCCGCAAGGCGTAACCAAATATAACTGCTCCGTCAAGGCTGCGGATGTGCAGCCGGGCAACTATTCCTTTGTGGTGGATGTTGCCGCCAAGGGAGCGCCCTCCGGCAAGAAGACCGCCTTTATTAATGTGATAGCGGCAAAGATCGATGTGGCAATTGAGCCAGAAAGCGGCAATAAGACCGCCTTCGAAACGCCATCTGAACCTCAGGCTAAAGCAACTCCTGCCTCAGGTGCAATGGGGGCTATTCTTGCCCTGCTGCTTGCCCTGCGGAGGATGAAGAGCTAGAGCTAGAAGCCCGGATTTCTCGATAATGATAATCTCCAAAAGAAATAGCCAGGCAGACATTCAGGCCAGGCTTCGCGAAGGCACAGGAGCTGCTGGGTCAAGGCCAACGCCTGGCAGCTACCCACTGATAATCCTGTCGCATCCTGGGTCGATAGAGCGGTTCATCCTGCCAGATGCAAAAGACTGCTTTCAATTTCAAAATGCCCAATTAGCCAGGGATATCAAAGATACCTGCCTTCTCATCATTTTTCTTTTTGCGAGCCTTTTCTACCTCCCCAATTGAACTGAAGGGATGTACGGTGATCGAATCACTATAGCATTTCTGGAATATACTTGGTTAGAATCTTATCGTAATCGCTTATGCCGCTCGAATCTTTGTTGCTCTTGATGTAATCCAAGGCTTGCTGGAATGACTGCACGATGGAATCGGGAGTTTCTTTGTTGAATGCGTAATAGCCATAGCTCTGCCCAAGTACATACGCTACGCTGTAATCGCTCACATTTGCACCCGATCGCTGGATCAACCAGATGCAAGCCAGGTCGGGATATGCCCAGGCATCAATGCTCCCATTCTGCAACATCTCGATAAGCTGGTTGGAAGTAGTCTCAAGCACCAGATCCTCCTTCTTTACCCCGTTATCCAAAAGCATTTGGACCGCATTGTCTTCGTTGATAGCCCCGATCTTGTATTTCTTCAGGTCTTCTGCCGAAGAGATGTTGACATTCTTATCCGTTTTTGCCAATAACACATACCATACAGGCTCAATCGGGCCTACCCACTTGAATAGCTGCTCCCTTTCCGGGATACGACCCGTCGTAAAGAGAACCGTGTTACTCTCCTTCAAAGTCCTCTGATATCCATCTGTCCAGGGCAATAGAATGATGGCGTTCCTGTCTAGGTCTACGCCCATTTTCATCCACATTTTTTCGAGCAGATCTACCGAGATGCCTTGCAGCTTGGCATCCTCCTGGTAATTGTAAGGTGGAAACTGCTCAGTAATATAGATCAGATCCTTCGCGGAAGCTGACTGATCAGCAGCCAAACACGGGATTGCTGCCAATGAAATAGTCACCAGGATCAATACGACAATATGTCGGAGTGCATTAAATTCTCTAATAGACTTCCCTCCCAGCCAATAATGTTATAATTGCTATTGTATTTAAGATTTATTGATTTATTTAACGAGCCTTTGCTGGGGAAAAAGGGGCTACGTTTGCTGCTCGTTATTCATCCTATGCTCAGAAATTTCTCATTGAGGGTAATAGCTATATCCTGCCCATTGCATATATAATGATAATTTATGCAATTTGATGATGATAAATGAAATGGATTGCGTTGTTTCAGCTAAATTGTTAAGGTATTCGGATTTCAGGAAATTTTTTATACCATAGAATTCTATAATGAATATTAGGTGAAGTCTATGAGGTCCTTTTCTGGGATGATCTGTCTTGATATCAGCATCTTGATACTGATGGCAATGATGCCCATAACTCTTGGAACAAGTGAGAGTGTAGTTTTGGGTCAATACGAGGTTTCATTTGATTTGGATACGCCATTGAATCACACAATTGAAGTTCAACCTCCCCTGGTAGGCGAAAATGATACCAACTATGGTGCTTACATAAGATTTTCGAACGAAACGCAGATTCTAATGGGAATAGACGTATCAGAGATTGCCAAAGACTCAACCTTTGAACCTGAATTAAGACTTGTCGAAATTCTTGCCCATGGCGATGAGAATGCGACAGTTACAACCAGGTCCGTAGACAATCAAACGGGCATTCAGACCACCAGCTTGAGTAAATCCGGGGATCCGACTTTCACTTTCCGCTCCTGGCTCGACAGCCGGAAATGTGATTGTGGAGATGTTTACGCAGGAACAGCAAAATTGGAGATCCTCGGAATAGTTCCAAGAAATATTTCCGAAAGCTTACTTAATACCCTTCATGCAGCGAACTTGATGAATATTTCGACGGCAGATCTTACCAATGCACAGCCAAACGATGTGGTTCAATTAAGCGGCAAACAAGGTGCAGAAGTAGCTAAAAAGGTGCAAGCCCAGTCACCATTGATCTCCAGCGCCGATATTTCTGCCAAAGAGCACTATATCGAAAATGCATGGCTGGATTCCTTTTATCCTGCCGACCCTGCTTATTACCAGTTACATGCATGGGCGAATTTGTAGACCGGCCCCGTTCCCTCTTTTTTGGAGGGCACCGAGTAACAAGCCGATCTTGTTCCCTGATTGGGTATTTGCATGCCTCATATAGCTGGCAATGGATATCGCAGTTCTCCTGCAAAAAGGAGCGGAAGCGGCAAGATCATGATCAGATGGTCCAGATCTTTGGCATCCCTGTCGACGACGATCTCGACCAGTTCACCTTGTCGCTGAACTTCCTGAGCCGGGTAGTTGTTGGTCACAGGCGAGCCGAACTCTATTTAGCTGGTGGTGCAACAATGATGTCCTCCATGATCTTTCCATAAATGTAACGGAATATCAGTTTTCCAGTGGCGATTACAGGTGTAGCCAAAAGTGCCCCCAATATGCCAAATGCCCCGGCACCGGCGATGACGCCGATTAAAACTATCAGAGGAGGGAGATCTACGGCACCACCCATGATTTTTGGCACCAAAAATTGATTTTCCAGCATCTGGACAAGCGTGTAAAAACCGATGACTACTAGCGCAAAGATCAGGTTGTTAACTGCCAGATGCGTTGATCCATACAGCAGGGCGACCAAAACCGCCGGAACAGCCGCCAGAACAGGGCCAGCACTGGGAATCACTTCCATGAATCCTGCAATGACGCCAAGGAAAAATGCCTGTGGCAATCCCAGAATAAAACCTCCGAGCCATGTGACCAGGCCTACTATCAGCATGAGATTTATTTGACCACGCAGGAAAGCTGTCCAGGTCTTGTGGATGTTTCTGACCAGCAGTGTCAACTCCTGTCCATGGCCTGGAGGTATCAAGTCCGAAAACCAATTCTTGAACTCACCAGCGGTGAGGGTCATTTGCAGCGACATCAGTAGCGTGAACAATACTGAAGCCAGACCTGAAAAAGTCGGTCCTAAAAGTCCTGCCAGAGCACCCAGTGCCTTTCCGACCCGGCTGCTCAAGTCGGCAACCGACATTTGCATGGCTGGAACTGTGCTTGGGCCTGCTGATGCAGAATAATTCAGAGCCGTCAATAAGGCATCGAGTGCAGGACTAAATACGGCTTCCAGCCACTTGTGGCCTTGCAGCTGGGTTGAAATGAATTGGACAAACTGGCTAGATCTCTGCACAATCATATTAGGATCAATTTGCATGGCAAAATTAACCGCATTTACCAGCGGCTTGACCAAAAGCAAGGGAACCACCAACAGCATGGCCACCACGAAGAAATATGTAATTAAAATTGCCAGACTTTTATTCATCCGGAGACGCCCAGCCAAAAACCGGATAATTGGATCAACTAATAAGGCCAGCAGTGCGGCACATACTACCAAAGGAATGGCCGATCGCCCAATGTACAGTACGAGCAGTCCTGCCAGGAAGAGGAATATCCCCATGAGATAACGGGTGGGTTCACTCCAGGGACTACCGGCAGGCGCCTCCCCTGGTGCAAGGCCTGGTTGACCTGGAGATGGAGATGCCATTTGTAGGCGGGGTTGGGCGGCTGCAGTTCCTATGTCGGGATCCTTCGTGTCCGGGTCCAAGGCATTGTAGGTCGTTAAGCCCACATGCGGCTGATCGGTGAATGGAAGAGGTTCTTTTCTCATAAATATCCCTGCCTCGCGGATTAGATCTGCATCAACATAATTGAGCTGTGTATTCTATATAAATGGCACGGACTTGCTTTTTAAATATTTTCTGATTTTCTATTATTAAAATAAATGAAGGCCCGCGTCTGTCCTGGGCCCTCATTCTATTCTCTCGGAACCTAATAAAGCTTGCACATCCTTGGAGACATCAATTCTAGTCCTTCACCTCCAATTCAACCTTCTTAAGAGTCCCTGTAAATTCGAACGGGCTCATATAGCTCTCAGTCACGGGAGTTAGACGATCTGTGCCGATCTCAAGCCCCTCCTCCCAGGAATAGCGGGCGGGCACCGTGGGAGCGATTGTGCCTTTAGCTACCTCTTTGCCGTTGATGAAGAGCGTTCCAATGCCGGTGGCACTTGTGTGGTTGATGAAATCAGCCTCTCCTGTCTTATCAAAGCTGAATCCGAGCGTCGATGGTCCGGAAGGAACTTCTTCCTCAGACGTGATGGTAACATGGCTCAGTCCCACGTAGTTGTAGTCGAAGACCAGGTGTTTGTCCTGGACGTATAGCGAAAGCCCGCCAAACCGCCCTCCGATGGAGAGGAGCACACCCTCGGCCCCCTCATCCGGAATCTCGACATCCGCATTTATGGTATAGGAACTCTCTTTAGTATCTGGAATTCCTGGCTCAAAGATCGTGGTCATACCTGGATGGTAGGTGAATTTGCCCGTCGGACCAGGTGGCACCTCCATATGCGATCTGTCGTCAAGTGGCAATACATTGTATTTTCCTGCCTCGGCCCACCAGCGCTCCACCATCTCCTGAACTTTGCCCGGATTCTCCTGCGCCAGATTGTGCACCTCGGAAACATCCTGGGAGAGATTATATAGCTCCCAAACATCCTGATCGAAATTTCCTCCTGATTCGTGTGGATGCATTGTCACTGCCTTCCAGCCATCATACCACAGACCCCGACTGCCCCACATCGCGAAGTACTGGACATCTTTGCGATTTTGTGCATCGGGCTGGTCGAAGGTATATGCCATGCTCACACCTTCCACTGGCTTTTGCGGTATGCCTTTATATACCTCCGGTGCCTCGATGCCGACTACTTCCAGAATGGTAGGCACAATGTCAATGGCATGCGTGAACTGGGTTCGAACTGCTCCTTTGTCCTTGATCTCTGCCGGGTAATAGATGATCAGTGGATCGTGGACGCCTCCTTCATGGGTCCACTGCTTGTAGAGCTTGAATGGCGTGTTGCCGGCCATGGCCCAGCCCATAGGATAGTGGGGGAATGTCATGGGTCCACCCAGTTCATCTATCTTGGTGAGCAGGAAACTTACGTTCTCTTCAGGCATCTGGTTAAGCAACATATACTCACTGAATGAACCGTTCGTGCTGCCCTCCATGCTGGCTCCGTTATCAGAGGTCAGGATGATCATGGTATTATTGAGCTGATCCGTCTCATCGAGGTAATCGATCAGCCTACCGATCTGTTCATCGGTGTGGTCCAGGAATCCGGCATAAACCTCCATCATTCGAGCAAAGAGCCGTTTCTCGTCTGCGGACAGACTGTCCCAGGCCTTTACTCCGGGATTGCGCGGTGGAAGCTCGGTGTTAGCCGGTACAATGCCCATCTCCTTCTGCCTGGCCAGTGTCTCGTTCCTGACGACATCCCAGCCCTGGTCGAACTTGCCTTTGTACTTGTCTATGTACTCCTGTGGTGCATGATGCGGGGAATGGCAGGCACCGAAGGCCAGGTACATGAGGTATGGCTTGTCTGGTTCTGCGGACTGCTGGTCATCCACGTACCTTATGGCCTGGTCCACCAGATCATTCGAGAGGTGATATCCCTCTTCAGGCGTGGCAGGCGGATCGATATGCTTCGTATCTTGGACCAGATCGGGGGTCCACTGATTGGTTTGAGCGGGCAGGAATCCATAGAAGTGATCGAATCCCCGGCCTGTAGGCCAATTGTCAAACGGCCCTTCAGAATTGATGTCTTTAAAGGAGACGAGGTGCCACTTGCCCAGGGCAAAGGTATTGTAGCCTACTCCCTGAAGCATCTCTGCTAAAGTTGCTGTATTCTTGGAGAGGTTTCCATTGTATCCAGGATAGCCTACTGCCATATCCGTAAGCGCCCCTATGCCGGTAGAATGGTGGTTTCTGCCGGTCATAAAGCAAGCTCTTGACGGAGAGCATAGGGCGGTTGTGTGGAAGTTGCTGTAGCGAAGGCCGCCTTCGGCCAGACGATCGATATTTGGCGTCTCAATCGGACCGCCAAAGCAGCCCAGATGAGCGAATCCCACATCGTCAAGCACAATGTAGACGACATTGGGGGCACCCTTGGGCGGCTGGATCTTCTCCGGCCAGCACTCTATAGAGTCTTTGTAGGTCAGGCCGATCTTCTGTTTGTCGCAGTTTGAGTCATTCTGCTGAGAATCAGATACACTAGATTTACTATTTGCAGCCTGAATGACTAAGACAGTCTCTTGCGGTGATACTACATCCTCGTTAGCGATATCCGCAAGAGTCGAACTCTCAGTCAAGACCTTTCTTCTGTTCGTAAGCATTTCCAGGCCGGACTTTTCAAGCGAGCCGGTACTTGAGCTGCTCCTAGCATCGGCGGCTAATGTCTGGCTGACTGATTGGCTGTCTGAGGTCGCTAAAGCATCTGATACGCCCGCAGAATCATTATCTGCGGCAAAGCAATCAGAGGCAACAATAGCGAATAAAAAAACCAAAAAAGCCATTATCACGCTGGATTGTTTTAAAATTAACATTCCTCCTTG
The DNA here is from genome assembly GCA_964467095.1 of uncultured Methanotrichaceae archaeon. Lineage (GTDB taxonomy): Archaea > Halobacteriota > Methanosarcinia > Methanotrichales > Methanotrichaceae > Methanothrix. The sequence continues at coordinate 7,749 of CAYXSJ010000073.1, forward strand.
GTCACATGAGTATATCATTATCATATATGTGTTTTGCTCAATGCGATTAAAATTTTGATACGTAATTCTGTTTTTTTGTTCTGCATAATGAAAACTTTGCTGCTAGATAGGAGACCTTATCAAAGCACCATCATTCAAAATTATAGGCTTTAGCGCGGTCTAGTACAGCTGAGCCTAATTGGGGCCATGAATTCACAGGGATAAAGCATCACTGTGAAGGGCCCAAATCATGTGCAATTAGGCCCGGCTGTACTAGGTTATGATATCATTTAATTGAACAGGTCCAGGAATTCATAGAACGCTTCCGGATCAGCTCCTTTAATTGTCACCTCTCCCTTTTCGATAGCCTCTTGAGGATCGAGTTTTCCCAGTCCTAGGCTCTTCCATACCAGAGAATCCGTGGTGATGGTGAACTCTGCATTCTCTGCGACTTTTGGCAATGCCTCAAGAATGCCCATTCTGACATGCAAGGAGTAGTCGGATGGCTCGCTGCTGTTCTTCGTGTCGGTCAGGCTCAGGGCAACAACCATATCCTTCTCAAGGGATTTTGTGGCGTCGAGTCTGACCGCCATTATCCTCATTAGATCATTCATGGGCATAAATGGGACAAAGCGGTCGTCAATGCCTGCAAACCCGAGCGGCTCCACCTTCACCTGTCCCGTCTCCAGGAGGTACTCGGATAACAGGTAGTTTCGCTCTTGAGCATTGAATGTCCCCTCGGCAAGAGAAATCACTGATAGATTCTTTGTCTCGCGTGCTCCGGCGTTCTCCGGGTCGAGCAGGAGGACATCATCGGCAAGCTGCAAAGCCCATTCTGCTTTGCCTTTATCCAGAGCCTCCCTGGCTTTGTCTGCCAGCTCAGTAACTCCGCCTGCAAGTTCAGCCGCCATCTCAGCTTCTTCTGTAGGAGACTGCGTGTACAGGTCTCTGCATTTGCCTGTGAAATAGCCCCGATAACTCCAGAATATCTCATATATGTCCCGGTCAACCTGGCCGTAAACCTCCTGCAGATAAGGATCTTCGGCGAGGTGAGGCGGCAGCTTTACCAGCTCTTTGATCTCTCCGGGGGTGAGGCCCTTATTCATGTACTGCACCGTCTGGTCGTGGACGAACTGTATGGCATCACGATAATTGGTGAGTGTGCGGCTGACGTTCTCCTCTCCGACCAGGACCGGATGAGGCCCGTGGGTGAGAACCAGGTACTCCGGATTTAAGCTCCTGTAGAAGTCTATGCTATCTATGTAGTCCAGAGTATTTCTGGGAAATGCGCCCCGCAGTGTGGTTACAGCCGGGAAAGCTTCATAGAGATTGGCTATCTGAACCATCAATCTCTTCTCTGGCAGCCAGACAACGAGTACATCGCGGGTCTCCCCGGCCACAGCGAATAAGTTCAGATGCACTCCGGAGATATTCAGGTCCAGATTGTCTTTGACGTTAATGGTCGGCGGCATGTACCCGGACGGCCCGCGCCACTGGACAGCAAAGAGGGCCCCTCCGGAGTCATAACCCGGATCTCTGCCGAAGAGAGTGCCGCTCATCATGGCGCCGCCCAGAGCTCTTCCCGGGAATAACTGGCTGTACCAGTCGGCGAATAGAGTTTTGTTGAGAAGCTCGTGAGCGATTATCTCCGGGCTGTCGTTGCCTGCGAAGACAGTGGCTCCATGGATGTGGCAGTCGTGGTGATGGGTATAAATTATAGCCTTTACCGGTTTTCTGTCAAATATATTGTCCAGACTATCATTGAATGCTTTTTTGACAATCTCAGCCGCGATTATGCTCTCTCCGGGATCGATGACTATAAGCCCATCGGTTCCCTCGATCAGCACCGGATTATCCCGATTGTAGCCGCGTGCGACATAGACTCCCTCTGTGACATTAAGCACTTGAGGCGGAAAGAAATCCGCATTGAAGTCTGCCAGCTTGGGATTCGTAGCGACTACTTCAGGTTCGAATGCCGCTGCCAATGCCGACATAGATGCAAAGGCAACAAGCAGTAGAACCAAACATGTACTGCTTTTCATATTTTCTCCTCTCCTCTTTAAAAAACCCCACTCTATTACAAATGATTATATGCGTTAGATGTATTTGAATTTTTGGAAATACAGAGACGAAGGGGATTTTTATGGTCCTGAGGATTTTTGGCCCTATAAGTGCAGCAAGTAGAAGACCGGCAAGTGGAAGAGCGATGTGCGACTGGAAGGCGCAGAGAATATTCTTAATTTTTTTTGCGATTGGCCTTTGCATATGTTCAAGCTTTACCGGAGCGGCAGATGAACTCATCAACTCATCACAGGAAAATGCCGATTATGCCCATGCACAGCGATTCCTGCCCGCGAATACAGTCACAGCCATGTTCAACGTCAGCGTTGATCCTCACTGGCTAGCGGGTACGCCGTCGTTCTGGTATTTGAAGAATAGCAGGAACGGCCAGGAGTTCATGCTGGTTGACGTTTTGAACAGGACTAAAATGCCGGCCTTCAATCATACATTGCTGGCAGTATCGCTGTCTTCCGCAGCATGCGAGCCGGTAGATCCTGCTCATCTTCCTTTCTCTGAGATCACAATATCACGGGGAGGAGACACAGGAATGGACTCGATCGGATTTGCAGCCTTTAATCGATCATGGCAATTCAATATTTCAAGCCCCTACCTGGTCGAAGTGCCTTCCAATCCCGGTCCGCAGCCGGGAGAGTCACTCTCACCCGACGGCAGGCTTGCGGCTTTTGTCAAGGACCACAATCTCTGGGTAAGAGATGCGGAGACGGACGAGAGATATCAGCTCACGGTCAATGGATCAAGGGACTACGCTTACGCCGAGCGCTCGGAGACGGTCTCTCATCCCGTAAGCCTGGCCCGTCTCAATGAGACGGCAAAGCCCTATGCTGTCTGGTCTCCCGATTCCAAAAGGATTGCTTCCTTCAGGATGGATCAGAGGAATGTTACAGAGATGCATCTTCTCCAGTACGTGCCGGACAACGACTCGCGTCCAAAGCTATGGGCTTACAGGTTTGCCGCGCCCGGCGAGCAGCACCTGCCGGTTTATGAGCCGATTGTAGTTGACGCTCTTGAGAGAATGATAATACCCGTATCCTGCCCGGCCCAGCCTGAGGTCTCACTGATGGACACGGAAGACGATGTGCTGCAATGGTGGAGCAATGATAGCAAGGAGCTTTACTCGCTGCATGTGCAAAGAGGTGAGAAAGCCCTGCAGCTTCTGAAGATCGATCCGGGCAGCGGCCAGACCAAAATAATCCTGGAGGAGAGCGGCAGCACATACGTCGAGGCTAACCTGGATTATGCAAGCCTTCCTAATGTCAGGGTCCTGAAGAGCGGAGATGTGATCTGGTTCTCGGAGAAGGATGGCTACGGGCATCTCTATCTTTATGGCCGGGATGGAAAGGAGAAGAACGCCATAACCTCAGGCAACTGGGCGGTGAGAAAGCTCCTCCATGTGGATGAGAATGAATCGCAGGTCTACTTCCTGGCAGGAGGCAGAGAGCCGGGGCGCGATCCCTACTACCGCCATCTCTACAGGGCCAATCTGGACGGCAGCGGCTTGCAGCTTCTCACGCCCGAAGACGCAGATCATAATGTGCAGATCGATCCCAGCAGCACAGCCTTCCTGGACACTTACTCAACGGTAGAAGAGCCTCCTGTATCAGTGTTGAGGGATAGAAACGGCAGCGTCATCATGGTGCTGGAGACTGCAGATATGCAGAGCATCACCGATATGGGCTGGAGGCCGCCGGAAAGGTTTTCGGTAAAGGCGCTGGACGGCAAGACCGACCTGTACGGCCTGATCATCAAGCCCACGAGCTTCAACGCCTCGCAAAAGTATCCTGTGGTGGAGACGGTTTATCCGGGGCCTTGGATAATAGTAACCGCCAAGTCATTTCCGGCTGACATGGCCTGGGTCAATAAGATATTCTGGCGGGCCCAGGCGGTCGCAGAGCTGGGATTCATTGTGGTTACCCTGGACGGGCCCGGCACTCCCTTCCGCTCCAAAGAGTTCCACGACGCCTCCTACGGGCATCTGGGCGATGCGGGAGGGCTGGCGGATCACGTGAACGCCTTAAAGCAGCTTGCCAAAGACCGGCCTTACCTGGACCTGGATCGAGCGGGAATGTTCGGCCACTCTGCCGGCGGATTTATGACCGCTCAGGCTCTGCTAACCTATCCGGAATTCTACAGGGTGGGGGTGGCCTCCGGTGGAGACTACGACAGCCGGTTTTATGGAGCCTTCTGGGGCGAGAAGTACGAGGGGCTGAAT
>CAYXSJ010000074.1:0-11997 GCA_964467095.1 uncultured Methanotrichaceae archaeon
GTCCTCGATGATCTCCCGAAAGCTCTCCCGCAGCACGGCAAACTCATCCAGCCTGCCGGCAAAGCCGATGAGCATATCTGCATCAAGCTGCTGGTGCCGGGCGCTCTTTTGCCGTCCCTTGTAGCTTTTCAGGATCATGAAGGAACGTGTGGCATTGATGCGAAAGACGCTCTTCAAAAGGCTCGTGCTTTCCAGGGCCCTGTAGAGTAGCTGCTCGCAGTTCTCCTCCCGGATGGATCCTATGATTCCCGGCAGATTCACTTTTCCGGAGGCGGGGAGGGAGAGCACAAATCCCGAGTCGGCGGTGGTGATGTAAATGTCGCTCATCCGCTGCCGGGAGAGAAGGTAGGCCACCATGCGGGAGAAGCCCTCGTTGAAGCGCAGGCCGTAGCCGGAGAGAAAATAGTAGATCCTGCGGCCCGACTGCCGGTCAAAGCTCTCCTGCACCACCATTCTCCAGTTAGTGGGAACCGCATCCTCTCCCAAAAAGCCGATCTGCTGGCGGAAGATCTCGCAGATGGATCGAGCGCTGTTCTCGTCGATGGGGTACTGGCTCTGCAGCCATCGAACTATGGCTGTGCTATTATCTTTATCATTATCATTCATCATCCAGAGCATGTCGCTTTTGAAGGACAGAATGCTCTTTGCCAGGTCAAAGGATAGCGGCAGCCTCTCCGAGGACCAGGTGGGGATGTTAGGCCGGCCTGAGGCCACGTCCACATAGATCTTGCCGCCCCGCCGGTAGCTGAAGGAATAGGAGCGCCCTCCGATGGAAAAAACGTCTCCCCTGTCCAGCTTTTCCATGTAATTCTCATCCAGCCTTCCCACCCAGCGGCCATCCCTGGTGAACACATCGCAGGTGAACTGATCCGGTATCATGCCCGAGTTGGTGTAGTAGATCATGCGAGAGCTGCCGCCCCTTGTTCCTATCATCCTCTTCTCGGGATCGTAGCGGATCTTGGGGTAGAGGTGCCTCTCCTGCATGCCTTCGTGGCCTCCTGAGAGGTAGAGCACAGCGCTCATCAGCTCCTCCTCAGTGAGGGTAGCGTAACAGTAGGACCTATGCACCACCCGCAACACTTCATCGAGAAGCCAATCCCTCTCCAGCACCATGCCCAGAAGGTGCTGGCAGAGGGCGTCCAGCGCATTTCTGGCTATATGGATTCTGTCCACGTCGCCGGCTTTTGCCCTCTCCAGCATCACGGCACATTCCATCAGCTCCTCTCTGTCCAGAACGATTATCCTGCCCAACACCGCCCTGTCCAGGCTGTGGCCCCCTCTGCCGAAACGCTGCAAGAGCGAGGCGACTGACTTGGGCGATCCGATCTGCAAGACGAGGTCGATGTAGGGCATGTCGATTCCCAGCTCCAGAGAAGTGGAAGAGCAGACGACCTTGAGAAGCCCCTGCTTGAGACGGCTCTCCGTGTCCAGCCTTCCCTCCCGGCCCATTGAGCCGTGGTGGCAGGCGGAGTTCCCGGCATTGTAGAACTGAGGAAAGCGCTCTCTTAGGTTGCTGAGGGCTCGCTCTGCTCCATTCCGGCTGTTGGCGAAGATGAGGGTGCTTCTGTGCTCCTGGATATGGCGGTGGAGCAGCTCGTAGAGCCTGTCGGACAGCTCTTTTTGGTCGGCGAGGATCAGATCGGGCACCGGGCAGAGCAGGCGCAGGTCGAAGAGGCGTGAGAATCGGCAGTCCACCACTTCTGCCGGCCGAAAGTTTCCGGCGAGAAAGTCGGCCACCTCCTGCAGAGGCTCGACAGTGGCCGAGCAGCCGATGCGAGTGAAGCTTCCTGATGCGGGATCGACAGACCGGCAAGGCTCCCCATGCAGTTCTTTTTTCAGCTCCTCCAGTCGCTCCAGGCTGAGGGAGAGGTGCACCCCGCGCTTGGACGCAGCTAGCGAATGAATCTCGTCCACGATGACCCAGCGCACCATCTTGAGCTTCTCTCGAAAGCGAGGCGAGCTGAGAAGGATGGCCAGAGATTCGGGGGTGGTGTTGAGGATGTGCGGTGTCCTCTTCAGCATGCGGGCCTTTTCCTGAGCGGATACGTCCCCGTGCCGGATGGCATGCCTGATCTCCTGCACCTCCAGCCCTCGCTGTACTGCCAGGGCCTGCATTTCCTGGAGGGGACGCTCCAGGTTTTTGTGAATGTCGTTGGCCAGAGACTTGAGAGGAGAGATGTAAAGGCAGTAGACGCTGTTCTCCAGCTCGCCTTTTGCAGCCATGATGAAGAGCTGGTTTAAGATGGAGATGAAAGCGGAGAGGGTCTTGCCCGAGCCGGTGGGCGAGCAGATGAGCACATTCTTGCCCTGCTGGATGAGGGGCACGGCCTGGCGCTGGGGAGGAGTGAAGAGGCCTTCGGCTGAAGAGAAGGAGGCAAGCCACCAGTCCCGAACGATTGGGTCGAAGAGGGAGAGGATGGCTGCGTCCTCGGGGGAGACTGCTGGAGAGGCGGTAGCTGGGTCGGGCAGAGGGAGAGCGGCAGGAGACGGAGCGGCTTGATGCGGATCGGCCATTTGCAGGGGATGGGATGGGATGCGAAATAGATCTTTTGGCGAAATACAATATAACGCTAGTCTGCGTAGGCGCTCCAAAGCTTCACAGAATTGTTTTTTGGGGCTTGTTGAAGCATGGCTGCTCTTTATCTATTCGACCGGCTTCGCACAGTGGACACCGCGCGCGAATAAACGCGCGGGAAAAGTTGGGCTGCCCTCAGCGCCGGGCAGGCTTGGATACTTGGAGGCGAGAGGTTGACGGGATTGAAGAGACTAACCCTCTGTGGTGAAAGCGTCATTAGACACTGGTTATCGCTAAATGGCTGCGAATGGCCTCTACTCAGAGAAACGTCCTTGACTTAAATCACCCTTGAATATGGAATGAACAACCGTACTTTGTTAGTCCTTTGCGTGCTTTGTGATCTTTGCAATTTTATTTTTATCTTATTAATTAACTCGTGAATTTCTGATGATAGCAACAAAACAGCAAGGGGCTATTGTTCGTGATAGCATACTATTTAAATAAGTTAGGGCCTATCTCTTTGTAGAAAAAAGACTATAATAATTGAGCTTAGAAAAGTCGAAAGAGAATGTTCAGGGATAATTGATGAATCGAATCTCAGTTAGCGAGCCAGTTCTTCGCTGGGCAATGGAGCGATCTAACCGGAGGGCTAGCCTTGAGCAAAGGTTTCCTAAGCTTGCCGAATGGCTGAGCGGAAGTGGTAAACCCACTTTGCGTCAACTTGAGGCTCTCGCAAAAGCCACGTCGACGCCGCTCGGGTATTTCTTCCTTCTCGAACCCCCTGAAGAGCATCTCTCCATTCCTCATTTTCGAACCCTTGATAGTGCGCATCCTCTCCGCCCAAGTCCCGACCTGCTTGAAACCGTTCAGGAGATGGAGCGACGCCAGGCCTGGATGCGTGAGTATCTCATCGAAGAAGGCCAAGAACCATTGGATTTCGTCCGTTCGGCAAAACAAACTACTGAACCTGAGCGGATCGCTGAAGAGATGCGGCGAACGGTGGGCCTGGGAAAAGGATGGGCATCCGATCAACCCAGATGGACGGATGCATTGCGACATCTGCAAAGCAGAATAGAGGCGGCTGGCATCCTTGTAGTAGTAAATGGCATCGTGGGCAACAATACGCATCGCAAGCTGGATCCAGTTGAATTTCGAGGCTTTGTCCTGGTGGATGAGTACGCACCACTTGTTTTTGTCAATGGTGCAGACGGCAAGGCAGCTCAAATGTTCACTCTGGCACACGAATTGGCGCACATATGGTTTGGCAGCAGCGCCGCTTTTGACTTGCGTGAACTCCAGCCTGCTAATGATGAAACTGAGAGAGTGTGCAACCGTGTTGCTGCCGAGTTTTTAGTTTCGGCAAGCCAGCTGTGTGACTTTTGGCCATCCGTCAGGCAGGAGCCGGAGCGCTTCCAGGCAATCGCTCGCCACTTCAAAGTGAGCGAACTCGTTGCCGTTCGTCGATCTATGGATCTGGGTCTTATCGCCAGAAGCGAGTTTCAGGATTTCTATCGAAATTATCAGGAAAAGGAGCGCAGGGCTGCCGCTCAAGGTCAGGAAGGCGGAAACTTTTACGCCACTCAGAATTTGCGCATTGGCCGTCGCTTTGCGCAGGTCGTGATACGCGCCGCAAGGGAAGGAAAGCTTCTCTATCGCGATGCATATCAATTAACAGGGCTCTATGGGAAAACCTTTGAGCAATATGCAAGTTCGATTATGAATAAAGGGGCTACATGATCGCCTCTCGAACTTACGTTCTCGATGCTAATGTGTTCATTGAGGCGGCACGTCACTACTATGCCTTCGACATTGCGCCTCGCTTTTGGCAAATACTAATTGATCATGCCAGCAACGGCCTGGTTCTGAGCATTGACCGGATCAAGGACGAACTTGAGCTGGGTAAGGACGGGCTAGCTGAATGGGCCAAAAACGACTTTCACAAAAGCTTCGTCTCGACTGAGGATGACGATGTAATCGCGGCTTACCGTCGGATTATGATCTGGTCTCAGGGTCACGCCCAATTCACTACCTCAGCCAAAGCCGAATTTGCCAGCGTAGCGGATGGCTGGTTAGTAGCGTATGCTCTGGCAAAAGGATGCATTGTAGTCACGCTCGAGCAGTTTGATGCCAACATCCGACGCAGAGTCAAAATCCCAAATGCATGCCAGGCGTTCGGTGTAAAGTATGTTGACACATTTCAAATGATGCGTGAGCTGGGAATCAGGGTGGGCTGAATTGACAAATCTGTGCACTACTCTTGAAATAGTAAAAGGAGAATTACCTAAGTTATTATCTAAGCTGGATACTTTTGAAAGAATAAGCGAGCCAGGCTAGCCGATGTTGCCCCTGAAGAGAAGACCGAAATCGGCTATGAATACGATCTTGGCGATAGCTGGAAGCATACAATCGTGGTGGAGAAGATCCTTTACCCTCATGATGGGCTGGAGTGTTCCGTCTGCCTGGAGGGAGAGCGATCTGCACCTCCAGAGGACTGCGGCGGAAAGAGCGGATACAAAACATTCCTGGAGGCCATCTCTGATCCTAACCATCCAGATCATGATTGGATGCTGGAATGGGCGGGAGGAGAGTTCGACCCGGAGAGATTTGATCTGGAGAATATCAATAAACTTCTCGCCAAGGTCAGGTAGATGATGGACGAACGTGCAGACGATACGATGCTCGCCATGGTCCTGGACATGCCAGGCGAGCCGCTCCAAAAAAGAGAGCTTCCCCTGCCGGTGCCGGGCCCAAAACAGATTCTGATAAAGACATGAGCACTGGCAGACCTCCGCCTGGGCAGAATCACTGGTGCGGCTGTTCTGAAGATGGATGAATAGACTATAGATCATATAATTCTCTTTCGACAGAGTTTAATTCTTTGCAGTCCTTCTTGATATCATGAATCCCCAATCCTTTCCCTGTCAGCTCATAAGCTGGGATGAAGCTTACCAGCTTTCCCGAAAACTGGCCCGTGTTATCAAGTCTTCCGGTTTTCGTCCTGATCTGGTTATTGCCATAGGTCGGGGGGGATATGTTCCGGCAAGGATAGTCTGTGACTTTCTCCTGCATAGTCTTTTAACCAGCATCAAAATAGAGCATTGGGACATTGCCGCCTGCAAGAGGCCGGAGGCGGCAGTTCGCTTTCCCCTGGCAGTGGATGTCAGGGATCAAAAAGTCCTGATCATAGATGATGTTACCGATACGGGAGACACCCTCAGAGCAGCTTTAGGTTATCTAAATACATTGGGAGCAGGAGAGACAAAGACGGCAGTCATGCAGCACAAGACATCCTCCGCTGTAGTGCCGGATTTTTATGCCGATGTGATAAAGGATTGGAAATGGATAATCTACCCCTGGGCAGCTCATGAAGATTTGGTGGGATTTACCGATAAGGTTCTTTCTGCTGAGTATGCAACGAGAGATCATATTCTCGCCAGGCTGAAAGAGCAATACACCCTCATTGTGGATGAAAACTGCCTCGCAGAAGTGCTGGATGATCTTATAGATATGAAAAAGGCAGAGGAATTCCATGATAAGTTTAGAAAGATTCGATGATGCACTGCGATCTATCCAGCCTATCTGCCGGCACAATCCGGCCCTGCCCTTCAGCTATCCAGATCTGCATCCCCCTGCGCTCTGTATTTGCCGAATCTCCATAAAACCTCCTTAAGATCCTGCAATTTTACCGGCTTGCTGATGTAGCCATCCATGCCGGCTTCCAGGCACCTATCCCGATCTCCTTCGAGAGCACAGGCAGTGAGGGCAATGATGCGGGGCTGCTCCATAAGAGGCCATCGCTTGCGAATCAGGCTTGCTGCTTCCAGTCCGTCCATCTCAGGCATCTGAATGTCCATGAGTATCAGATCATAGCGCTGCTTCTCCAGGGCTGTCAAGACGTCCTGACCGTTATCAGCGATGTCTGCCTGAAATCCCAGCTTGCTGAGCATTTTTTTTATAACTCTTTTATTCACTTCATTGTCTTCAGCAATTAGAATGCGCAATTCGCCAGAGATCTCGCCCTGAGTGCTCCTTTCAACAAGCCCTTGAGTTTGGAGCAAGGGCCGGCACTGGTGAGGAGAGGATCCTTCCTTGCCGCAAGGAGAGGTGGCAATATCCACCGGAACCGAGAAATGAAAGGTCGAGCCTTTGCCCAACTGCGATTCTACCCAGATCCTGCCACCCATAATATCCACCAGCTTCCGGCTTATGGCCAGCCCCAAGCCTGTACCGCCATACTTGCGAGTAGTGGAATTATCTACCTGGCAAAAGGATTGGAAGAGCATGTCCATCCTCTCCTGCGGTATGCCTATTCCCGTATCTTGAACCGCAAAATGAAGACTGATGCCATGGCCTGCTTGGCTCTCTTTGCTCATTTTAGCCTTGGCGTCATCTGCGGTCAGAGAGGTAACACTGACCAGTACCTCTCCCTCCTCCGTAAACTTCACGGCATTACTGAGGAGATTTACCAGGATCTGTCGCAGCCTGGTTGGATCACTGATGATGCAGTCAGCTACAGAATTGTTAATCATATAGTGCAGCTTCAAGCCTTTTTCTCTTGCATCGGCCTCCAGCAAATGCAAACATTCTTCCAAAAAACCCTGGAGATAGAAGGCCTTCTTTTCCAGCTCCATCCTTCCAGCTTCGATCTTGGAAAAGTCCAGGATATCGTTGATGGTTGAGAGCAGTGCATCCCCGCTGCTTTTTATGATCTCGACGCACTCCCGCTGCTCAAAATCCAGACTGGAATCCAGAAGAAGACCTGTCATGCCTATTACCGCATTCATGGGAGTTCTGATCTCATGGCTCATATTGGCCAGAAACTCACCTTTCACTCTTGCCGCTTCTTCAGCCGCTTCCTTGGCCTGCTTGAGGTCCTCCAGAGACTGCTTGCGTTCAGCAATATCGGTAACAAAGCCCCTCCAGCCCATCAATTTGCCGTCTCTTTCGATCCTGGACGAATAAACCATGGCAGGGAAGGTGCTGCCATCCTTCCTGAGCATCAGGTATTCATCAGTAGCAGACCTCGACTGAGAATTGGATGATGGTAGGGACTTTGGGCTGATATCCTCCAGCATTCTCTCCCTATCCTGGAAGGCCACCACCTCAACGACATGCATGCCCTTTTTCAGATCTTCCAGAGAGTATCCAAAGGTCGCCAGGCCGAGGGCGTTGGCAAATACGATGTTTCCCAGAGCGTCCACCTCGAAAACCGTCTGGGGAAGAAGTTCCGCCAGTTCACGGTACCTTCTTTCGCTCTCCTTCATAGCCTCCTCTGCCTTTATCCGGGCGATGATTCCGGCAGTCGAAGCCGCCAGAGCCTCTAGGGCCATGCGCACGTTCTGAGGAAAATCGTCAAATGTACGGGAGATGAGGATTATGGCCGCGATAGACCTGTCGTTGTATTTGACTGGAAAATCGGCTATGGATCTAAACCCTTCCACGCGAAGATCCTCAAAAGGAGATGAGGCAATGTACGAGCTATCTCTGTAGACCCATTCTCCTTCCTTGACTATTCTCGACCTGGCAGAATTCGGACCGCAATTTGAGCATCCCTTAACAAATCTGTCTGAAAGACCCCTGTGAAGCACCATATTTACCCCGCCTGCCTCGTCTACAAGGTAAACGGCTCCACCTTCAATTCCCTCAATTTTTAAAGCAGCATCAAATATCAGGCCCAAAGCGTCCTTAATGCTATCCGCTGAGGTAAGGGCTATTGCCAGGTCACGCTGCAGTAGCAGCAGTTCTTCTATTCGCCGATGCTCTCTAATCCAGGCCATCATGATCTCGCTTCTTCTCTGAAGCTCCCTATTTGCCTGGATTAATTCAGCGATATCCTCTTTAGTACCGGTCTCATTAGCGTTATCAAGCATTTCTGACAGATTCTCCGCAAGCCTGATATGAAAAGATCGCACTCTTTCTTAATACTTTTCATTGCCTTTCGGGACTGCACAATTGCCTTTCGCTATCGATCGCTTTCTAGATCGTTTGCATCACGGCTGCTGGCAATCTGGCAATCAACTGGAAATCCCGGATATGTTTATATGCCTGCTCCTTTAGGCCAAAAAAAGTGTGATTTTGTTAGATGATTATGCCTTAAGGTCCGATGTGCAGTGCGAGCACTTGACTGCCGCCTTGGGAATGCTCTCTTTGCAGAATGGGCATTCTTTGCTGTTGGGCTCGGGAGGTAAAGGCTTTTTCTTCAAAGCATTCACCTGACGGATCAACATGAACACAGCCAACGCCACTATGAGGAAACTGATAATGGCATTTATGAACAGACCATAATTGATGGTGGGCGCGGCTGCCGCTTGAGCCTCAGCCAGAGTGGCATAGGTCTTTCCATCCAAGGCCATGAACATGTCGGCAAAGTTTATGCCGCCCATGATCATGCCGATGGGCGGCATGATGATGTCTTTTACCAGCGAATTGACAATGCTGCCAAAGGCTGCACCGATGATGATACCTACCGCCATGTCTATGACGTTTCCCTTCACTGCGAATTCTTTAAACTCACTGATAAATCCCATAATTCCTAACCCCTTCTTTTTTTACAGATAGCAATTCTTTTTAGTGATATTAGACGCTCAAAATATAAATTCTTTATGCACTAAATCTGCAAATCCTATCTGGATACAGTATCATTTATAAGAAGAAATAATAATTTTGACGGGATCAATTCCAAATGGAAAAAACTTAGTAGAAAGAAGGCCATCCAAATCTCAATGAAAGAATATTCCAATAAAGAGATCAAGGTTCTCTGGGACCCGGAAAAGTGCATGCATGCGAAAGAGTGCGTGAAGGGTCTGCCTCAAGTATTTTCCCGTGATAGAAAGCCCTGGATAATTATGCAGGGGGCTAGCTCAGAAGAGATCATGAAGATCGTGGATCGATGTCCATCCGGAGCTTTGACCTATAAAAAGGTGCAACCGGAAGATGCGAAGAGCGCAAATTCCTCAACTGCAAAAATCAAGGTAATAAGAAACGGACCCCTGCTGGTGGAGGGTGGATGCTCTTTGATGAATAGCGATGGCAAAGAATTAACCGACCAGGGACCCTATGCTTTATGCAGATGCGGCAGCTCAGGGAAAAAGCCGTTTTGCGATGGAACTCACATCAAGATAAGATTTGACGAGACAAAATAAAAAAGTAAAAAAGAAGAAAAAAACCGCCAGGCCCTATTTCTTGGCCAGCGGCTGTATGGCCTCGAGCGCCTTGGGGTTGACTACTGCCGATGCGTCTCCCAGAGCCTCTCCCAGCGCCTTAGCCTTGATCAGCGGCCTGACTGGCTTTCCTCCCTTGTTCCGGGGGATGTCGGCGACAAATATGACATCCGAGGGAATGGCTATGGGGCCTAAGGTCTTTCTAACGAAGTTCTTGATATCTTTCACTAAAGCGGCATCCGGCTTGGCCTCGGGCTTCAGGACGGCAAAGACCACAATGCTCTCGCCTTTCACCTTGTCCGGCTTGCCTACGACCGCAGCTGCGGCAACTGATGGGTGCTTCTCGGCTGATGCCTCAACCTCGGCATTGGATATCCTGTGGCCTGCTACCTTGAGGACATCGTCTCCTCTTCCCAGAGCCCAGATGTATCCGTCCCCGTCCACGCGGGCTTTGTCTCCGGAGAGATACTTGCCCGGAAAAGCTGTCCAGTAGGTTTCGTTGTATTTAGCCGGGTCCTGATAGACCTCGCGGAGCATGGATGGCCAGGGCTCGGTTATGAGTATGTTGCCTGTGCTGCCCGCGGGCACGACTGCGCCGTTATCATCCACTACCTCTACATTGTAGCCGGGCAGAGCGAAGCTCGGCGAGCCAGGCTTGAGCGGGGTTATGGGCAGAGGAGCTATGACCTGAGAGCCGGTCTCGCTCTGGAACCAGGTATCCATGATAGGCGCAAATCCGCCGCCCACGTATTTCCTCCACCAGATGAATGCATCGGGGTTCATGGCCTCGCCTACCGATCCCATGAGACGGACGGTGGATAGGTCGTACTTCTGGGGCCAGGAGGGGCCTTCGTTCATGAACATCCTGATGGCGGTAGGTGCTGTGTAGATCACAGAGACTCCATAGTCCTCGATGATCTTAAACCACCGGCCGAAGTCAGGATAGTCGGGCGAGCCTTCGTACATGATGCTGGTAGCGCCCAGGCACAGCGGCCCGTAGGCGATGTAAGAGTGGCCGGTGATCCAACCGCAGTCTGCTGTGCACCAGTAGACATCCGTGTCCTTGATATCGAAGACCCAGGAAGTGGTGAACGCCGGGCCGACACTCATGCCTCCGTGGGTGTGCACTATGCCGCGCGGCTTTCCGGCAGCTCCGGCAGTGTAAAGGATGAAGAGTGGATCGGCGGCATCCATGGGTGCAGTCTCGCAAGAGCCGGACTGTCCGGCGACAAACTCATTCCACCAGACATCGCGGCCTGCTGTCATGGGCGTCTCCTGGCCGTTCCTCTTTACCACTACTACCTTCTCGATGCAATTGAGGCCGGCGATTGCCTCATCGGCCTGGGGCTTGGTGGCAATGGGCTTGCCCCGGCGGTAGGAGCCGTCACAGGTGACCAGAATCTTGGGCTGGCAGTCCTCCAGTCGGTCACGAACAGCTACTGCGGAAAAGCCGGAGAATACTACTACGTGAATGGCACCCAGTTTCGCACACGCGAGCATGGCCACTGGCAGCTCCGGGATCATGGGCAGATAAATTCCCACGCGGTCGCCTTTCTTGATGCCCTGAGCCTTGAGGGCATTGGCGAACATGTTGACCTCCCGATTAAGCTCAAAGTAGGTGATCTTGCGCACATCTCCCACGGGCTCTCCCACGAAGATGTAAGCCAGCTTGTTGCGCCGCCAGGACTTGGCATGCCTGTCTACGGCATTATAAGCTACATTGATTTTGCCGCCCATAAACCACTTGGCGAAGGGGGCTTTCCACTGCAATGTCTGCTTGTAGGGCTCGAACCAGTCTGCGTAGGTTTGGGCCATCTCGTCCCAGAACTGGACATAATTCTTGGAGCACCATTGCCTCATTTCGCTCTCAGATTTCAGGCCCTTGGTCTTCATCCAGGCCATGACATTGGAGTTCTCGACTAGATCCCGAGGAGGATAGTACAGACCTTGTTCTGCGGTCTGAACAGATTTTTCCGATTTTGCATCAGCCATTTCAAATCGCCTTACATTTTTTGAAATCAAACAGGCATTTGCATCCATATTATATCTTAGTTTCCAGGTTTGAATTATAATGGATAGTCAAATGCATTTTTGGTATGGTATAATAGTTGTATTTGTTAGATATAAATCTATCCTGCCTAAATTATGATTACATATTTCCAATTGAACTAGATTATCTTTAATTGTCATTTAAATTAGATATATGGCAAAAATGTTCGAATTTGATTCTTTTCAATTGGGAATTAGCTGATCCGAATTCTGAATTCAAAACATCAAATGCCCTGAAGAGCACGACCTGCCACCAATCAGCAGACTCACATC
>CAYXSJ010000075.1:0-7633 GCA_964467095.1 uncultured Methanotrichaceae archaeon
GCGATTTGCACACAGTAGTCCTCGACCTCACCATCAGGTGCCGGCCCATCAAAGGATAGTCCCTTTACACTGCTAAAACGGAAACGTGCATAGGCGCTGTCCTCCAGGGCTTTTGCCGGAACATCAAAGCCAATATGATTGACACCAATATTCAAGCTTAGGTCGGAAATGATCTTATCACCCTCATCTGTCCAGTCGCCATCACCGTTAAAATCCATCCAGGCATTAAGAAATCCCGGCTGCGAAGCAGTTACATCGAGAAACGCCTTATCTCCAGGAATAATGTGACTTGAAAAAACAACGCCATCATCATCACAAGTATCGCTGGTATCATCCTCGGCAACATTCGCATCGGGGCAGCCGTCGACTTCAGCATCAATCTTCTGGCCGAGATAAAAGCCGGGAAAAATCAGATGCCTTGCGCCGTTGGAGGCCAGATAGGTATGGTACTGTAGATCCGGGACATCCCCGAAATCCCACCCACCACCAATTAAAATAATAATTATATTCTCATAATGATTTATGTCTTGTATTATTTTAAGCTCCTCGTCCCCTCCCTGCGGATTATTCGGTAGATTATCAGGCATGTCGCTCAGCTCTTTATTTATAATGGGAAAATCCATTTCGCAAAGAACTGCATCTAATTTGTCGGAACCTTCCAGGAAATCTTTAAAGGCGTCATTGATGTCGTAGGGAATATTACTATCAAAAAATATCTGGTCATTTTGATCTATGATAGCAACGGATCGAATATTCAAATCATCTATTTTTGCATTCTGTTCCATATGCTGGACTACGATTATATCGCTGGCCAGTGCCTTGGCTATTTGAACGCATTCTTGTATAGTATTAACATTATTTTTTTCAGTTATTTCCTGGCTGATGCTCTGCATAATCCAGTTTTCAGCACCATATGATGTTACGAGCCAAAGCAATATAAATATAGCACAAACTATCAATCTAGTGAAATTCATATCGACGATCTCTCCTAATGATGCTGAATGCAGAAATTTTCTAATCTGTTGTTAAAGGGTATTTGTAGTGTATAAATGGTAAGGAATGTAAAGATCTTATAAAAGATCAGATCTATTGATTCCTAATATCAGGGCAGCATTATAGATCATCTTTCACTAAATAGAAAGGAATTTAAGCTATAAGTCAATATTGCTCCATGTAAGTGATATTTCCTTGAAGAAAATTCGAACGCAATGGGGGGATGACCTGATGCCAAGATCTTGCATTAATAATAAATATATGAGATTAGTTGGCACAATTCTGCTCTCAATGGCAATTTTTTCCACATCTGCAAACGCCGAATTATCTGTTTCGACATGGGTCAGCGATTGGATAAATGAGAACATCAATGGCATACCCTCAAATGAGGGACATGAAGGCAATGCAGCCACATGGAAGGCCGATGCGCAGAATATGCTGGTAAATGCATCCGAAGTCACTAATAACGATATAGTGCTGGACGTGAGCGAAAATGCTGCGTCCTACATAAAGGATGCAATCCACATATCCAGCAAAGATCTCGTAGATAATAATAATTCTACCTATCTGCCGGCCCCCGAAGAGATCGCCAGGATTTTCGGCGAAGCCGGCATCACCCGCAACGATCCCTTGGTGGTATATGGCGAATGCAGGCCCTGTGGAGGAGGGCCCTCTGCGGCGACATATGTTTATTGGCAGCTTCGCTACGTAGGTCATGAAAATGTCTTGTTGCTGGACGGTGGAATAGATGCCTGGGAAAAGGCAGGCCTGCCCGTTCAAAATGCTTCCTCTACCAGAAAGGCAGCAAGTTACGTGCCCGCTTTAAGGCCAGAGCTCTTCGCGACCTACGATTATGTTAAGAGCGGATCCGCTCAGATAGTGGATGCCAGGACAGCTATGGAATTTGAGTCAGGATCAATACCTGGCGCAATCAACATTCCTTATAGCGAAGTCCTGAAAGACAAGAAGATCAAGAATAAGGCCGAGCTTGAAGAGGTCTTCGTAAATTTAACGAAAGAAAAACCCGTGGTTGTATTTACCATGACTGGTTCAAAAGCATCAATGGTGTGGTTCACCTTGACAATGATGGGCTACGAAGCCAAGCTCTATACATGGAAGGATTGGACTAAAAATAGAAGAGCAACGCCAGAGAAAGCGCAAAAAGCTTAATTTTTTTTAATGTTGCTTTACATTCCTCACAAATTTTTTGCTACAAATAGTTTTATGCTATCATCTGCTATCTTATTTCTATGAGAATTCTTACTGCAGAAGAGATGACCGCTCTTGATTCCAATTGCAGATATTTTGGCCTGCTACCTCTCCAGCTCATGGAAAACGCAGGTGCAGCGTTAGCTCGTGCGGTTATGGGCATGGCTAAGGGAAAACGGATTGCAATTGTCGCAGGTCGCGGCAATAATGGCGGCGATGCCTTTGTCGCCGCCCGCCATCTGGGTTGCTTTGATATAACCGTTAATCTCCTGGGCCGGTCCAGGGATATCGCTACCGAGGAGGCAAAAAGGAACTGGAAAATTCTGGAGCGATTGGGCTATGACCTGCGCGAAATATTGGACAGCTCGGACCTTTCCCTGGAAAAATGCGACCTGATTTTGGATGCCATCTTCGGCACGGGCGTGCGAGGCAGCGTCAAGGGCCTGGAGGCCCTGGCCATAGATGCCATCAACGCCTCCGGAAAGCCTGTGATCTCGGTAGATGTTCCCAGCGGCCTGGGAACCAACAAGGTCGTGAGGGCCGATGCCACAGTGACATTTCACAGGCCTAAACCGGGCATGACCGAAAATGTCGTCGTAGCTGATATAGGCATCCCGCCCGCTGCAGAGTTCTTCGTAGGAGAGGGCGACCTCTGGCTGATGGGAAGAAGGTCACAGGAGAGCCATAAGGGTGACTCCGGACGGATACTGGTGATCGGAGGCGGGCCATACACCGGGGCTCCAGCACTCTCAGCCATGGCCGCGCTGCGGGCGGGAGCAGACATTGTCACTGTAGCCGCGCCAAGAACTGCAGCCAGGACCATCTCTTGCTATTCTCCTAACCTGATCGTTCAGGAGCTTTCGGCTGATCATCTCTGCCCCGAGGACATAGCGGTCCTTGAGAAGCAGATTGCCAGGCATGATGTGGTGGTCATGGGCATGGGACTTGGAAGGCATGCTGAGACGACTGCTGCATTGGCCGAGATAATGCCTCTCTGCAAGAAGATGGTTATAGACGCCGATGCCCTGCAGCCGGATCTTCCTTTAAAAGGCATTGTCACTCCTCATGCCGGAGAGTTCAAGAGGATCAGCGGCATTGCTCTGGTCGATCTGGACTACAAAGAGAGGGCAGAGCCGCTTAAAGAGTATGCTCGTGAGAGGGGCCTGGTGGTACTGCTCAAAGGAAAGGTCGATCTGATTTCAGACGGAGAGGTGGTGCGAGCCAATACCACAGGAAACCCCGGCATGACTGTGGGTGGAACGGGAGACGTCCTGGCTGGAATCACGGCGGCATTTTATGCTCGAACCTCTGCCCTGCGAGCAGCGAGCGCAGCCGCTTTTGTCAATGGCAGAGCTGGCGATCTGGTATATCCCGAAAAGGATTTCGGAATGGTTGCCACAGACGTGATCGAGAAGATCCCCCTGGCTATGAGGCTGTGAGAGTATGGCCAAAGACGAAAAGCTGGCGGGAATGGTGGATATCACAGAAAAGCCGCCCGTTTTCAGAAAGGCCACGGCCGGGGGAGCAATCCGTCTGCAAGAGGCCACGGTTGAGGCCATAAAAAAGGGCCAGGTGAAGAAGGGGGACGTTCTCACCACAGCACGTGTAGCGGCCATCCTGGCTGTCAAGGACACGCCTCGTTTGATTCCCCTCTGCCATCCTATTCCCATCACCGGCCTGGAGGTGACCTTTGAGTTTGAGGAGAGGCGAGTCAAGGCTACAGTCACTGTGACATCCGTTGGAAAGACGGGCGTGGAGATGGAGGCTTTGGCCGGGGTTGCTGCTGCACTGCTTAACATCTGGGATATGGTCAAGTACCTGGAGAAGGACGAGACGGGAAACTATCCGGATACAGTGATGGAGAATATCCTGGTGCTGGAAAAGAGGAAAGGAGAAAATGTGCAAAGTCCCGCCTGAGATTGGCAGGAGCGTTCAGATTTTAATCCCAAACTCCGGCAGCCTCTCCCGTGCCGCCTCGCGGGCCTTCTGGTGCTCTCGGAGGAATCGTTCGATCCTCTCCGCCACATCCTTCTTGCACGTTCCGCACATGCGCCTGCCGGAGCGGCATTCTGCATCCAGCTCCAGGAGTTCCTCATCGTCCTCGGAGAGATGGAAGACCAGAAACTCGTAGATAGAGCACTTTTCCGGCTCGCCTCCCAGCTTCTTTTGCTCGGCCAGGCTCTGCCGACCACCCGTGATGGCCCGCATGATCTTCTTGCCTGCCTCTTTGGGATCTTCCGTGAGAGCAATGTGGCTCTCCGGCTTGGAGGAGGACATCTTGCCTCCGGTCAGACCCGTCATGAACCTATGATAGATGGAGGCAGGAGGTATGAAGCCGTAATGCCCATGCTCAATTTCTAATCTTATTATGAGCCGGTCAATTGATTCCAGGAGGATGCCCAAGCCCAGGCTATCCCTGTCTTGAATCTCTGTTACATCGATATGCTCCTCGTATCGCTTCACCTTTCCCACACCTATTTCCTTCAAAGCCGACTCTGCCGACTGCATCAGCTCTGAGCTGGCTGCCTTGCCCCGAATGCTGATGTAATCCTTGCGAAGCTCCACCAGAAACTTTCTCATGCGATAGGCGAGGTCGCGAGTGAGCTTGATGTGAGGATCTTGATCGGCCCCGACAGGGATGACCACCGGCTTGGGTCCGCCGAATTCCTCTAATTGAGGATGAAGAATGTCTGCGCTCTGGGCCATGACGCTCTCCATGTGCGAGATATGCGTCTCGCCGGAAAATCCATAGATAGCACTGACCTCGGAAAAGTTGGCCTCTCTGCCCAGCTCAAAGGCCAGATTTCTCATCTTATAGTTCTCCGACTGGAAGTAGATATGGCTGCTCTCTTTCGGAGCAAAGCCGAGAGCAATGAGGCTGAGGAGATACTCGTTGATGCCCAGGGTTCTGCATTTCTCCCAGCTTATGCCCCGAACGGCATGAGCTTCCATGTCGGCGATAGCTGCAAAAGCGTCCCCGCCCTGCTGCTGGTGCCAGATGATCTCGTTCATGACCATCATGTGGCCGAAATGGGCCCTGCCGGAAGGCATGAAGCCGCTCATGACTGCAAAGGGCTCATGTCTTTGCATGGCACGAAGAACTGAGTCGTAGTTTCTATGGCCGAAGATGATCTTGCGCCTCATGTAGGGATGAGGATCCTTAAGCTCGGGAATGATATCATCAAAGCTCGATATGCCAAACTCATCAAAGAGCTTGGTGTAATCGTCTACATGAACTGCGCCCCAGGGATCAAGCTTCAATTCCATGGCCCAAGGGAGTGAAAACGATGATATATCTATCTTCTCATTGTTATTTTGAGGCATGGCCTCCCGTGCATCGATCCATTTTCATCCACATGGGTGACGTGAACTCCTCCCACGGCCTAAAGGCCGGGGCTTCCCTGCTGCTTCCTCGTTGTTGTGCCGTCATAGCCCTCTGGCATCGGGGCACGTTTTGCGGGAACTTCTCCGCCCCTTGACCCCGCGAGTTAAAGGAGCCTCAATTTTTGCGTCGCGTATTATGATAATATAATACTTTTACTTATTTTGCAATATTAGAATTTGTGTGGTTTGCACCTTCTTCCTGGTGGGCAGAAAAATACAATTTTCTTGGATCTATGAATTGAAAAAGATATTATCGTTACGCAAAAGGAATATCTTCACGCAGTTGCATATTTGTATCGTAATCTTAAGTTCAACAAAAATAAGCCGTTTAGAAATAAACTATTTATATCATTGGGTATTTCTTATATCTAAAAATAGAATGAGGTCATTATGAGGCAATTCTCTGTAAAAGTTTTGGATGATGCTGATAGGGAGTTTGTAGAGGTTCTTCGAGAACTCAACATCCCCAGAAATGTGGCCAGTATGATCACTTATCTAGCCAATGTAGAGGAGGCCACCTCTCGAGAGATAGAGATCGGATCCAACCTCCGTCAGCCTGAGGTGAGCATTGCGATGCGCACGCTGCGTAGCAACAACTGGGTAGAGGAGAGAGAGATCAAGAAGGACGGAAAAGGCCGGCCCATGAAGGTCTATAAGCTGACAATCTCCTTAGACGAGATCATAAAGCACTTTGAAGATGAGAAGCGAAAAGAGTCGGCCAAGACTCAGGAGAGCATCGAAAAGCTCAAGGAACTAAGCAGGGGCCTAAGTGTAACTCCCTCATAATGCAAGAATATTCTTAGAGATGAGATGACAAAAATGCATCCCATCCCTCCATAGCTTTGCAGCAAGGCCTTACGCCGATTCGGTCCGGAAAAATAAACACCGGATCGCCAGGACCGCTTCCGGCTTCCGGCCTCAGATCGAATCCTTTGCGTAAAAGGATTTTATTTCTATTCTTCTCCCCTACCCCTGAGGTCATCGAGGTTGTCTTCCATGAGCTTCTTGCTTTTGGTCTCTTCCTTTTTGCCACCCTTTCTCTCGGTATTTCTTTTCTTAAAATCAGCCAAGAATCTCACCTATATCTCATCCACACCCGGAACTGTAATTAACCTTTCCATTATCCGTCCATCACTGCCAAGCAGGCCCACTGGTCATAGATTCCCTTGGAGTCGCGATTATCGATTACACCGCCCTTCCAGCCGGCTTCCCCAAGCGCCTTCGCGATAAGTTCCGCTTCTTTTTGAGTATAAACGGTAAATAGGACCATCTTTTTCGCGAGGCTGGACGCTTTGAGGATGATATCCTTCCAAAGAGGCCAGTTGAAATCGTCTATCAGCCCCACCATGAATCCCAGAACGGTATTAAAAGACCGGGCAGGAAAGATGCGAGGCATTAGTCTGGCATCGAGAACAAAGCATTTTTTGGGGTCCATGAATTCGCTCTTCAAGGCCAGACACAGATCGCAGCGATCGGAGTCCATCGAGATAGGATGCTGCCCCAGGCGAAAAAGCGCCTGTGTGGCCATGCCGCTGCCGCAGCAGATCTCCAGGATGCTTTCATCATTGGGCAGAACCGGCTGTATGAGCTGCATTAGCCGCTCGATTCTCTCTTCAACGTAAAGAGGCGCTCCTTTTAAAGAACAGCTTTCGCAGAAAAGCTCTGCTGCCAGAGATTTGGAAAAATATTCCGTCAGAGCCAGGAAAAAATCCTCCTCATTTGCCTGCACAGTCTTGATGATCCTCGAATTCCATTTCCCGGCATGCTCCGGCAAGATCTTTTGGGAAGAATATTTATCCGTCAGCAGCAGCCATGTCTCTGCCGGCTCGGAGAGGTGCAGGGCATAGCCCAGGTCTTTGACTTCGATACAGGCATCTGCATCCAGGTCCTCCTGCAGTATCTCTGCGGTGACGGGCAGCTCCAGTAGATCTTGCCAGGACTCTTCCGCGAGAAATATACTCTCCTCATCACCCAGGTCTAACAAACGATTTAGCAGCACAAGCTGTATTCTATTGACCACTAGGATATCAAGCTATACCCTTAGCTA
>CAYXSJ010000075.1:7733-11984 GCA_964467095.1 uncultured Methanotrichaceae archaeon
GCAGCACAAGCTGTATTCTATTGACCACTAGGATATCAAGCTATACCCTTAGCTACACCATCATTGCTTCAATCAATTGCCTTCAAACACGTTCGCTATCTATCATGACGCCGCCGATGGGCGGCCGGGGGACTGCCGGAACAGATATATTATATTCCTGGTAAAATGGGGGTGTTTGAAACTGGTAGATCTGCCCGGCGTTGGCTCTCGCATAAGAGAGCGCCTCTTGGAGCAATACGGGGATGAGGAAAAAGCCTTGCAGTCGGTCTTGAACGCAGATGTGGCCGGCCTGTGCAGAGCTTTGAGCGAACGCCAGGCTCTCCTCTTAGTCCAGCATGCTCGGGGTTTGAAGTATGCAGTCACGCCCGGGCAATTCCTGGCCACGGATGAGGCGGCAAGGATCTATCAAATGCTCATCTCGCGCCTGGCAGGCTATGCTCATACCGAATACGCCCGGCTCAAGATAGCAACCCTGTTTGCCTCTTCTTCGCCAGAGCTTTTGGCTGAGAACCGCAAGAATGCTATAGCTGCTAGCCTGGCGGCGGAGAAGTTGCAGGGGCAGGGCCTTGAGGAGCTGCTCAAAAAGATCCGGCCTTTGCGAGAGAAGGCTGCTGTGCGGGTCAGAGAACGGGCTGTGGCCGCCACCTCTACTGAGGCCTTTCAGAGGCTGAAGG
Source organism: uncultured Methanotrichaceae archaeon (assembly GCA_964467095.1). Classification (GTDB taxonomy): domain Archaea; phylum Halobacteriota; class Methanosarcinia; order Methanotrichales; family Methanotrichaceae; genus Methanothrix. The sequence goes on from CAYXSJ010000075.1 coordinate 8,408, forward strand.
CGCGAGGATTGGACAGGCTGATAGACCTGCATTTGGCGCAAAGCCCGGCGGAGATGATGGACCTGGCCGGGAGCTACAGCCACGTCTGCCTGGTGGGCGAGGAAATGGATGGGCAGGCGGCGGAGGAGATTGAGCTGGCCGAGTCTTTGGAAGAGTGGTATCTGGTTCCCGAGGCAGTTTTAGGATTTTATAAGGACAATTTAGAGTGCCTGCTGGCGGCGGCCCAGGCGGCAAGAAAGCTGCAGGCTGCGGGAGTAGCAGGCTTTACTGGATGGGAGAGCCTGCATGGGCAGCTCACGAAGCTAAATGAGAGCGGGGACCTGGAAGGAGAACGGCTGGACAGGCTGGCGGCGCGCCTGGGCGAGTGCGTGGGCGAGGCGACCTCCTGGGCCAATGAGGAGCTGAAGAGGAAAATTGAGAAGAGCTCGCTGACTTTGGGCGGCACGGACCTGCTCCTGGTCATGAGCCGGGGCGAGGGCGTTTTAGAGCTTTTGGAGGTGCAGATGAAGGGCGTCTTTGCCGAGGTTTTGCGGGAGGCGAAGGCACGCGCCGCGAGCGAGCTGGAGCTGCAGGGAGCGGAAGCTGTGTGGCTGGATGAGATCTTTTCGGCACAGGTCAGCTATCCTCTGGAGATTGACCGGCAGGCACTGCGCTCCTTTGAGCAGGAGATCCGAAGCCGCAGGGAAGGGCGGGGCTTGAAGGCAAGAAGAGAGAATGCGCGAGGCTTGCAGGACAAGATGGATGCGGCCTGTTCCCTCGTCCATGCCCTGATGGAGTTTGACTATGCCTACGCCCTGGGCAGCTTCGCCCTGGAAGAGAACCTTACATTTCCCGAGATTGCCCAGGAGCCGTGTCTCTTCTTTGAGGAGGGAAGCCACCTCTTTTTGGAGAGGCCCGATCCGGTGAGCTACTCCTTGGGAGTCGCTGATCACGCCGAGAAGGTGGCACTGCTCAGCGGCGTCAACTCGGGCGGCAAGACCTCGCTTCTGGACCTCATCGCTCAGATCGTTATCCTGGCGCATATGGGCCTGCCCGTGCCAGCGCGAGCCTGCCGCTTATCTCTCTTTGAGGAGTTTTATTATTTCAGCAAGAGCAGAGGCACGCTCTCCGCCGGGGCCTTCGAGACGGCCATGAAAAAGTTCGCAGTGGTGGAGAATGAGAAGAGAAAGCTGGTCTTGGCGGACGAGCTGGAGGCCATCACCGAGCCTGGCGCTTCCGCCCGGATCATTGCCTGCATGCTCGATGAGCTGAACCGGCGCGGCTGCGTGGCCGTGTTCGTAAGCCACCTGGCAGAGGATGTACGCCGCTATGCTGAGACGCCGGTGCGGGTAGACGGGATAGAGGCGGAGGGGCTGGATGAGAGCAACAACCTGCGCGTGTGCCGAAGCCCGCGCTACAACTATCTGGCCAAGAGCACTCCCGAGCTGATACTGGACCGGCTGGTGCGCACCACTAAGGGACCGGAGCGGGAGTTTTATGCCAGGCTGCTGGCGAAGTTTAAATGAGGCATTGTTGTTTAAGACAATGGCACTACTTTTTCAACCACAAAGACACAAAGCTCACAAAGAACGCACAAAGAAAAAAAACTAACGGCTTGGTACTTTATGGAACTTTCTCCTTGTCGGTCGCAAGTCGCATGGCAAGGCGAAGAGCTCTTTTCACCAAGGAGTTCCTTTTATATTCCTGGGATAGACTATTTTTATGGAAATCTGGCACATAGTCGTGATCTGTATACTCATGCTCCCCCTCTTTCTGATCGCCAACTACATCATTGTCAAGAAGGCGGCATCGGAGCGAAGGAGTCGCGACGATAGGATTGAGCGGGCAGTCTCCGACAGCGTGGCGGCCAGCTTCGCGCAGAAGGGGCTGGCCAGGGAGAGCTGGCCCAAATACAGGGCGACGAGGAAGAGGAAAAAGGGGTGAGATTATAATTCCATCTCGACCAAATCGGCAGCACTTTTTTGCGATCTATCCCTCCCCAGTCACTAACCGTCCTTTGCAAAAGAATCAGAACGCACTCCCGCCTAGGGTGTGCAGTATTTCTATATACTTAAAAGTAAACATGTTTATCATGGCAACATCTGTTTACAGCATCCGTCTTGATGACCATGTGCGGCGCATGATGGACGAGATGAGCGATGTCAACTGGCAGGCAGAGATCAGGGAAGCGGTTGAGAAGATGGTGCGAGAGAAGAAGAAGCACCACTTCCTGGCAGAGGCTCGCCAGTTGAGGATGAGAATGTTGCCAATCGAGAGCAGCGCAGCAGAGATGATCAGAGAGGATAGAGATGCCAGATAACGTCATCTTGGATTCATCCGTCATAGCTGCCCTCTTCTTCTTCCGGGACAATTCATCTGAGAAAGCTGCAGATGCCATTGCCGAGAAGGACCTCATAGCCCTGGACCTATCCATAGCGGAGGCAGGCAATGTCGCCTGGAAACGGGTGGTTCATTTCCAGGAGGACCCTGAGCTGACATTCTCTGCCATCAAGAATTGCATGGGCTTCATCTCCGAAGCGTGCGTCCTCGTCCGGGCGAGCGACTTGATCGATGAGGCATATCGAATTGCTGTTGAAGACAGAATTGCTTTTTATGACTCGCTCTTTCTGGCAGCTTCAGAAAAGGAGAATGCACCACTGCTGACCATGGATCGAAAGCTGTACGAAAGGGCCAGAGAGAAGAGAAATGTGCAAATGATTTGAGACTATTGCCTTAAGAAGAAGGGGCCATAAATGCGGGATAAAAAAAGGAGTTGAGTATTACAGCACTATCATCTCGGCAGGCTTGCCGCTCTCTTTGGTGCCGATGGACAGGTCCTCGCCGGCAAAGAATATCCCTATGGTCGTCTGATTGTGCTGCTGCAAAGTCTTGACCTCTTCGGTCATGTTGAACAGAGCAAAGCCAGGTCCGGTGGTTACCTCAGAATCATATCCGGAGGACGTTAGGAAACCCGATAGAGAGGAGCCGTCCTTGATGGAAAGCATCCGGTCGCTGGCGATCATCAATTCCTCATCAAGCTGAGTTGAGTTGTCTGCGTATATCTTCAGCATGACCAGATTCTGATCGGCAACCTGGATAAGATCGCTCAGATCAAAGAGCAGGTACCCAATGGACAAATTTTCCTCAGGAGAATCGTAATCAGATTCCCTCAGGCGGGAGCCCTGATTATCAATATCTGTGAACATAATCATGTTATTGTCCATGTTTTTCAGTAGAATTGTACCGTCATCAATGGGCATAATTCTGTTTTGCGTGCCCGCAGAAGGTGCGTTGTCTTCCGCCAGACCCAGGCATGCCAGTGCGAGCATGGCTGCCACAGTTATAAAAACAGCTTTCAGCATACTAAATCCACTCCAGATGTCAATCTATTTTTGGATATTAATAGCTTGCCCGCGTTTCCTGCTATATTCCTCTTGACTGGCTGGATAGAGCTTGCTTTTGAGCAGGAGAGCTATGCGTGCGATCTCGGGCCGGGGGGATGGCTCGAAATTTTTTCGGATATAATTGAGTATTGAGTGTCCAAAAAATACTGACAGAAAAAATTAAATAAGACATTCGTACTTATGATTCTTATTAA
>CAYXSJ010000076.1:0-5554 GCA_964467095.1 uncultured Methanotrichaceae archaeon
TTTACCTAAACCGAAATCGTCATATAGTAATAACAGAAGGGAACGATTGGATGAACGCATGATTCTGAGGATGCATGCTATAGACGCGCAGAAGATTCGAATGCTCTTGGGAGAATATATATATTCTCAGGCAACCATGCCATCCGAATCAATGGTGATCCCTAATTTTAATCCACGAAATCGAGAAACCTCTCATGTGCCGCAATTAAGAGGTAGCAAGAACCGGTGAATCCGTTTGTGGGTATTGGGTGAAAAAATTCATATGCTCCCTATCGCCTCCACCGGGTCCATGCGGGAGGCCTTCCAGGCAGGATACAGCCCTGCCACGAAGTTCACGAGCAGGGCGAAGAGCACGGCATTAATGAAAAACTCCGGCTTCATGGTGATGGTCATCCTGGATACCATGTAGATCTCTGAGGGAAGCTGGATATCGTAAGACATGATGAGCCGGGCTGCCAAAAAGGCCAGGATGCTGCCCAGCAGTGCCGCGGGAGGGGCCAGAATCAGGCTCTCCAGCATGAAGATTTTGAGAATTGACCTGGCAGTGGCTCCCATGGCCATGAGAATGCCGATCTCTTTTGTCTTCCTGCTTATTATCATAATCATGGTGTTGGCTATGCCAAATCCGGCTATGATGAATATGAGAATGTAGAATATCCAGGAGAACAGCTTCTGAGTCTGGATCAGATTGAGAATATCAGCGTTCATGTCCTGCCAGGATTTGGATTCGTACCTGAATTGGGCATTGAGGTCGGAGACGATGTAAGGTGCCTGGTAGATGTCTTTTATCCGAACATCCACCTCGGAGACCACATCTCCCTCCCCCACCAAATCCTGGGCAGAGGTCAGTGGAATGTATATCTGGGACTTGTCGCGCGCCGTTCCCGTCTCAAAGAGGCCGGCAACCCGCAGCCTAATGGATTTGTTTCCTCTCGCCAGGATAAAATCATCTTCAGGCTTCAGCTTCAGCTCTTCGGCAAGCCTGGTTCCAATGAAAGCGGAATACTTTCTGCTCTGCAGATCCTGAAAGTCTCCGGCTACGATATCCTTCTGAACCTTCATCAGCCGGTCCTCATCAGCGGGATTGACGCCCAGAAACTCAACTCCCCGGACACGATCCTTGTACCTGGCCGCCGCCTTTCCAATCAGCCTAGCCGAGATAGCTTCCACTCCCGGATAATCCCACAAACGGTCGGAGACTGTCCTGTAAAGGTAGATGTACTTCTCGTCTGGCTTGGGCTGCACGTAAATGTGAGGATTGTTCTCTACAGTTGTAGTAATAATCTCCTCCTCAAAGCCGCCCAACAGGCCCATGAAGACCACGATCACCGCCACGGCCAGCGTCACTGCAGCTACTGTAAAGAATGCCATCTTGGGATTTCTGAGGATATGACTCCGGGCTACAGTAAGCTCGTACATTTCCTCATCCGTTGATGGCCAGGGCAGGATCCAGCCGGGACGCCTTCCAGGCAGGATACAAGCCGGCAATCACACTCAACACTGCCGCCAACAGCATAATGGCCAGGAAGCTGTCCGCATTGATCACCACTGGAATGGTGATCTCCTGCCCGCCTGGCGCCTCCATTTTAATCTCCAGGCTCTTGAGATAAAGGGCGGCTACAAGCCCCAGGATGGCCCCCAGCAAGCCGCCCATTATCCCCAAAATTGCGCTCTCCATCAGGAATATATTTCTGATGTTTTTGCCGCTTGCCCCCATGGCCATTAACATGCCGATCTCGCTCGTCTTCTCGTTGACGAGCATGTACATTACGCTTCCAATTCCAAAGGCGGCTATTATCAGTATTAAGAGCATAATCAGCCGGTTCTGGAAGTTTTCTATGGCCAGCGTCTCTAAGATCTCCGGGTAAAGCGTCTGCCAGCTCTCTGCCCTGTATCCGTACCCCTGCAGATTTGCAGCAGCTCCGTCCGCCAAATAGACATCCTCCAGCTTTATATCAACGGATGAGACCACATCTCCTTCGCCTATGAAGTCTCTGGCTGTAAAGAGAGATACGAAGGCGATATCCTCGGGCCATCCCGTAGGCAGCTTAAAGATTCCGGAGACCATCAGGCTGATGCCTCCTTCATCGGGAATGCTGGCGTAGACCGTCTGTCCCAGCTTGACCTTCAGCCTGTCGGCCAGCTTTTCGCCCAGGACCACCTTCTTGCCATTCTGAATGGAAACGAGGTCTCCCTGGAAGACATACCTTTCTATGTTGTAGATTCGATCCGCATCGGCAGGATTTACGCCCGACATGCTTACGCTTTCCACATTATCCTTGTAGGTGAAAGTCACCTGCGCGCCAAGGCTCGGCGAGACAGCAATCACACCCGGGATGGACCAGATCCTTTCCATGAGGCTTCTATAAAGGTAAATGTAGTCATCTCCTTCCCTGGGCGAAACTGTGACGTGAGGAAGATCCTCGACGATGATATCAAAAAGCATGCCCTGAAATCCGTCCTGCATGGAGACGGATATTAGAGAAATGGCTACGGCTAAAGCTATAGCTGCCACAGAAAGAAAAGTGCCTCTCTTTCGGTAGGCGATATGACGCATGACCACGGAAAGCTCAAAGTCGGGAACTACCTTCACAGGCTTGGTCTTATGCAGCTTTACCGTTATCAAGTTAGCGCAGATAGATCCGGGCAGGATGGCCCTCTACGACGCTCTGTAGTACATGCAATCTTTGTGAAAGTTACCATGGATTTGGATTTTGACTTGGGGAAGGCATAGAACTCTTTTTGATTGAGATTGTTATTGAGGGCCCAGGACTTCCACTCCATTGACCGGATGCATCCGATTTTGTTGCTACTATAGCATATCGCAAGCTCTCATTAAGGAAGGTTTGGAATACTCCGCTTGCACTGGTAGTACCACTATCCACAGGGGTACCATCTATCAGGTAGACAATTACTTGGGCATTTCCTATTAGATTTCGCTCTTGGTCGACAACAGCAATTGAGACTGGTATGGATAACGCTGTTTGAACCGTAAGAGCTAGAAAGACCAAGCAAGATAGCGCCGTTATTGGTCTCATTACATAGTCCTCCGAATTTCATTTTTTAAGCATAATACCCCGCAGCCTGCTACGGCTGGGATAGAGGGCATGGGTATTCAACTTGGGTTTGGATCATCCTGAGCTTGCTTTAAATTCATGCAGCGCGAGATGCATCGCCGCCGCTCAACATTTCGGAATGTAGCCATTTTCGAAATGTTGCTATTTCAGTAGTATGGAACCTATTTCTATTTAAAATTTCTGCCTAGCTATGTTCCCGTCAGCATAAAGGAATTAGAATACATAGATCTGCCAATAATGGGAAAATTTTTATAGCTGGAAGAGAACTTATTATGGGATGAAAGCAGTCTTATCATCTTTATTCTTAATATCCATTTCTCTCCTAATATTAGGTTGTGCCCATGGAGAGACGCAAGCATCCAGCGAAATTTTTCTTTTAATTGAAAAAGCTCAACCGATTAATTATAACAATATGGTCATAGATGGGGACCTGATTTTTGGTAAAAAAATTGTTAACTCAGAAATAAATATAAAAAATTGTACAATAAAAGGAGCAGTTGACTTCAGGGGTGCAACATTTAAAAAGCCGGTCAATCTTGTTGATAATAAATTTAAAGGAATATTGTTGGCAGATGAATCAACTCAATTCAGCGAAAGAGTGACATTCTTGAATTCTGAATTTAATGATATTATTTACTTCAATTTTGCCACATTTAATGATTTTGCGTCTTTTAAAAATTCTTCATTTAAAGACGCAAATTTTAATAATGTAAATTTCAACAAAGATGCCAATTTTATAGATTGCGCGTTCAAAGGCAATTCCTATTTTGATAATGTAATTTTTTCTGGTGATGTTGATTTCCAGAAATGCAGATTTAATGGAATAGCTAGATTCGAGGCATCCGGATTCAAGAAAGGTGCCAGCTTTTTAGATCTAATCTCTAAATATATAACTTTTAGGAATGCAAAATTTGACGGGAAAGCAGATTTTACTAATTCAACATTCGATAATTCTATATGGGGTAATTGCAATTTTAAAGAATCGGCAATCTTTAATGATGTTGAATTTAAAGATACAGCTTTTTTCAGGGATACTAATTTTGAGGGAACCGCAGATTTTGAAAACTCCGATTTTTGGGGGGATGTAGTATTTAAGGGATGTATTTTTAATAGATCTGCCTATTTCGGTTTATCAAAATTCCATCAATCCGCTGATTTTAGCGGTGCTAAATTCAAGGAAAGTGCAGAATTTTTGAGGGTTCCTTTTCAAGGACTGGTCAGCAACTTCAATGAGACTCAATTCAATGGGGATGTCTCCTTTGAAGATGCCACTTTTTCAGGTTGCTTGTATCTGACAAAGACTAAATTCAACAAAATGTATATTAGATGGAATAATATTAATAAGCTCGGATATGATGATGCTGCATATATGGCATTGCTGGAAAATTTTAAAAAGCTTGGCATGCTTGACGATGCAGATAGCTGCTATTATGAATATAGAAAAGAGCACAGATATCAGAATTGGACTTCAACAGTTCAGACGGGTATGCTGGGAACATTGGACCAACCATTCCGAAAGACAATTGATTATTTCTTGGATAAGCTTTATGCCTATGGCGTCGATCCTCTCAGACCAATAATGTATTCTGTGATTATCATATTTTTGTGTGCATTCTTATGGTGGATTGTAGGTTTGGGCAAGCTGTTTGACCGTAACGGGGAAAAAATTAAAAAATATAGTGTGGTACTCAGCTTTAAAGATCCGCTTATATTTAGCTTTTTGGTCTTTATTTCTGCCGCAAAATTCCTTATTGAGACGCCAATGGTGAAAATTCCGCAGCCAATAGAAATAGCAACTCCCTGGTCCAGGTATATATTTTTCTTTGAGAAAATATTTGCTGGTCTATTGCTCGCGCTATTCTTCGTAGCGGTTAGCAGGACAATTGTTAGAAATGCCTAATTTTAGAGGCAAAAAATATAAGGAAAGCCGGACGACATTGTTTAATACGGAAATTCTTAAATAGAATTAAAAAGCAAATAGTACTAAGAGTGTTAGGGGAGGATTTGATGAGAGCCCTTGTCGCGTTGCTAGGTTTGATACTGATTTCAATTGCGGTTCAACCAGTTACTGCAGTAAAATTCTCGATTTATGTATATGATGCCGACAGCAACCAGGTAGTTCAAAATGCGTTTGTTAGAGTCTGGCAAGACAACAATTTGTTGGATAGCGGCAATACAGATAGAGACGGCGTCTTTGTGACCTATTTAAATGATGGGAATAAATATCATATAAAAGCCGAGTACTCCAACAAATGGGCAGAAATTTTCGACTATTATGCCAATAGCGCCAACAATGATAGGATCAATCTGTATTTGCATACTTGAGCAACTTTTTTTTGGAAAAAAGGGATGCCTTATGTTTGCGCAATTAGTCGAATCAATCTTCTTGCAGGGGAAGACCGGGATCTAGCTGAGCGGCTGGATAGGAGTGGTCACCTAGAAAATAATGGCATGAGAAGCAAAAAGGATTATATAGT
>CAYXSJ010000076.1:5654-11960 GCA_964467095.1 uncultured Methanotrichaceae archaeon
ATAGGAGTGGTCACCTAGAAAATAATGGCATGAGAAGCAAAAAGGATTATATAGTTTTATCACGCTTGATAATGATATAATTGCAGGGCAAAGAATAGCTGGCTCATAATTTCGCCTGCTTTAAAACTGCTAAGGAATGATCTGATGTGCATTTTATTTGAACACGCCTGCGGTGCGCAAGACGAGCGAGACTGCAATATTATGAAGCACCTAATCCTGGCTGAGATACGCAAATCCGATGCACCCGCCTGGGTAGCTGAAGAGCTTGAGAAAAAGCTAGACTGCCTGGGTTGCTGGAATGCTATGGCAAAAAGGTCTGCTGGCGTTTGCCCTGGCCTCGGGGTCAAGGATAGATTTTCTGCAAAAGCATGAGTATCGTTTTCTCTGAGCCGCCTTAAGTCTCTTTTCATCGGTTAGCAGGAATTTAGGATTCTCTTTGATATCTTCTCAGAAGGCTTCAAGATTTGATTGAGTGACTCTTCAACCAAGATGGACTATTCGCGAAGATGCCTAGAGGCATCGGCGGTGCAGGCATATGGTGAAAGTGGATTATCCCAGCTCCTGGCATAGAGATCGGATATATGGTGCCTGATTATGCCAATGATTCACGATTTTCGACGGTACATGCATGCCAAAGGCATAGTCAGGTTTGCTTTATCTTGCTGCGTCAGGAACATTGATACTGATCAATGGGAAGGAGAATAGTGTTGGTAAGATCTGTAGCTTCAGACTTTACATAATCGTCTATATGTTCAAAGATGATCTATGCTTAGTCTGGGATGAGAAAGAATGCCGTATATCATCGCAACAATTTGCGCCATAATCAGGCTGAGCTGAGCCTCATGGCCAAGGCGTTGATACTCTGGACTCACTCTCCCCTTCGGTTATGTCAAGACCGAAGCGAAAAGCCAGAATCATGCGACAAAACATCGCTTGATATGTCAGGAGTGCGACTATGAAAAGAAGCAGACATGAGATATTCTCTAAAATCCTAAAAATATGCGCAAATGGTGCCAGCAAGACAAGAATCGTATATCAAGCAAATCTCAACTTCAGGACGGTAAATCCCTACTTGCAAACACTTATTAAAAATAATTTATTAGAGGCCAGCCAGGATGGGCACATACTATATAAAACCACCAAAGAGGGCGAAAATCTGCAGGAAACCATCAGTCAAATTAGTGACGCGCTGATGTAAGAATAAAGGCTTCCCAAATTACTGCACTCGTGCCACAGGTATTCTGCCATTGTGCAGTGCTGTGGCCACGAGTGCCCCCGAAAAGCCCATCTCCTCCAAAGCCCTCAGATCTTCTTCACCCTTCACGCCGCCGCCCAGTATGAGGGGATGTTCAGAGGCTGATGCAGCCTCCTCCAGAAACGGTCTGCACAGTCCGGAAGATGTTCCCACCCTGTCCATCTCCAGAAGTATGACGCCCTCCAGCTCCAGGCAGTTTAACCTCTGCAGGAGCTGCAAGGGCGCCACCCCCACCAGCTCGGAATCGCGAGATAGCACCTTCCTCTTCATCATATCTATGCTTACTACTACCTTACGGTTTCTCGTCCTGCATTCTCTTGCCGCCTCTTCTATGAGCTGCAGCGATGAAGTCTCCGTGCCGAGAATTGGGGAGACGGATGCAGGCAGACGATCCAGATCGCCAGTCTTCGAAACACCCGTATCGGCCATGGTCCTGGCCATGGTCGATATATCTTTTATGACTGCCAGATTGTCGCCTCGACCTGTCAGGAGGTTGAGGTCGGCGATGTAAACCTCCCTGGGATGAAGCTCTTGCAGAATGCGCAGCGGCTCTGAGCTGGAAACGATCTTGCTGAAGCCGGCGACAGGCCCATAACGGCTTCTCTCCCCGCGCACGGCATGAACAACAGCACCATTAAGTATATCGAGGACGAAGATGCATCGCACGACTGCTCTTTCGGGATTGGATGAATATGAGATTATTGGTTAGCCCCATGAATATTGCAGAAGCACAGGCGGCTCTGGCCGGCGGTGCAGACATAATTGATGTAAAAAACCCCAAAGAGGGGTCACTAGGTGCGAACTTTCCCTGGGCCATTCGGGCTGTAGCAGACCTGGCCAAAGGCCTGGTGCCGGTTTCCGCTACCATAGGGGACCTGGAATTCAAGCCGGGAACTGCTAGCCTGGCGGCTTTAGGCGCTGCCGTCTCCGGCGCGGAATACATAAAGGCGGGCCTTTTAGGCGTGAAGACCCCCGCACAAGCTGAAGAGATGCTTGAGGGCATTGTGCGGGCCGTAAAGGACTTCGATGCAAGCAAGAAGGTAGTTGCATCAGGCTATTCCGATTACGCTCGTGTCGGGTCCATCTCGCCCAGGCTCCTGCCCGCGGCTGCCTCCAAAGCAGGTGCAGATCTGGTCATGGTGGACACAGCCGTAAAAGATGGAAAACCGACCTTTGATTTTATGAGCGAGCAAGATCTGCTGGATTTTATTGCACTGGGTCATGCCGCAGGCCTGGAGGTAGCAATTGCCGGAAGCATCGGCTTTGCTCACCTGGATCTCCTCAAACGCTTGCAGCCGGACATCATCGGCGTGCGGGGCATCGTTTGTGGCGGAGACAGAAAGAGCGCCATCCGAGAAGATATGGTAGAAAAGGTCAAAAAGGCTCTTCAATAGCTGCTAATTAGGAAAATCATATCGCGAACTGGGGATCGGGTTCGGGCTATTCTTTTGCCCATCTTTTTTCTCGCGCGTCCAATTTTATCGCCTCCAGGAGTCGATCAATAAAACCGGCTTGCCCTTTCAGGATCTTTTTCCTGGCTTTTTCGAGATCAAACCATTCGGCTTTATCGATCTCCCGAAATTCTCTCATGATTCCTGAATTTTTTGGCCACTGCATGGTGAACTTATTGCTCGTGGCTAAAGTTGCATCTAAATCCGATGCAAGTGCCCACACGTGCACGATCTTTTTGCTCGGCTGCTTAATCGTGCCCAGATCAATGAACTGCCCTGCCGACTCAAAGCCGGTTTCCTCTTTGAATTCCCTTTTTGCGGCCTCTAGCGGGCTCTCGTGCTCTTCAAACACCCCTTTGGGTATCGACCAGGCACCCTCATCCTTCCCGGACCAAAAAGGGCCTCCCGGATGCACAAGCAGCACCTGCGGCCTCTCTTCTCTAACACGAAACAATAAAATTCCTGCGCTGTGCACGCTCATTTAAACTCGGTCCTCATATATCTCTCTGCAATCTCGATGCAGCTACATACCTAAAACTTTTTCGAATTCAAGTCATGCAAAAGCTTTTTCCGCGGCTGGCCGCAAGAGAGCTTTGCAGGATAATCGGAAATGATATCTTTTGAGATCTTAAAGCAGGACAAAGCGACGCAGGCCAGGCTGGGGCTGATAAAAACCAGGCGGGGAGATATCGAGACGCCCTACCTGGTTCCAGTGGCAACTTTGGGAAGCGTGAGAGCTCTGGGCTCTGACGACCTGGCCGGAATTGGCGTGCAGTGCTCCCTTGCCAATACCTACCATCTTCACTTGAATCCGGGCGATGAGCTGATAAAACGACTGGGCGGACTGCACCGGTTCATGGGATTTGACCGGCCCCTGTTCACAGATTCCGGCGGCTTTCAGGCCTTTTCTTTAGGCTTTGCCAGAGAGCATAACATAGGCAAGATCGGCAACATCTTCCCGCAAGAGCTTAAATCAGATGGCCTTAACCAGGAGCCTGAAGAGTGCCTTCACAACGATTGCGACCAAGCGGAAATTTGTCGCGATTATAGACGAAAATACGATGATAAATGCGCTGAAAGAGAGAATGGGAGCAGGGGAGGCATAGACTGCAGAGGAAAAGAAAAAATAAATGGGAAGGCGTCAAAAAAGGAGAATTTGACTCGGATCACTGATGAGGGCATCTCCTTTAAGTCTCTTTCCGACGGCGCCTGGCATTTTTTGAATGCGGAAAAGTCGATGAAGATTCAGTCCAATCTCGGAACGGACATCATCATGGCCTTTGATGAATGCACTTCACCCCTCTCGGACTACGATTACACCAGGAAAGCAATGCTGCGAAGCCATAATTGGGCGGAAGAGTCCATTCGATACCACGATAAAAATCAAGCGCTCTACGGCATAATCCAGGGAGGATGGTTTGAGGACCTGAGGCTTGAAAGCACAAAGGCCATCTCTGCCCAGCCATTTGATGGCATCGCCATTGGGGGCTCGCTTGGAAACTCCAAGCAGGATATGCATCAGGTCTTGGACTGGACCGTTCCCAGACTGGATAGCGACCGGCCGCGCCATCTCTTGGGCATAGGAGAGATCGACGACATATTTGAATGCGTGGCGCGAGGAATCGATACCTTCGACTGTGTCTCTCCTACCAGAATCGCTCGCAGGGGGAGCCTCTTGCTCTCGCCGCAGGCGGGGGGGTCGCAGGAAAACAAATTCCGAATAAATATCAAAAATTCTGTATTTAAAGAAGACAGCCGCCCCGCTGATCCCAACTGCACCTGCGCTACCTGCCGCACCTACTCCCGAGCATACCTTCGCCATCTTTATGTCTCCCGGGAGCTGTCCTATTTCCGGCTGGCCACGCTTCATAATCTCCATTTTATGCTCCGATTCATGGAAGAGATCAGGGAAAGTTTAAGAACAGGGAGCTTTGCGGAATTGAAGAATAAATGGCTGAGAACGATTTAGAATTGCAGATAAGAACCGAAGGGCAAGGCGAATCCGGGGGCCTGGAGACGAAGGGAGCCGATGCTCGCAGCCTCAAGGAGAGCAAATTAGGAATCGATAGGGTACAGGCCTCCATAATTCTCTGCGGACTATTTCTATTCTTTTCCCTGGCAGGCAACATCGCCGCCACCAAGGTCACCTATTTCGGGGGGATGGTCATGGACGCCGGCTTCATCTACTCCCTCACGTTTACCTGGCGCGACCTGATCCACAAACAGCTCGGGCAGAGGGCCGCGATTACCACCATCTGGCTGGCTGCAGCCGTCAACCTGCTCGCTGCCCTTTATTTCCAGCTGGTGGTGATGTTGCCGGCGCAGACCGATTGGGCGAATAGCGGAGGACAGACGGCCTGGGAATTTCTCTTTTCCCTGCAGATGAGGATCACAATTGCATCCATCTTCACAGCCCTCATTGCCGAGCTGATTGATACGAAGGTCTATCAACAATGGACCCGGGGAGGCAGAGAAAATTGGCCGCAATGGACACGGGTGTTTGCCTCCAATTCCATCTCCATTCCTGTAGACAGCCTGCTCTTTCCCGTCATCGCCTTTGCCGGGGTTGTGGGTATAGAGGGCTTGCATCAGATGTTCTGGACCAATATCATCGTTAAAGCGATAGTCACCCTTCTGGTCTTCTGGACCATCTATCTGGTTCCGGAAAAGCCGATTTACAGAGAGAGCTGAGAAACTTCCGGAATTTTTTTTTTGGGTTCCGTAATTCTTTTAGCCACACATTTTTTAATTTTATTATTAAAAAAAATAATGATATTTAAAACTTATCTACTGCATGCGACCTGTATCTTTGCAATTCCCAAATACTTGGCATCACAGAGTCCATTGTTTGCTCTGTACTTGAATATCACATAGGTTCCCGAAGTTATGCCCAGAGACGGATCATAGACGAAGGATCCATCCTCATAGACTTCGATAGTTCCATATTTGGGATCGATCGTTATTAACTCAGGATCGATCACCGCTATGGCTTGGGGATCATTGGCTAGAATCCCTTTTTCTGCAGGAACTTCTAGCAGGACTCCGCATTTCGCTTTGTACAAGTCGTTCTTTATAAACCATGGACATCCGGCGCATGGTATTTTTACAGGCTCGTTATAGAAGTTGTTATCCGCCGAGTCTTCGCAGTCCAGGACCACTGGGATGCAGGTATCTCCGATGTTCTTCCAGCCTGCTTTCAGCACCTCGCAGACGGTGTATTCGCCTGGGACCAGTTCGCAGAATCTATACAAGCCACCTGTACCGGTCGTCGTAGTCTTGATCACAGCTCCTGAAGCGTCCTTGAGGTTGATCGTCCAGCTAGACAGACCTTCGCCGGTTAAGCTGTTGTACTTGTGGCCCTCGATGCAGAAAAGCGGCGTGTTCGTGAAGTCCACATCGTTGACATCAGCATCTTCCAGGGTCACTGGGATACAGATGTCTCCGATGTTCTTCCATCCTGCTTTCAGCACTTCGCAGACAGTGTATTCGCCTGGGACCAGTTCGCAGAATTCATACGAGCCGTCTGGACCGGTCGTCGTAGTTTTGATCACATTTCCTGAAGCGTCCTCGAGGTTGATCGTCCAGTCTGGCAGACCGTTG
>CAYXSJ010000077.1:0-11751 GCA_964467095.1 uncultured Methanotrichaceae archaeon
CATATGCATATTTCGCATGCATATATACCTGTACCATCACTTAATAACTACGCAATACAATAGACCTTAAGGTGAATTTGCTTTGAAGTTTGGACGACTTCTCGTCAAAATAAACCGAATCTGCGCCTGGATGCTTCTCATCTTCATGATCGTCTTCCTCATCTCAGGATATGCCTGGTATAACCGGGCTTTGCTGCCCTTGCAGCAGGCCAGACATATGCATACTGAGCTGGACTTGTTCCTGGTCTTCTTCTTCCTGGTTCACGCACTGATCAGCATCAGATTCACTTTAGCGCGCTGGAAGGTGGGCCACGGACAGATGGTCAATTTGCTGATAATCGCGATCGGCATCGCATCATTCTGGTTTGTCCTCAGCATTCGCTAGCTTTGAGGGCAGATCAGGTCGCTTTTTTTGCGGACTCACTGCATCTTACAGCGTTAGTTTTTTATATTAAATCTACTTAATTTGCGTTAATTCAACTAAGCTTTTTCAAGGAGGATTAGATGAAAAAAATGCTGATTGGAATGGCCGCTGTGCTTGCTTTTGCCTTAGTTGCTCCGGTCAATGGTGCGATGGATAGGCCTGCCAGGGACAGCCCGGCCATTTTGCTGGTAATGTTCGGCACAAGCTACCCGGAAGCTCAGGCCGCCTATGAGAACATAGAGAAAATTTACAAAAATGAATTCCCTGAAGCCAAGATTCAGATCGCCTTTACATCCGATTACATCAGGCGCAAGATCCTGGAACGAGACAACATTTCCATAGACAATCCATTGACAGCTCTTGCCCGGCTCAATGATGAGGGCTATGTCAACGTTGTAGTCCAGTCACTACACATTATCCCCGGCGAGGAGTTCCATGATATGGCCAACATCGTGGAGAGCATCAGAGGCATCGACGGAAAGTTTGGCTTCAAGAATCTCACTATCGGCTGGCCGCTTCTCATGAGCCATGAAGACTATCGCAATGTCTCCACGGCTTTAGCCAAACAGTTTGACGAGTTTACAACAGGAACGGAAAGGACGCGACACAATAGCTCCAGGAATGCCGATGAGACTGCTATTGTCTTCATGGGGCACGGGACAGAACATCCTGCCAACAGCGCTTATTCCCAAATGGCAAACATACTGGCTGAGGATTATAAGAATGTATTTATGGGCACGGTAGAAGGATATCCGACATATGATGAAGTGGTGGCTAAGCTGAATGAGGCCGAGGTCAAAAATGTCAGGTTGATGCCCTTCATGGTTGTAGCAGGAGATCATGCCCTGAACGACCTCACCGGTAATGAGAGCGATTCCTGGAAGAGCATGCTGGAAAAAGATGGATTCAAGGTTGATTTCAATCTGATGGGAATGGGCGAGAACGACGATATTGCAAAGATCTTCGTCCAGCATACAAAGGACGCGCTCAGGGAATTTCATTAAAAGAAAAATCTGGAAGCTTTGACTCAATAACCAAGTAACCGTCTGAAGGATCACTGAGGATTCATAGGAGGGAATTTTAGTTGATGGATTTAAGATGCACATGGAAATATCTGATCAGCCTCATTTGCATAATCATGGCTGTCAATGCAACAGGCGCAGATATAGTAATCAATGAGATGCTATCGAATCCGGCATCTGATTGGAATAAGAACGGCGACATCAGCGGAATGGATGACGAGTTCGTCGAGCTATTCAACGCCGGCAAAGATCCGGTTGATGTAAGCGGATATGTGATGAAGGATACCGTGTTCAGGTCGACTCCAGGAGAGTACAGGATGCCCAATGGCACAACCATAAAGCCAGGAGAGTTCCTGGCCATCTTCGTGTCCAGTAGCGGCGTATTCCAGGGAAACGATGGAGATTGCATAAGGCTGTTTGATCCATCGGGGAACCTTGTGGACCAAAAGGAGTACAAAGTTGCAATGGCAGATGTCTCTTTTGCCAGAATTCCCGATGGTGGCGAATGGGGGAACAGCACCACTCCAACGCCAGGGATGCCAAACCAGTAGACTGCTATTAATGAAGACTTACAAATTTTATCTTTTTTATCACAGGTCAGAAATACTTCCCGGACTCTAGACTGGCTTTTTGGCACCGCAAAGTTTATCTAACCTAGAGTTACTAACCTTAAGTTTAACAAGTGATAATCGAGTGATGATATTGGATCCCGTTGAACTCTTAAATATCCTGGGAAACGAAAATAGAAGGCGTATCCTTCAACTCCTCTCCTTTCACCCTTTTTACTTCAATGAGATGGCCAAGCGGCTGGATGTAGGGCCCAAGGCGGTCATCGATCATCTGGAGATGCTGGAGAAAGCCGGCCTCGTGGAATGCTATCAGGACCAGGGAAGAAGAAAATATTTCCGCATAGCCAGAAAGACGGTCCTGGAGGTAGCGGTCTCGCCTCATTCTTACGGCGTGCGAGCCTACCTTTCCGAGGACGTGCCCAGGGTAGAAGACAACGGACCCGCCCAGGACATGAAGCTTCTGCGAGATGAACTCTCTTCCCTTGAGCTGAAAAGGCTTGAACTGCGCGCTCTCCTGGACCGAGTCGAAACACGAGAGATGGAGATCAAAAAGACGGCCTGCAGCACGGCCAGAAGCTATGCGCAAAGCCAGTTGGAGGCAGAGATTCTGACGGCACTGCTCTCGGGCGATGCAGATACTTCGCAGCTGGCCATGAGGCTGGAAGTTCCTGAGATTGTGGTTTTGGACCGGCTAAAGAGGCTGGAAGAGCGTGGCGCTGTGCATTTGAAAGACATGGGGTGGAGCATCATATGATTCAGCTTCGGGTTGCTGAAGCCTATCACAAAGATGCGGGAAAGGGCGTGGCCAGGATCGGGGCCGATGTATTGACCACCCTCTCTCTGGAAAACGGCGGAGTGGTGGAGATCAAAGGAAAAGATAAGGTCTACGCCATAGTCTGGCCCGGAAATCCTGACGATCCCCAGGATCTCATCAGAATAGACGGGAATACCCGCGCCAACCTGGGTGCTGGGATAGACAGCAAAGTCTCTGTGGCCCGGGCCGAGGCAAGACCGGCCCGAAAGATCGTAGTCGCTCCCACGCGCCAGATCCGGCTCATGGGTGGGCCGCAGTACTTGCTTCGCATGCTGGAAGGAAGGGCGATTGTCAAGGGTGAGATGCTGCGCGTGGAGATGATCAACAACAGCCTCAACCTGGCCGTGGTCAGCACAATGCCTGCCGGTGCGGTGCTCGTAACTTCCGAGACCATCATCAGCATCACCAGGGAGACTTTGGAAGAGCTGGCTTTGCAGGTGCGGGACATCTCCTATGAGGATATCGGCGGCCTCTCTCGAGAGATCAGAGAGATCAGGGAGATGATCGAGGTTCCCCTGCGCCATCCTGAGCTTTTCTCTCGCCTGGGCATCAATCCACCTCGCGGGGTGCTCTTGCATGGCCCTCCCGGCACTGGAAAAACGCTCATTGCAAGGGCCGTGGCCAGCGAGACCGACGCCAACTTCATATCCATTTCAGGTCCTGAGATCGTCTCCAAGTTTTATGGTGAAAGCGAGCAGCGGCTGCGCCAGATCTTCGAAGAGGCAGCCAAGACATCGCCCTCCATCATCTTCATCGATGAGATCGACTCCATCGCCCCCAAACGCGAGGAGGTGTCCGGCGACATGGAGAGGCGTGTGGTAGCCCAGCTCCTGGCCCTTATGGACGGCCTCTCCTCCCGGGGAGAGGTAATAGTAGTTGCAGCCACCAATAGGCCCAATGCCCTTGATCCTGCCATCCGCCGGGGCGGGCGCTTCGATAGGGAGATTGAGATCGGCATTCCCAGCAAAAACGGCCGGCTGGAAGTGCTGTATGTACATACCAGGGGCATGCCTCTTGACGAGTCTTTGGACCTGAAAGAGATTGCAGATGCCACGCACGGCTTCGTGGGAGCTGACCTTTATGCCCTATGCAAAGAAGCTGCCATGAGAACACTGGAGAGGGCGCTTCCCGATATTGATGTTAAAGAAGATATACCAGCCGAAATAGTGGAGAGCCTCAGGGTTACAAAAGAAGATTTCCAGGAGGCCTTAAAGAAAATTGAGCCCTCAGCTATGAGAGAGGTATTCGTAGAGGTGGCGGAGGTGCACTGGAATGAGGTGGGCGGCCTGGAAAATGCCAAGCAGTCGCTCATCGAGGCAGTGGAGTGGCCGCTTAAGTATCCGGAAGCTTTCGCAGCCGTGGGCGTTCGGCCACCGCGAGGCATTCTCCTTTACGGCCTGCCGGGAACAGGCAAGACCCTCCTGGTAAGAGCTTTAGCGACCGAAAGCAATGTTAACTTCATCAGCGTCAAGGGCCCGGAACTGCTCAGCAAGTGGGTGGGCGAATCGGAACGCGCCGTGAGAGAGATCTTCCGCAAAGCCCGCCAGGCGGCTCCGTCTTTAGTCTTCTTTGACGAGATCGACTCCATAGTTCCGGGCCGGGGCAGCGGATCGGATTCTAATGTTACAGAGCGAGTGGTCAGCCAATTTTTAACCGAGCTGGATGGGCTGGTGCAGCTCAAAGATGTGGTAATAGTAGCGGCAACGAATCGGCCGGATCTCCTGGACAGCTCAATGCTCCGTCCCGGCAGGTTCGATCGTATGGTTTATATTCCCATGCCGGACATGCAGGCACGAGAGAGAATACTTGAGATTTATCTCTCCCGTATGGCTGCCCCAGGTGTCCTGGCATCGTGGCTGGCTGAGATAACTGAGGACTTTTCCGGTGCTGATTTAGAGATGCTCTGCCGGGAAGCGGGAATGCTTGCTTTGCGGGAGCATATAGATCCCGGCATGAAAAAAGAAGAATTGATCATTGACAGGATACTGGTAACACAAGAGCATTTCCAAAGAGCACATGAACTTATTAAACCCCATCTGTCCAAAGGCATGCTGGAAGAATACCTTAAAATGATCCGAGATTTCAAAGCATAGAGGACCAAAAAGAGTATGAAAGCAAAGCACCAGATATATAGTCAAGAAGGATTAAAAGACGATATGAGGGCCGAAAAATTGACTTCCGAAGACGAGTCGAATGAGCTGCTTGGGGATATTGATTTCAAAGATACCAGCAGCATAACCGTGCCTGAGAGCCTCATAGATCATGTGATCGGCCAGGATGAAGCCGTGGAAGTGATTAAAAAGGCGGCACGACAGAGACGCCATGTCATGCTCATCGGATCACCGGGAACCGGAAAATCCATGCTGGGCAAGGCCATGAGCGAGCTACTCCCGGTGGAAGAGCTACAGGACGTGCTGGTTTATGCCAATCCGGAGGATAACAACACTCCGCGCGTTCGCGTAGTGCCTGCCGGCAGAGGCAAGCAGATAGTCGATGCTCAGAAGATGGAGGCCAGAAAGAAGGTCCAGACGCGCAATATGTTCTTAATGCTCATAGTAATGGCCTTGATAGTATATGCCTATTATACTGGCCAGCTTCTCTTCGGAATCATTGCAGCAGCGCTCATTTTCCTCTCACTGCGTTATATGCTGCCCAAAGAGGATGCTATGGTTCCCAAGCTCCTGGTGGACAACAACAACAAAAAGAAGGCACCTTATGTGGATGCCACCGGTGCACACGCCGGCGCTCTCCTGGGAGATGTCCGCCATGATCCTTTCCAGTCCGGAGGCCTGGAGACGCCATCCCACGAGCGGGTGGAATGCGGATCCATTCACAAGGCACACAAGGGAGTTCTCTTCATAGATGAGGTAAACACCCTGCGCCCGGAGTCGCAGCAAAGCCTGCTTACGGCTCTACAGGAGGGCGAGTATCCCATCACCGGCCAGAGCGAGAGAAGCTCCGGCGCACTGGTCAGAACTGAGCCTGTGCCCTGCAACTTCATCATGATCGTCGCTGGAAACCTGGATGCTGTGCAGGGAATGCATCCCGCCCTGCGCTCGCGCATTAAGGGCTACGGCTATGAGGTCTACATGAGAGATACCATGGACGACACCCTGGAGAACAGAAACAAGCTCATCAGATTCGTGGCCCAGGAGATTGTAAGAGACGGCAAGATACCGCACTTTACGAGCGATGCCGTCTCTGAGATCATGCGGGAAGCCAAGAGAAGGTCCGGCAGGAAAGGACATCTCACACTAATGCTGCGAGACCTCGGCGGTCTGATCAGGGTATCAGGGGATGTAGCTCGAGCCAATGGTGCTAAACTGACCGAAGTGGATCACGTCATGCAGGCCAAGAAGATGGCCAGATCAGTGGAGCAGCAGCTTGCAGACCGCTACATGGAGAAGCGCAAGGATTACAGCATGTTCCACTCCTCCGGGGACGAGGTGGGAAGAGTCAATGGTCTGGCAGTCATGGGCGACTCGGGAATAGTGCTGCCCATCATGGCCGAGATCACGCCTGCGCAGTCCAAGGAGGAGGGCAAGATCATAGCCACAGGCAAGCTTCAGGAGATTGCCAGAGAAGCGGTCACCAACGTCTCAGTGATCATCAAGAAGTTCCTGGGTGAGGACATAACCAAGAAGGATGTGCACATTCAGTTCATCGGCACCTACGAGGGCGTAGAGGGCGACAGCGCATCTATTTCCATCGCCACGGCAGTCATATCTGCCCTGGAAGGCGTGCCAGTCAAGCAGACGGTGGCCATGACCGGCTCTCTGTCCGTACGGGGAGATGTCATGCCTGTGGGAGGCGTGACGCAGAAGATCGAGGCCGCAGCGCAAGCAGGCATTAAGACAGTGCTCATACCCAAATCCAATATGGGCGATGTCCTGATTGACGAGGCCATCAAGGGCAAGATCGAGATCATTCCCGTCTCCAATATGAGTGAGGTCTTCGAGTATGCCATGGGCGGGCAGAGGAACCGGCTGATTGAGAAGCTGAAGAGGTTTGCCACAGAAAAGAAGATCGGCATCAACCTGCCTGAGACCATTCCCACCCCCACTCCCAGCAGGAGCATCTGAAATCCGTGGCACCTGAGTTCTACGACATACGCATTTTGCGAGGCAGTAGAACCAGGATTGTCCTGGACAACGGCAAGCTGGAAGAGATAGCGATGGCTCCATTCCAGGGAGCGGCGGTGCGAGCCCTCTACGGTGGAGCCTGGGGTTTTGTGACCACGGACAATGTTACCGATCTTGGGGAAGAGATCGATCTGGCCAAACGCATCGCCCGGAAGATTGACCGGCGTGAGGATCTGTCTCTGGCAAAGGCTCCGGCTGGCAGAAGCATAGCGGTTCCAGTAAAGAAAGATCCCAAGAACCTTTCCCTGGAGGAGAAAGTAGCCCTGCTGCGGGAGATTGAAAACGCGGCAAAAGTCAAAGGCGTCTCCTCCACCCAGGCCGTCTACTCTGAGATGGAGACCACGGTGAGCTACCGCAGCTCGGAGGGCCTGGATCTGATGTCAAAGGCGACGCGCATGGGCTTTGTCATCAGCGCTGTGGCTCACAGAAACGGTCTCTACCAGACGGACGCAGAGGGCCGATCCGGCGTGGGGGGCCTGGAGCTCTTTGACCGGGAAGACCCTATTGCTCTGGCCAGAGGAGTAGGAGAGACGGCAGTGGCCCTTCTGGACGCAAAAGTACCCAAAGGCGGAACTTATCCCGTTCTGCTCGATCAGGAGCTGGCCGGGGTCTTCGTTCATGAGGCCGTGGGCCATGCCACAGAGGGAGACATCATTTTAGAAGGCGACTCCTGTCTGGAAGGAAAGCTGGGCCAGAAGATCGGATCTGAGCTGGTGACGGTAAAGGACGATCCCAGTTTGATGAAAAACGGCTACTATCCCTTTGACGATGAGGGAAGCTTAGCCCAGGAGACCGTTTTGGTAGAGAATGGCATCCTCAAGTCGTATCTCAATTCTCGTGAGACTGCGGCTCGACTGGGCGGTGTGCCGCGCAATGCTCGTGCCGAGGGCATGGACCGGCCGGTGGTGCGAATGAGCAACACCTACATCGCCAACGGGGATTGGAAACTGGAAGAGATCTTCGAGGAGCTGGGAGATGGAGTCTACCTGGCGGGAAGCAGAGGCGGTCAGGTGAGCACGGGCGAGGGCGTATTCCAGTTCAATGCCAAGAGAGGCTACCAAGTGGAAAAGGGCGAGAAGACGAAGCTCCTCAGGGATGTGTCGCTGTCCGGCAAGATCCTTGAGACCCTGCTGCATGTCAGGGCGGTTGCCAATGACCTCAAGTTCAACAGCGGGCGCTGCGGAAAAGCAGGACAGCTCGTGCCCGTGAGCGACGGATCGCCCCATCTGCTGGTGGCAGAGGCGACGGTGGGCGGAACGGGATAGTTTTTAAAATTTGCCCCTTTGATCTTCCGGTCATTGCTAACAAAAAATAAATCGATGGCCGGGGAGAACGGCTTCTCAGGCGTACATCTCCCCGCGTTCCACCTCTCGGGAGGCTTTCTTGCGTAGCTCCCCTCCCAATTTTGAATAATACTTCATGGTGTCCGGAGTGACCGAAGGTCCAATCTCCTGGAGTGCCGCCAGGAAATGTTTCTGGCCTATCTTCTCTGCTGCCATATCCTCCCGTAGAGCCAGCCGTCCGGCTTTTCGCACCACTGCGGCGATATCGGCTCCCGTGTACTGGTTGGTGAGGCTGATCAGCTCATCTATGATGATATCGTCCGCCAGAGGCGCTTTGTTCAGATGCACCTGGAAGATCTTCCTGCGGGATTCCGGGTCCGGCACAGGGACCAGGATCAACTCGTCAAAGCGTCCCGGCCTTAGAAGTGCCGGGTCGATGATATCCGGTCGGTTGGTGGCCCCAATAACAACCACTCCTCGCAGCTCCTCGAGGCCGTCCATTTCGCTTAAAAGCTGATTCACCACGCGTTCGGTGACATGCGGCTCGCCTCCTGCGCCACCGCCGCGCACAGGCACCAGCGCATCCAGCTCGTCCAGGAAGATGATGGCAGGAGCCACTTGCCTTGCTTTTTTGAAGATCTCTTCCACCCGTTTCTCGCTCTCACCATACCACTTGGAGAGAAGCGCGGATCCTTTGACAGTGATGAAGTTGGCCTCGCTCTCATTGGCCACCGCCTTGGCCAGCATGGTCTTTCCCGTGCCCGGCGGCCCGTAGAGCAGAATTCCTTTAGGGGCCTCAATGCCCAGACGGCGGAAGCTCTCGGCATTTCGCAGCGGCCACTCCACAGCCTCCACAAGAAGCTGCTTTACATCCTCCAGGCCGCCAATGTCTTCCCAGCTGACATTTGGAACCTCAACCAAAATCTCCCGCATGGCGGAGGGGGAAACCTCTCGCAGGGCTGCCTCAAAGTCGTCCTTTTGCACAATGAGCCGGTCCAAGATCTCCTTGGGAATGGTCGGCTCATCCAGATCGATCTCCGGAAGGATGCGGCGCAGGGCATTCATGGCCGCCTCCCGGCCCACGGCTGAGATATCGGCACCTACAAAACCGTATGTCCGCTTGGCAAAGTCCTCCAGGATTACATCCTCATGCAAGGGCATGCCGCGCGTATGGATCTGGAAGATCTCCATGCGCCCTTCCATATCGGGAACGCCCAGTTCGATCTCCCTGTCGAATCTGCCCGGCCGGCGTAGCGCCATATCCAGCGCCTCAGGCCGGTTGGTGGAGCCGATTACTATTACGTTCTTCCGCTCTTTCAGGCCATCCATGAGGGATAAGAGCTGAGCTACGACGCGCCTTTCCACTTCGCCTGTGACGTCTCCCCGCTTGGGTGCGATGGAGTCCAGTTCATCCAGGAATATGATGGCCGGGGTGTTCTTCTCTGCCTCTTCGAACAGATCCCGCAGCGCTTTTTCGCTCTCACCGTAGTACTTGGACATGATTTCCGGGCCGTTGATGCTTATAAAGTAGGCGTCGCTCTCATTGGCCACGGCTTTGGCGAGCATGGTCTTTCCTGTGCCGGGCGGTCCGTGCAGGAGGACGCCTTTGGGCGGATCAATGCCCAGGCGGTCAAAGAGTTCGGGGTGCTTGAGGGGAAGCTCGATCATTTCCCTGACCTTGGTTATCACCGGCTTCAAGCCGCCGACATCCTCGTATACCACTGAAGGCACGGAGCGCTCCGGAGTCTCTACGGCCTGAGGCAATAGCTCAATGTCGGTTGCTTCAGTGATCTTGACAATTCCACCCGGACTGGTGGAGATCACTCGCAGCTTGATCTCACCCAGGCCGAAGGCTTGGGCCCCCAAAAAGCCCCGGAATATCTCCTCAAACATGGTCTCCCGGCCCATGGAGTCGGTGGGCGGTTTTCGGACGCTGGTGGTGGAGATGACATCTCCTCTTATCAGCGGCCTGCCGTTGAATACCTTGGTGAGGACGTCTCCGGGAGCAAAGATCTGCATCCCTTGCGTGACCGGGGCGAGGGTGACATGCTTGGCCTCGTTCCAGACCGCTTTTTTGACCTCGATGTACTGGCTTATGCTCGTTCCAGCGTTGGATCTGATCAAGCCGTCCATTCTGATCATGTCTAAGCCCTGATCCTGGGAATAGGCACTGACAGCCAAAGCAGCCGTGGGCCTTGAACCTATCAGCTCCACCACATCTAAGGGACGTGCGTCTATTTTCTCCAGGAAATCCTCGCCAATCCTGACTATGCCTTTTCCTACATCGCCCTGATTGGCTTCGGAAACCTTCAGCCTGACGCCTTCTCCTTCAATCATATATCTCGTGCACCTGCTCTTACTGCTTTGGCTATAAGATATGGTGTCTATTTATTAAGTAATTTACCATTGGTTTGCAGTTGAATCAGCTCAGATAGCGGTCGAGGGAACCTTCTTGGTGCCATTTGATAAAATCTGAGTCTCACTCCTGCTCTTTTTCCTTCAGGTCCTCTGTCAGGCGGCACTTATGCACCTCTTCTTCCCCGTGCGCCTGCAATGCTATGCGCTCTTCCTCCTGGAAAGCCTTAAGCCGAGTCATGAGCAGTTCGTAGTTCACCTGGTGCCCGTCAAACTCCGGCCCGTCCACGCAGGCCAGCTTCGTCTCACCGCCTACCTCGACTCGACAACTGCCGCACATGCCCGTGCCGTCGATCATGATGGGATTGAGGCTGACGATGGTCTTTATCTGGCGGGGGCGAGTGATATCGCTGACCAGTTTCATCATGAGCACAGGCCCGATGGTCACTACCAATCCAGGAGTCTCTTTTTGCAGGACCTCCTCCAGAAGCTGTGTCACCAGTGCTTTTCGCCCCAATGAACCGTCATCCGTGCAGATCAAGAGCTCATCTGATATGTCAGCCATCTCCTCTCGAAGGATGACCAGCTCCTTGGTGCGTGCCCCGATGATGCTCACCACCCGGTTTCCCAGGCTCTTCAGCTTCTTGGCGATGGGATAGAGGACGGCGAGTCCGGTTCCCCCTCCTACGCAGATGGCTGTGCCCGCAAATCCTACCTCAGTGGGCTTTCCCAGAGGGCCTGCCACATTCAGGTAGCCGTCTCCTTCCTGAAGCGTCTTGAAAAGAGCCGTGGACCTGCCCACCACGTGGTAAATGATGGTTATGGTCCCCTTCTCGGGATTGAAGTCGGCTAGGGTCATGGGGATGCGCTCACCTAACTCGTTAGCCCTGAGAATCACGAACTGCCCCGGTTTTGCAATGCGGGCGATCTTGGGCACCTCAATCTCATTGAGGATGATATCTCCGCCAGCCATTTCCCTGCGCCTGACTATCCTGTACATGCGAGCCTCAGCGAATCCTTGTGTCGTCCCAATAAAAAAAACTATCGAGAAAAAATTGTCTTTGGCAAGAATCTGCCCTGCGACTTTTTTTATTTATTAACTCAAATATTTCTCGCAGGATCAACTTTTGCCAGCTTGCCTG
>CAYXSJ010000078.1:0-7709 GCA_964467095.1 uncultured Methanotrichaceae archaeon
GAGCCGTCGGGGCTGATTCTGGTAGTAATGCGGTCCGGATTGCCGAAGAGCACATCCCTGGAAATAAGTGAGCTGTTATTCCTGTTCTGCTCTCCTCCCTTCGTATCCATGCAGCCCAAAGATGCCAGAAGAATAGCAAAAATGATAAAGATATGGAAATTTTTCATCGTCTAACCTCTCAATTGCAGCAACTAGACTCAGTCATCCAGCTATAATAAATAGTTACATAGTCTCGGTCGCCATGAGAAATCCAATGGCTCTTTCCGCCAGGGGATATCTGTGTACCAGTGCCTTGAACCTCTTGCCGTGGTTGGGCTCAAGCAGGTGGGCAAGTTCGTGTACAATCACATAATCTTCAACCCACTGAGGAAGCTCGGCCAGCTTGCTGCTGATGCGAATGGTCCGGGCGGTGCAGTTGCAGGATCCGCGCCTGCGCTCCTGGTTAGCCGAATACTGGATGCTGTTCCAGGTCAGAAATCCTTGAAAGTATCTGCTGTTTAGTAGGCTGGCTCTTTCATGCAGATGGGCGTCATCCTTTGGATAGACCCGCTTCTCCAGTCGAGAACGCAATTTTTCTATGTGACCCTGCAAAGCGGCGTCTGAGATGGAGGCAGGAGCCAAAACCTCCATCTTTCCTCCTACCATCCTGGCCTGGATGGTCTTTCTGCGTCGCGCAGATCTCTTAATCGTAACCTCCATAGCGATATAGTCCCCCTGGTACACCAATGTTTGCCAATGTTTCACCGGCAGGATATTAATAACTTTCTTTTTGAAGTTTGCTGCGGATTTCCAGCATTATAAACTGCCTGATTTTGGATGCAGGTTTTCCATCCTGATCCTATTTTTCTTCTTTCTTTCTGTATCTTTAATTATGGTAGTATATAAAAAATAACAAAGTTTATATTGGTATCCCGTCTAAAGATTATTGGGGGTCTACAAATCGTGGCAATGGACGAAATCGATGCAATACGCAGCATGATTAGCGAGAAGAGCCTCTCATGGCTCGCTGGAGAAACATCTCTCAGCCGGCTGTCAAAGCCGAAAAAAATGCTGTATCTTGGTCTCATTGTTCCTGAAGATGAAAAAAAGAGGATCCAGGAACTCCTGGCACAGGAGAGCGCACGAACATTCGAGCGTGCTCCCGTCTCTATCTATCCCGAGCAATGGGATTGGAGGCGTGCCTCAGGCAAGAACTGGACCACTCCCATAAGAGACCAAAAGCAGTGCGGCTCGTGCGTTGCCTTTGCTACCGTCGCCCTTATTGAGTCCAATTTAGAGATCTTCAGGAGGAATCCCGATCTCAATCCCGATCTTTCCGAGGCGGACCTGTTCTTTCGCGGTTGCGGCAACTGCTGCGATCGGGGCTGGTTCTACACCTCCGCCCTGAGATATGCCGAGCAATACGGCATTCCAGATGAGGGCTGTTTTCCATACGACAGCGATCAATCAAGAAGCTGTCCGGACAGAGCTAACCGAATAGTCAAAATTGAAAGCTGGAAGACACTGCTAAGCGCATCCCAGGCCAAGGAGTGGCTTGCAACGCGCGGCCCTCTCATGACCGGGATGCATGTTTACGAGGATTTCTATTACTATAATGGAGGAATTTATAAAGAAGCCTATGGCGGCTACATGGCCGATCATGCCGTATGCATCGTAGGCTACAATGATGCTCAAGGATACTGGATATGCAAGAATAGCTGGGGCCTGGGTTGGGGTGAGAGTGGGTGGTTCAAGATCGGCTACGGTGAGTGTGGGATTGGCAGCAACTTCGCTTTTTATGCAGTGCAATTCACCTCGGATGACGATCTGATCATGCCCAAACAGGGACGGGTCATAGTCAGCTTTAAGGGGAAGAACACCACCCAGGATGATGAGATCTGGCAGCATTTTCCCGAGAACAGACTGATCTTCAAGGCCACCAGCTCGGAGATAGGCAAGCTCTACGATCTGGGGGTATATCCATCAGGCACTCGTATCACTCTTGCTTTAAAAACCTCCGACGGGCACGTCTACTACACCGATCAATTTCTGAATAGTGATGCCTGCGATCATGTCAAGAAGGTCAAGACAGGTACCTTTAAGTGGGAGCTCTCCTGGGAGGACCTTTACGGTTTAGGTGACGAGAAGGACTATGACAAAGTAGTGATGGAGATGGAGATATTCAGTCCCGTTACCGAGGATATTGTGATGCCTAAGGACGGCAGGGTCTTTATAAAAGCCAAGAGCAGGCTGGCCGCCACCCTGGAAGAATTCCGTCTTTGCTCCCCAGAGGACAGGATGATTCTGGGCGATCAGACACCCCTCGGAAAGGCCATTAACTTGGGAACCTTCCCTGCTGGTGCAAAGCTTTCGTTCGCGCTCAAGACTGATGGCGGATATACCTATTACACAGATCAGGTGAAAAATCCGGACTTCTTGAGCCACGTGCGTAAGCTTCCCACCGGTTATAATAAATGGGAGATGCGTTGGGAGACATCTCTTGGCCTTACAAAGAAGATCTACAAGGATCTCGTGGTGGAGATCGAGGTTATGCCCACCATTAAAGAAGATGTTGTTTTAGTGACAGAAAGCCATGTCATGGCCAGACTGGTCAGCAAGAATACTCCATATCATAACCGCTTCTGGCTCTTTCAGCCGGAGAGCAAGATGCTCTTTGACTCTATTAATGAGAATGTGGGCAAGAGTTTTGATGTGGGAGATTATCCGGCCAACACGAGGCTGGTTTTTGCACTGCAGGCTGCGGACGGAAATATGTATTACACGGACAGCAGCCTCAATGAGGACGGAAAAGCACATGTCATAAAATTGCCATTAGGCTCCTGCAAATGCCAGCTTCGCTGGGAGGATCTCTATGCTCTCATAGATCGTGATTACAATGACCTGGCGGTGGAGATAATCATAAGTCCAAAGAAATAGATGATATCAGGCCCATTGTTCAGGAGCAGGGCAGCCAGTCCACGCTTATCTCACCGGGACGGCTGTCGGACCAAAGCTGTATGAACTTCTCAATGGAGAACACTCCCGTCAGATCCTCTACGCTGCGACCAAAGAGCTGATGGCGGCCTTTGCTGGAGACGCTCGGATCGAGAGACTGCCACGCGATGTGGGCCTTGCCTATGACATTAGAATTGATGCTTGCCTCAAGACCGCCAGCCCAGCCTGCCGGGCTGATGCTCTGGCTGTCGGCATCTGTCCCATTGGCATCAGGTGCCGTTGATTTTGTCCCGTAAGCTCTGGTATTGACCTGAGTATTTCTCTGCAGGTGCTCAACATCTGTGTACGCCTCGGTCAATGATGCGCCGGTATCATAATTTTTAACGGTAAGGATATCCTTTTGACCGGCGTTGTTCATGGCCCCGGCAAAGCCCAGGGGCATCTCCCCCTGCACGGCGCAAATCAGCGCCATTGCCGTGATCATCAGACAGATCAGCTTGCACACTTGCTCATCACCGCTATCACCCATGATCGATGATATAATTATCGATAATCGATGATTGTCGAACGTTTATTTTAAGCTATTGCCCGATTTTATAAAATCGACAAAAGATAAAAAAAGATGGAAAACGATTTTGCCGGCTCAAAGCATATTTTGTGTGCTCTGGCTTACGGATGACTGTGGTTCCTGATCCATGTCCTGCAGGGTATACTCTCGGTTCTGCCGCGCAACCTCATAACTGGAGTCAATGGTGAGAGCTTTATTAAAGCAGGTCAAAGCATCCTGATATCTTCCCATTTCCCGCAGGACGACTCCTTTATTATTCCAGCCGGTCGGATCCTGGGGCTTTATTTGGGTAGCATTCTCAAAACATTCCAGGGAGCTGTAGAGGTTGCCTTCTTTGCCCAGGGCCATGCCCTTTCCTATCAAGGCATCGAAATATGAGGGATTTGTCTGCAAGATCTGGTCGAAAATGACAATGGCCTCGCTGTTTTTATTTAATCCCTGGGAGAGGGCAATTGCTTTCAGGCTCATAGACTCGGGATTGGAGGAGTTGATGGCAAGCGATTTATCAAAACAAGAGATGGATTCCTCATAGCGGTTCAGCATGCCCAGAACTTTTCCTTTAAGATTCCATATGACGCTGCTGTTCGGCACCAACTCCAGGGCCTTATCATAGCTTGCAGCAGCTTTTTCGTAGTCGCCCGAGATGTAGTACCCATTTGCCTGATCGTACCAGAACTGCGCCGATTCTCCCATTGCAGGTAGAACGAATATCGCAGCCAGCATAGTGATAATGGTAATTGCACATTTCATGGAAGGCCTTTCTTTTACTAAGGAGTAAATATCTCTACCCCTTGACAGTGGAAAGATATGCTGCAATGTCTATTATGATCTCGAATATGCTATTGCAGCCATCATTATTGAGGCATATCTCGGCATATCTCAGGAGATCACAATTTGAACAAAAAATAGAAGGGGCCATTGGCGATTCTTGTCTTTCAGATATCGAGTGGGCCAGCATCAAGATATTTACTCGAGAGTTTCCACCTCTCCCGAATCCAGATGGTAGCGTGCCCCCACAATCAACAGCTCGCCCTTCTCTACCTTTTCCGATAATATCGGCTGGGAGGCCAAGAGATCATCCACAATGTTGTAGATGTTATTATCGATGGAATTGTTGAGCAGCTCGCTGGAGTTTCCCATTTCCCTGGCTTGCTCCACCGCAGGCAGAATGAAATTGACCAGGCTATCCAGATGACCCGGGACTTCGCCACCCTCTGTCGCGGCAGTGACCGCACCGCAGCTATCATGGCCCAGTACCACTACCAAAGGCACGCCCAGATGCTCGACGGCGTATTCGATGCTGCCTATAGAGACGTTATCCATAACCTGACCTGCCGTCCTGATCACGAAGATGTCTCCCAGACCCTGATCAAAGATCACTTCCGGGGGAATTCTGGAGTCTGAGCATCCGATGATGACGGCAAAGGGATGCTGGCCGGCGATCAGCTCAGAGCGGCGTTGCATGGACTGGTCGGGATGGCTGGCGTTACCTGATGCATAGCGAGCATTGCCTTCCATAAGCTTTTGCAGGGCCTGCTCGCCTGTAATGCCGCTATTCTCTTCCGAAGCCAATGCAATTGCTGTCAGGACAGATAGCATAAGAGCTATTGCAAAAAATATTGAAGTTTTTATACTAAATTCCTCCAAATCCTGCCCAACGAATGATAGAAATAAGAATCTTTTCATCTTTCAAATATCAAATACATTATTATTAATCATCGGGATGATCTGACAGATATCTTTACTTACAATAAATAACCTCCGTGGAATTGGTGATTATATGTTTCCAGGACTTGGAGGACTAGGCGGAAGGGGCGGCATGAGCCCCAAGAAGATGAAGGGCATGCTAAAGAACATGGGCATAGATATCGAGGAGCTTGAGAACGTTTCCGAGGTCGTCATTCGCATGCCCGACAAAGAGATTGTAGTAACCAATCCTTCTGTCGCGATCATGGATGCCCACGGCACACGAAGCTTTCAGATATCCGGCGATGCAACCGAGCGCGCCGTATCCGGCGCTGGCCAGGAGACGGCAGCAGAGATCCCAATTGAGATCCCGGACTCGGACGTGCAACTGGTAGCAGCTCAAACAGGTGCGAACTTGCAGGAGGCAAAGGCTGCCCTGCTGGAGGCTAAAGGAGACCTGGCTGCAGCTATAATGAAGCTGGCTTCAAAATAGGCCAGCACAACTCTTGATAAGCATGCCCGGCACTCTTCGCGACCCCGTTTATGGGGCTATCCCGATAGATGAACTGGAGGACCGTGTCATCCTGTCCTGGCCGGTGCAGCGACTGAAGGGAATTAAGCAACTGGGTCTGGTAGAGACTGTCTATCCCGGAGCGAGCCATAGCAGGTTCGAGCATTCCGTAGGATGCATGCACATGGCCGGGCGGATGGCCGAGCACCTGGGCCTCCCCCGCCAAGAGGTGCGAAAGGTACGGCTGGCCGGGCTTTTGCACGATCTGGGGCACTCGGCACTCTCCCATGCTGTGGAGGGCGTTCTTCGTCGAAACCCGGACATACAGCCCACCCTGGCAGGCAGGCGTGTTTCCAGACATGAAGAGTTCACCCGCCAGATCATAGAGGCTCATCCCTTTGGGGAAGAGGCCCTACAGGCTGCAAAAAGGGATTTCGGCGATGCGGGCGAATTATTCCAAGAGGTCGCGGACATAGCTTCAGGGGCAAGACCTCCCCTGGGCCAGATCATCGTGGGTGATCTGGACGCGGACAGGATCGACTTTCTTTTGCGCGATTCGCACCACTCTGGAGTCTCCCTGGGCCTTGTGGATACCGATCAGATTCTGGAGGCCCTGACCATCAGCAGTGGCCGCATTGTGCTGGCGGGGCAGGATGACTATCGAGCCGAGATGTCCCAGACCGCGGCTGAATCGATGCTCATTGCCCGGGCGCATCACTATAATGCCCTCGTCTACCATCCGGCAGTTCAGTCCATCAGGGCTATGCTGCTGGCTGCTTTGGAGCGCGCCCTGCGCCGGATGGATGCAGATGAAGCCCAAAGCAGTATTGTTC
Organism: uncultured Methanotrichaceae archaeon; assembly: GCA_964467095.1. Taxonomy (GTDB): domain Archaea; phylum Halobacteriota; class Methanosarcinia; order Methanotrichales; family Methanotrichaceae; genus Methanothrix. The sequence continues at coordinate 6,533 of CAYXSJ010000078.1, forward strand.
TATTCTTCAGGGAGTATACGGATCCCGATCTTCTGGACTTCATCCGGCAGAAGGGAGATGAGACCTCCCGCGACCTCCTGGCGCGCATAAAATATGGTAGAGTTTTTCCCCTGGCAGCCAGGTTCGACCACAGGTCTCTGTCGCCTGATATCAGAATGGCCCTGTCCACGATTTCCCGGCACGGACGCATGAGAAAGCTCTTCGAGGACGCCCTCGGCAAAAAATACGGGGCACTGGTGGATGTAACCGTGGGCAGCGGAGTGCCGCGATCCATGAGAACGCAGGCGAATGGATTTCTTTATGACGAGTCGGCCTTAGCAGCGGGCCTTGTCAAATCCTTGACCCGTCAGATCGCGATCTCCTTCTTCTCGGAGGAAAAGCCTGAGATATCACTCTCTGAGGTGAAGGGGCAGTCTGAGAGGATCCTCTCCTTTATTCGCTCTGAGAGCTACCTTCCTATCGACGGGCTGTTGCTGCTGTTTTATATCCTGCACCGGATGCTTTCCGAGACTTACGGCCAGAAGATCCTCGTTCCCAGGATCAGAAACATAACCTGGCTCTACCGGACCGTGACCAGGATAAAGGATCTGGGCCCAGCCGGCCTGTGCGGCCTTTTCGACTACTCTTTTCACTCCGACTATGGCTTTCCCTACAGCGAGAGGCTCTTCGAAGACATTCAGATCCTGGTGGCCGGCGGCATGATCTATCAGGACGTGCGGCATTATGAGGACAACGGCAGGTGGCTTTCGCGGTATGAATACATGCTTACTGCCGAAGGCATAAAGTACGCCGAAATGGTCGCAGGCTCTTACAGCAAAGAAGCTGAGGCCCTGGCCAATCATCTACGGCTGGAGAAGCATACCATTCCTTATGATGTGGTGAGCCTCCATCTCAAGAGATACACAGGCAAAAAAACCTGAAGATTAAATTAATCGTCTGACAGGCAGCCCAGACGAGCGCCTGCCATCGAAAAAAAACAGTTTTAATTCATCTGATGCAGCTTGAAGGGAGACTGCTCGTATGTCTCGACCGGTGTGGATGGAGTCCATGCATCATTCAGGAACTGATAGATGCTCTCGCCTGTCCAGGCTACTGTCTTGTCCTTTCCGGCTGCACTGGCAGTGTAGATTGGAGATGAAGCCGCAGGTGATGTGTAATTATCTTTCAAGAAATCGTA
>CAYXSJ010000078.1:7809-11645 GCA_964467095.1 uncultured Methanotrichaceae archaeon
TGTAGATTGGAGATGAAGCCGCAGGTGATGTGTAATTATCTTTCAAGAAATCGTAGATGGCATAGGTTGAGCCGTTCAGGGTGGTGTTGTTGCGGGTCATGTTCCTCTGCACAGCAGTGGCCTGGCTTGCCAGCGGAGCCACGAAGGTGCTCGGGGTCCAGCTATCATTGAGGAAAGCAGCCATGGAAGGTGTAGTCAACAGGGCGGTTTCAGCCGGTTCCGGCATAGCGGCAAGGTCATCCTTTAAAACTGTCGATGGTTGCTGGGCCACAATAGCAGGCAATAGCCCACCCAGAGCTACCAGAGCAAATAGCACAAGTATAATATGTCTCATGGGGTTTGCATTATCCCTCAGGTATCCATAAAGCTTTCCGTCGGTAAAGCCCTTCTTTGGGCAGCGTATAATTAGCAATTGATAATAATTCTGAAACATTTCCTTTTTTATTGATCTCGGTTTTCATTCTTGCAGGGCTTTCAGTTCGGTTGTGGTCGCTTGCGGGTGCAATGTCAGATATTCGGCCACGCGGGGATAATGCACCAGCCGGCAGCTCACGCAGCTCCAGAATCTTTTTCCTTTTTTAGTTCTCACGAACTTGCCAAGATCCTCGTCCTTGCAGGGGTATAAGGGGCAAAAGCAGTGGGTGCAGTCCTGATCTGAGAAATGGTGGCATGGGTAATACTGGCAATTTTCTTTGCCTGTGGCCTGCACCGGCTGGTCGGCAGCCTCCCGGATCAGACATGGATCATCGGTTACCAGTCCGTCGGCTCCAAGCCGGAGGAGCCAGACTGCCTCATCTTTGCTATTGACGGTCCAGGGATAGACCGCTATCCCCTGCTGATGGGCCTCCTTGAAGAGCCTGGCATTTACTCGCTTTGGAAAAATAGCTGCCGCATTTGCCCAAAGGGCCAATTGCACAGGATTTATGGGCAGCGATGAGATGATGATGCCAGTCTTTAGATCCGAAATTTCCGACAATTCGCGCAGGCTGCTGTGGTAAAAAGAGGTCACAATACAGTTTTTGCTTGAGAGAGCTTCGGCCACCAGCCCTTCCAGGCCCTCTTCTTTCATCTCCACTACCAGGCCCAGGCCAAGCTTCCCGGCCAGAGAATGTGCCTCTTTTAGCGTTGCGATTCTCAGGCTTTCCTTGCACTGTCCCGTGCCGCCTCTCACCTGCAGGGCCTTTAGCTCTTCCAGGCAGAGTTCTTCAACCAGGCCTTTGCCATTGGTGGTTCTGTCCACCTGCTCATCATGCATCAAGACCAGTTCGCCGTCGCGAGAGAGCCTCACATCCAGCTCTACATAGTCGGCTCTGCATAAAGCGGCAGCTTTAATGCCTTCCAGTGTGTTCTCAGCTGCCAGGGCGGCTGCTCCTCGGTGACCTATAACTAAAGCCATTAACCTGAAAACGACTGGAAAATATATCACTTTTTGCATAAGCTGGCAAAGGATTATACTTTCAGAAGAACAGAGGTGGATTCCAATGCTGGATAATCTAGAGAAGTTTTGCGACATAAAAAGGGAAATCGCAGAGATCAACATAGATCCCTTGCAGCGGGGCGGGATTCTGACACGAGAGGCGCGTGCTGCTTTGATGGAATGGGGGGACGGCTATTCTGTCTGCGACTTTTGCGCAGGAAGGCTGGACCTCATCAAGACTCCACCCGTTGAGGAGTTCGTGCATGGCGTTCTTCCCGAATTCCTGGGTACGGATGAGGTGCGCATCACCCACGGTGCACGCGAGGGAAAGTTTGCCGCCATGCATGCCCTCTGCGAGAAGGGCGACTGGGTGATAATGGACGGCAATGCCCATTACACCTCGGTTTTAGCGGCTGAGAGGACAGGCCTGAAGATCGAGTATGTGCCCTCCAGCAAAGAGCCGGACTATGCCATTTCTGCAGAAGGCTACATACAGGCCATCGAACGCGCTTATGAGCAGAAGGGAAATGTGAGCCTGGCCGTCCTGACCTACCCGGACGGCAGCTACGGAAACCTTCCCGACGCACGGGCCATAGCCGACGCCTGCCACGATTACAGCGTGCCCCTGCTTCTTAACGGCGCTTACGCCGTGGGCCGGATGCCTGTGAATGCACGAGAGCTGGGTGCGGACATAATCGTCGGCAGCGGTCATAAGTCCATGGCTGCCTCCGGGCCCGTGGGCATTTTAGGTGCCTCGCAGGAGTATGCAAGCCCTATTTTCAGGCTCTCTTCCTCCAAGAAGAACAAAGAGGTTGAGCTCCTGGGCTGCACTGTGCGCGGCGCTCCTCTCCTGACGCTGATGGCATCTTTTCCGGCAGTTGTAGAGCGCGTGAAGCACTGGCCTGAGGAAGTTGAAAGAGCTCGCTGGTTTTCTGCCGAGATGGAGAAGCTGGGCATGGTGCAACTGGGGGAGAGACCCCATAACCACGATCTGATGTTCTTTATGGCAGAGAACCTCTATCAGATATCTCTGAAAGCAAAGAAAGGACGCTATTTCCTCTACAGGGACATGAAGGAGCGCGGCATCTGCGGCATCAAGCCTGGCCTCACCCGCCAGTTCAAGCTCTCTACCTTTGGCCTAACCAGAGAGGAGCTGGATAAGGTTTTGCGGGCATTTGCCGAGATCATAGAGTCCCATAGCCAGGCATGAAAACGTGAGAAATATCAGAAGCTTTATCATTACAGGAGAAAAAAGTAGGCTGACGCGGAGGGATGAATAACGAATTGTATGTCGCAAAAAGTCTCCTTGACGCTGGTTACATTAGCGCTGATATGGTCTTTTACGGCGCCAGCATGTGCCGTAGCAAATGAAACATCTATCGATTGGTTTATGAAGGGTCTTGATCTTTATAACCAGGAAAAATTTAATGAGTCACTTCAAGCCTACAACAGGGCTCTTGAGCTAGATCCGAATGATTTCGAGGCCTGGAACAATAAAGGAATTGACGAGGGTCTTTTGGGAAGGTACGACGAGGCACTGAAGTCTTTTGAGAATGCCGTGGCCCTCAATGAGTCTTATGCCGAGGCCTGGTACAATATGGGAGTCATTTACGACTTTAAGGGATACTACTACACAGCCGTCCAGGCATACAAAAGAGCGACTCAGATCAATCCTGCCTATCAAAAGGCCCTGGTAAGAAGAAATATCGATACGGATATCGTAATGTCCCGTTCGCTCTCCTGCGCCTGTCAGGATCAGATTGCTCTGGTCTAGGCTTCATGATCGTCTTTGTGCGTGTGAGCTTTCTTGAAAAGCTTCACAACGAGAACAAAGCCAATACCTGGGAACGCGGCCTGCACTGAATGGCGAAGATCTTATCTAAGACAGGCCGCTGCCGCCCATACCTATGGGTATCTGGCTGATATCTCCCACCCCGGTCAGGATCCTATCTGCATCCTGGCGCACATCATAGTACCTGGATTTCTGGCTGGATCCGGATTGCAAGCTCTCTTCTTTTGCCTGCGCCGCGGAGGCGTTTGTCTGCTGGCCTAAATCCGATGCTTCCGCAATGGGCAGTGCAACATGCGCCGCAGTGTAGCTGTTGATGTCGGGATTGATCCACATGGCCTGGAATTGCGATCGCAAAGAGATACTTCCATTGGCGACCTGCAAGAGGTCCCCTTGCATTGATCCGCTGACAGCGTCGTAAGTCCCGGTCAGCCGGCTGGAAAACAGCACTTTATGCTTGAGGCCGGTCAGGACGAGGTAGATCCTGCCCTCTTCCACAGAACCGATGACGATGGCATTCCAAGCCTGGCCGCTATCAGGTTCATACTTGGCCTGGCCGTAGAGGTCGCTGCCATCCTGGTTGAGGACCATGATCACCTGGCTGCTTTCAATTCCTGTTATCGACCAGAT
>CAYXSJ010000079.1:0-3633 GCA_964467095.1 uncultured Methanotrichaceae archaeon
GAAGCCCTGGAGAATGCGGGGATTACTGCAGAAGAATACCTACTGTTTGTGAAATCACTGAGAAAGAAGAAGTAATGCAGCCCGTGCCTTCTTCCTGCGGCATATCCTCCTAAACCAGATCCCTCTTTCCTCGCCCCCCGTGGCTATTGCCGGTGCGAGCAAACATCCGCCCGACAGATGGCCAAGCTTTCTGGCCAGGCCCAAGGGCTGCGGATATGGGAGCGCTAGTCGCAGACCCTAGACGAGGATGTGGGCTTGGCCCAAAAGCTGCTGGGTGCGTAAGACACCTGAATTTATATCTCTTGAAAGCATAATAGTAGTCTCATATGTTCTGCGAATGCATTCATGCTGCGCAGACCATGGCAGCTTACGAGATAGTAGAACGCTCAGCAGAATTGAGGCAGTTTCCTGGGCTCATAATCGTCTCTTAAAGCGAGCTGGAAATGGGTCTTTTAAAGCAAGGCTTTGCAGGCACCCATCTCAGCAGCGGTCCGCACCCTCATTTCATGCAGTAGGCTTAACAGAGGAAGGATATGAGGCCCCTGATATTCGGAAACGGACGGATATTGATATGCGAAGACGAACGTGGAATCATCCGGGACATTTACTATCCTCACGTTGGACTTGAGAATCACTGCAACCTCATCCGGTCGGGCATATACGATCTCGGCAATCGCCAATTCAGCTGGCTGGACGGCTGGAATATCCGGCAGAGATATAAATCGGCTTTTGAAAGCAATTTCTTCGAAGACTTAAACTTAATTACATCTGTAAGACCATTGGGTGAGGAAACGGCGCAAGCACCCTCTCTTTTTCATGCATCCAACATTGGCGAGACGGTTTTTGATAATCACGAGCTGGGATTGTGGGCTATGGTGTGGGATGCAGTGCATCCTTCCTCCAATTATTTTTATAGAATATTTGAAGTCGAAAATCGTTCCCAATCTTCCCGGAATCTCAGGCTCTTTTCCAATCAGAACTACAATATTCTGGAGAACAAGATCGGTGAGACCGCCGTCATTGATAGAGATGTCCTAATCCATTACAAGCGAGACCGCTATTTCCTTCATGGCAGCTTTCCTCAATTCGATCAATATGCTGTGGGAATTGCCGAGTGGAGAGGCCTGCAGGGCACCTGGAAGGACATGGAAGAGGACGGAATCTTGAGCGGCAATATCGTCGCCCATGGTTCCATCGACTCCACGATAAGCTGGGCGATTCCCGGCCTTCTGCCTGGGGAGCGGAGAAGAATACACATGTGGATAATGATAGGCAAGGCCTACCGCCAGGTGATTAAAGGCCACAAAATAAAAAAGGAGGAGAGACGGGCCAATGTCTATCACCTCAGCTTCAATTTTTGGAAATCCTTCATCGAGAGGATAACAACTCTTCCAGGATGCAGGAATCTGAGCCGGCTCCCGGAGAAGATAAGGGAGATCTTTTGCCGCAGCCTGATGACCACGGTTGCTCACATGGACATGAACGGCTCTGTGATTGCCTCCTGCGACTCGGAGATAAAGCAGTTTGGAGCAGACCTTTATACCTACTGCTGGCCCAGAGACGCCGCCTGGGCGGCCATAGCTTTAGACCGGGCCAGGTATCATCACCTCAGCAAAGAGATCTTTGACTTCTTATCTAAAACAATAACGGAAAAGGGATACTTTCTTCATAAATACACGCCCGCCGGAGATTTCGGCAGCACCTGGCACCCGGTGCCCATGATCCAGATCGATGAGACCGGCCTGCCGCTTTATGCTTTGTATCACAACTGGCTGATCTCCAGGGATGTCTGGATACTTGGACGCTATTTTTCGTCCCTGGTAAATCCGGCTGCAGATTACCTGGCAAGCGCCATCGACAAAGACACGGGCTTGCCCCGGCCGAGCTTTGACCTGTGGGAGGAGAGGAAAGGCATGCACACCTACAGCGCCAGCATTGTTTATGCCGGCCTGCAGGGTGCGTCGGAGATGGCAAAGGTGCTGGGTCACGACGAGAAATGCGAAATATGGGGAGAGGCGGCAGCAATCATCAAAAACGCCGTGCCGGATCTTTTCGACCATCGCCTCAATCGATTCAAACGCTCTCTCTCTGATTCTACTCTGGATGCATCCGCCTTTGCTGTATGGTATTTCGGCATATTGCCTGCAGACGATCCGAGAGTGGCCAGCACCATGCAGGCCATCGAGAAAGAGCTGATGCGCCCATCAGGCGGGATCGCTCGATATATGCACGATTACTACCAGGGCTATATGAACAGCTGGATCATCTGCACGCTTTGGCTGGCACAATGGCATATCGCTTTGGGAAAGACCAATTCTGCGTTGAAGCTCATTCAATGGTGTGCCGAGCAGACCTATTCCACCGGCCTGATGCCTGAACAGATCGCCGACGACGGTACCTTCAGGTCGGTCCTTCCCCTCATGTGGTCCCACTCTGCTTTTGTCTTAGCGGTGCTGGAGTATCTTGAAGCTCCTGGCCCCATGGAGTGTATTGCGAAGGATAGTGGTGAAGGATAGTCCTTCGTGAACGCCAGCAGACTGCAAACGCATCCGTCCATAGATAGCGTCGAGGATGGGCATCAGCAGGTGCAAGCCCGGTCAGACGGGCGTAGTCCTGCATTATTTTTTTAACTATTGGGCTCTTTGATCCAGACATGTCTTAGATCTCTTATTTATTGTTATCCAAAAGCCAGTTTATCAGCACTACGCAGTGGTCGGCGTGCAGGCTGGTCGGCCCCAGAGAGACGATCCTCGCGCCGGCCTGCTCGATCAGAGCCTCCTCCTCCGCCGTCATTCCGGTGTGGTCTCCCAGGATGAAGGCCGCCTCACCGGAAAGGCTGCTGTCACCCAGGCCGCCCTCAACAGAGCCACGAATGTCCGCGCCGTCTTCCCGCAGGTAAATCAATTTGGCTTCTTTCAGATCGGCCAGCAGCTGCTCCAGGCCGCCTGTCCTCACGAAGATTCCGGAGGTGGACATGGCCCACAGCGGGGTCGCGGGCACAGCCAGGGCCTTCTTGAGCAGAGCAGCCGTGGTGCGCTCGTCCGGGTTGAGGTGGCGAAGTGTCTCGCCCACCAGCCGAATGGTCTTGGGGACCTCTCCGCCCAGGAGGATCAGATAGACGCAGACGTCCTTTCGAATGCCATGAGAGAGGACGAAGGCAGCGGTGACGGCCCGGCAGAGGATGTCCAGGCGGCCGGAGGTGCCGGGGATGTCTTCCAGAGAGAAATTGGGAGTGGTGGTGGCCTTATGGCCGACGACGATGAAAGTGCGCATGGCTCTAAAGACGAGCAGGAGATACAAGCATCTTTCGGACTGCAACGAATCAACATTTGGGGCTTTAAAAAAAAGGAATGGTCAGCCCTCATATCCCTTCTCCCGTGCTTTGGCTAAGGCTGCCTCCGCTTCGGCACACTTGCCCAGGGCCTCTAAAGCATCAGCTTTCAGGCTCCACACCTGAGCATCTTCGGGATTCACTTTGAGGGCTCCATCAAACGCCCGGGCAGCCTCATCGTATCTGTGCAGCTCGCTGGCAAGAAGGACACCCATCATCTTCCAGGAGATCTCATCCATGGGATCGATACGTGTGGCATTGGCAAATGCTTTAACTGCCTCTTCAGAGCTGCCCACATTGTG
>CAYXSJ010000079.1:3733-11569 GCA_964467095.1 uncultured Methanotrichaceae archaeon
GAGAGCAGAACGCCTCCATCAATCAAGAGATCGATATCTTGCGGAGCCAGCACAAAGACCTTTTCTAAAGCTTCTGCCGTCTCATTGAAGTTGCCCTGTTCCGCAAAAAGATGAGCCTTTTCAAACCAGATCTGAGCCTTTTCGGAGGCCTGAGATGCGACTTCGATAGCTTCATCCAAGGTCTCCAAAGACTCGTTATATCTGCCCAGGTTCAGCAACGCATTGGCTTTGACCAGCCGGCCTATCGTCTGCTTGGGAGACAGCTCAATCGTCTCATCAAAGGCCTTGATGGCATCCTCATAAAGGCTCTCATCATTTGTCGAACCGGCCCAAAGGCTGAGGACTATGCCCTTGCCGAGCCACGCTTCTGCATTCTTTTCGTCCAGCTCCAGAGCGTTATCGTAAGCTTTGACAGCCTCTTCGTATGAGCCATTTCTGCCCAGTTCCTGACCTTTTTCCTGCCAGGAGCCTGCGCTGCCCTCTACTCCCAGAGAACAGGTGCACAGCGCCGCTAGTGATGCCACTAATGATAGCAGTAGCAAAGAAATCCCTATTTTCATTAATATCCGCCTCCAAGAAAAAATTGGATCAGGGATCATCCCTCATATCCCAGCTTCCTGGCCAAGTAGAACGATGCGCTAGCCTCGGTGACCAGGCCCTGAGCTTTCTGGGCCTCGCCCCTGCCCGCCCAGGCATCGGGATAGATAGGACTGAGATCGATGGCCTGGTTGTAAGCCTCTAATGCATCCTGGTTTCTTCCCTGTGCCCGCAGCGCATCGCCCTTGCCTATCCAGACCGTCGGTGCATGGAATGAGCCGGGAGCGGCAGCCGCAATGGCCTGCTCAAATGCCTTTATGGCCTCGTCGTAATTGCCCAGCTTGAGAAGAGCCCCGCCTTTCAGCTCCAGGATGCTCGTATCATTGGCATCGCTCAGGAGAGCATCTTCTGATTCATTAACAGACATCTGGAAAGCGGCCATGGCTTCCTCCCGTCGGCCCGTCGTATTCAGGGCATCTCCCTTGCTTAACCATACTGCCGCCAGCTCTTTGTGGTCTGTCTCTGGTGTCAGCTCCAGGGCGCGCTCGAAGGCAGGCAGGGATTCGTTATATCTCTTTAATTGAACAAGCTGCGAGCCCTTTTCGCTCCAGGTCAGAGCATCGGCGGGATCGATCTTGATGGCCTCTTCGTAGGCAGCCAGAGAATCATTCTGCCGGCCCAGATCCGCCAGCAGATAGCCTTTGCTGCGCCAGGCCACCACAAAGCTCGGGTCGAGTTCCGTTACCCTGTCCAGAGCCGCCAGGCACTCTTCCTTCCGGTCCACATAGGAAAGAGACTGGGCCTTGGCCATCCACACCAGTGCTCGCTCTTTGGTGTCGCTTTGCGGTATCAGCTCTAAAGACCTGTCAAAGGCTTGCAGAGACTCGTTGGTCCTGCTCATCAATGTAAGAAACTCGCCTTTTCTCTCCCAGGCGTCCAGGTTCTTGGGATCGATCTCCGTTACCTTATTCAGAGCCTGCAGGCCCTCTTCCCACCGGCCCAGATTCATGAGCGCCTCAGCCATGTTCCTCCAGAGGCTGGTGTTTCCGGGATCCTTCCGGATGCTCTGGTTGAAGACCTGCACGGCCGTCTCATGGGCCTGGTTGGATTCATTCTGATGGCCCAGGTTGCTCAAAGCCCGGCCCTTCCTCATCCAGGCCTGCCCATCCAGAGGATTCAGCTTCAATTTTTCATCCAGAATGCCAAGCGCCTTTTCAGAAGCTTGGATGGACTCCTCTTCTCTGCCGGAGACGGCAAGCTCCAGGGCTTTGTAGGTCCAGACGGTCTCGTTTGCGGGATCGATTTTCAGGGCCCGATCGTATGCCGAGATGGCCTCATTGGTTGAGCCGTTCAACCTGAAATCGTTGGCCTTTGTTACCCAGTAGTTCGTGGTGTTTTCCTGTGCCACAGTAGAAACGCATAGCATGGCCAGGGCCATCAACACAATAACGAATCCGGCTTTCGCTAACTTATTATTCAGTTTCATGAAATCACTCTCCTTTTTCTTCGGTAAACGCCGAAGGCGACCGGAGTTAAATAACTGAGGCAAATAGGATTCACTCTCCCCAACCCTATCCTCCACTCCGATTTACGGCATGCGACGTACTACGACATATAACGAATATAAACTTTACTGCAGTCTTAAAAAAATCAGATTCGATTAAATATCATTCTGACCCAAAAAGAATAATAACCCATAGCTCTTCAACCGGAGAATTAGATGATTCGCGTCATATCCCTGGACATGGACGGCACCCTGGTCAAATCCAGGTTCGTGGACAAGGTCTGGATGGAAGGCATGCCTATGCTTTACGCCGAAAAGACGGGACTGGACTTTCCCGCTGCCAAGGAGTACGTCGTCGGCGAGTACATGAAGGTCGGCAGCGACCATCTGGAATGGTACGACCTGATGTACTGGATCGAGAAGTTCGGGCTAAAGGTTGGCAAAGACGAGCTCTTGCAGATGTACGAGGACGAGATTGAGACCTTTCCTGAGGTGCAGGAGGTGCTCGACATTCTCGCCGAGAACTATGAGCTGGTGGTTACATCCAACGCCGCCCGCGAGTTCATCGACATTGAGCTGGACGGCCTTTCCGACTACTTCCAGGAGACCTTCTCTGCCACCTCAGATTTCCGGGAGGTTAAGAAATCGCCTCTCATCTACGGCACGGTCTGCGCTCACATGGGCGCCAAGCCCTTTGAGGTACTGCACATCGGCGATCATTACCATTACGATTACGAGTCGCCCCTGGAGGCAGGCCTGGATGCGCTCTTCTTAGACCGCAAGGGCGAGCACACAGGCCGCGAAGTGGTGGGCGATCTGCGAGAGGCTTTGGTGCTGATCGATGGCTGCATTTAGGGAAGAAGAAGGCATGATGCAGCCGAGGATTTAACTCTTGGGCTTACGAATTTCACCACAAAGACACAAAGCTCACAAAGAACGCACAAAGACGCCTAATAAATTAAAAGAAAAGAACCATCCCAAATTCAACTTAAAGTCCATAGAAGAAGAAATCCACATGAAGAGAGATACAAGGCTTATACTGGCACTGGATGTCACATCCCGGGATCGGGCCCTTTCGCTGGCTGAGAAGCTGTGCGACTACTTCGACGCCATCAAGATCGGCTATCCCCTCATCCTCTCCTCGGGCCTCGGAATCGTGAAGGAGATCAGCGCATTCTCTCCCGTCATCGCCGACCTGAAGGTGGCCGACATTCCCAACACCAACCGGCTCATCTGCGAGGCAGTGCTGGGCAGCGGGGCGAGCGGCATCATCGCCCAGGCATTTCCCGGAAAAGACTCGCTCCTGGCCTGCGTCGACAGTGCTGCAGCGCACGGAGCCGATCTCTTTGTCGTAACGGAGATGAGCCATCCCGGCGCGGAGCTATTCATGGCCCCCCTGGCGGAGAAGATGGCCCGCCTGGCAGCTGAAGTGGGTGCGACGGGAGTGGTGGCCCCAGCCACGCGCCCGGAGAGAATTAAGCTGATCCGCTCCATCATCGGAGAGCGGATGATCATCTCACCCGGCGTAGGTGCCCAGGGCGGCTTTGCAGGCGCGGCTCTAGAGGCTGGCGCGGACTATCTAATTGTGGGCAGATCCATCTACGAGGCAGAGGACCCGGTAGCTTCGGCAAATAAGCTTCTTTCTCTTATCCATTAGCTTTATCGATCGCAGATGCCGGTCTGTCCAGCTCAAGCCGGCCTGGTAGCTCCATTCAAAACTTTTCTATACTTTGCAAAGTAATATACTACCATGATTGTAGCAGACTTCGCCACCATTCCCATGGGCACGGGAACCAGCGCCTCCCATTACGTACTGGCAGTTCACGATATTTTAAGACAATCAGGGATAAAATTTGCTGCCGGGCCCATGTCGACAGCGATTGAGGTGAGTAGTTTCCAAGAGCTCTTTGAGATTATCGAGATGGCGAACAAAAAGCTGGCCGAGATGGGTGCAAAGAGAATAATAACCTCGGTTCACATCGATTACCGCATGGATAAGGATGCAACTATTAAGTCCAAGATGGGAATAAATGGCGTTTTTGGGAAGCTGCAATAGACACGAACAGCAAATCTTTTTCCTGCATCTGCCCCCAATTGATGCCGGAAGATCGACTTGCTTTATAAAAACAGAACATTCTCACAAATCTTTCTGCTAATACAGTGCACATCGAAATGAATATTAATGAGAATGCTTATGCTCGTTTCTTACTTGGTGTCTTGGGTATGGGCAGCTACTTTAGCGATAAGATGAATGAGATTAGCCTCACATTAGAGGAGCTTGGCCGTAAAATCGCCGAGGCCTGCCCGACTTGCCAGGCCGTTTCAGAGACGATAGAACGTCTTAAAGTCGGCCTGGAAGATCTGGAGGACAGAAGTCGAAACATCACCAGCATCATCGAGAACGCTCCTTTGGCCATTGCCATCATTGAAAAAGACGGGACATTCAGCAGCATAAATCCTAAATTCGTAGAGATGTTCGGCTATGATCAAAAAGAGATTTCATGCGGAAGAGAATGGTTTAAAAGAGCCTTTCCAAATCCGGATTATCGAAGCGCCGCCATAACAACCTGGATCAATGACAAAAATGAACTCGGAGATGGCGCCAAGAGGTGCCGCACCTTCGTCGTCACCTGCAAGGATGGAGCAGAAAAGACCGTAAGATTTGCAGCCGTTCAGCAGGAAAACGGTGCAAATCAGCTAATTTGCGAAGAGAAAAAAACGGACCTTGATGAGGTGCAAAATCTCACCCGCCGCCAGCTTATGGACATAATTGACTTTCTGCCTGATGCCACCTTCGTCATCGATAAAAACAGAAAGGTGATAGCCTGGAACCGGGCCATAGAAGAAATGACGGGCATAAAAAAACAGGAGATAATAGGCAAGGGCGACTATGCATACGCCGTTCCCTTTTACGGAGAGCCCAGATCGATTCTGGTCGACCTGATATACAGCGACAATCCAAAAACCAGGTCTCAATACCTTTATGTGGAAAAAAAAGGAGATACCCTGTATGCTGAATCGGCGGCGCCTTTTTTATTGGCAGGCCAGAAAACCTATGTCTGGGCGACAGCTTCACCACTTAGGGATGACGATGGCGAACTAATTGGAGCTATCGAATCCATACGAGATATAACTGAGCGAAAAGAAGCAGAAGATGCGCTAAAAGACTCAGAACGTCGCCTGGCGGAGATCATCAACTTCCTGCCTGACGCCACCTTTGTTATCGACAGGCAGGGCATGGTCATAGCCTGGAATCGAGCTATCGAGGCTATGACCGGAATTGCTGCCAAAGAGATGCTGGGAAAAGGCCACTATGAATATGCTCTCCCCTTTTATGGCAACCGCCGGCCAATGCTTTCCGACCTCGTGCTTGCATCTAATAAGGAACCATCGGATGAATATGACGAGTGGGGCAGAAAATATTGGACTATCGATGGGCTTTACGACAGCCTTGTAAGACAGGAAGACGGCAGTCTCTACGGAGAGTCCTTTATGCCCAACATGAGGAGCGGCGAGGCCTTTTTGCAGGGGAGTGCAACCGCACTTTACGATTCCGAAGGCAATGTAACAGGTGCCATTGAATCCATGCGAAATATCACTGAGCGCATGAAGGCTCAAGTGGAGCTGAATAAAAGCGAGGCCAAGAATCGATCTCTTCTGGATGCAATTCCCGATATGATGTTCCTGGTTGCCGAGGATGGCACCTTTCTGGACTATAATGCGCCGGAGACCTCATCGCTCTATATGCCGCCACGATCATTTCTGGGCAAGAGGATGCAGGATCTTATGCCGGAGAGCATGTCCGCGCAGGCCTTTCATCATATCCATCAGGCAAAAAAGACCGGAAAGATGCAGATTTTCGAGTATGAACTTTTCATAAACGGCAGGATGTCCTTCTTTGAGGCACGCATCAACCCCAGCGGAGAAGATGCATTTCTCGTACTGGTACGCGATATTGCCGACAGCAAAAAGGCACAAGAGGCTCTTCGCAAGGCCAAAGAAGATGCCGAAGCCGCTGCTCACGCTAAATCTGAATTTTTGGCTAACATGAGCCACGAGATCAGAACTCCCCTCAACGCCATCATAGGCATGACGGGAATGCTTCTTGATACTCCCCTTCAACCGGATCAAAGAGACTGTCTGGAGACGGTACGCAGCAGTGGTGACGTCCTCATATCCGTTATCAACAATATCCTGGACTTCTCCAAGATCGAAGAAGGAAAGAGGGAGATAGAAAAGCAGCCCTTCGAACTTCGCAAATGTATTGAAGAGACAATTGACCTTCTGACACCCATTGTGGCAGAAAAATATCTCACATTTTATTATCATATTGATGACACTATTCCAAGTAGGTTGCTGGGAGATGCCACCAGCATTTCCCAGGTCTTAATTAACCTCCTTGGCAATGCAGTCAAGTTTACAGACAGTGGAGAGATATCGGTACACGTCTCGGGCGGCTTGCAGGAGGAAGGAAAGATCAAGCTGTTCTTCTCGGTCAAAGATACAGGGATCGGCATTCCTCAAGACCGCATGAGCCGTCTCTTCCAATCATTTAGCCAGGTGGACATGTCTACGACCCGAAAATATGGCGGAACGGGTTTAGGCCTGGCCATCAGCAAAAAACTGGTGCAGCTCATGGGCGGCACCATTTGGGCAGAGAGCGTGGAAGGCAAGGGAAGCACATTTAGCTTCACAATTCAGGCAGATGCTGCGACGCCACAGCAATGTCTGGAGCTGAAAAAGACGTCGCAAGTGTTCGATTTGCAGCATTGTGTTCCTGGCCATTTGAAGCTGCTGATAGCAGAGGATAATCTGATAAACCAAAAGGTTGCCCTGCTCATGCTCAAGAAGCTGGGGTTCCGGGCAGATGTGGCAGCCAACGGCAGAGAGGTCTTGCAGGCTTTGGAGCGCCAGAACTATGACGTGGTCCTTATGGATGTGCAAATGCCGGAGATGGACGGCTTTGAGGCGGCAATGGCCATTCGCGAACGCTGGCAGAATGGATTGCCTCATATAATCGCGGTCACTGCCCACGCCCTGGAAGGAGACCGGAAGAGATGCATCGAGGCTGGAATGGATGACTACATCAGCAAGCCTGTGCGCCTGGAAGAGCTTGCCAGCGCTCTGGGAAAGTGCTCCCTGCGGCGAAGCGATATGAGGGACATGATGAGCGACTGCAAAAGTGAGGCAGATAAAAATTAATTTGGAAAGACACACGTTAAGATTACCTTAAGATATTCACGCGAAGCCGCGAAGAAAGATCAGCTGTTTACTATGAATCAAGCAAAGGAAAAAGATTTTATGGCCTACAAGGGGCCACAGCACGAGATTATCGGTTTTGGTGCTGATGATCTTCATGAGAAGGTGACTACTCCCACCAATGAATTGGCGGGCATCTAGGCTTTAGCCACAGACTGTAATCCCAGTCTGAGAATATTTTTTGATGCATTAAGATCTCTGTCCATTACTAGACCACATTTCGGGCAGTTGTGTATCCTTTCTGAGAGATCCTTCTTTACAATTGAACCACAGCCTGAGCACATCTGGGATGTATAGGCCGGATTGACCATGACCACTTTACGACCAGCACTTGCAGCCTTGTACGTAACGTATGTCCTGAATCGATTCCAGCTTGCATCCAGCACGCCCATTCTTGCATGCTGCCGGATGGCATTGAGCAGGCGCGAAACAAAGGCAATTGAAACCAAAAATAAGACGCCCGCTGCTTGCAGCGGGCTTTGCAATTTGATTCTTATGCCATGATAAAGCTCATTTCTTGATGGCTTTGACCCTCT
>CAYXSJ010000080.1:0-10822 GCA_964467095.1 uncultured Methanotrichaceae archaeon
GTCCTGATATGGGCAGCTGAAAAATTCCTCAATTGGGACGGATTTCCCATACGCGTTCGACGACGCAGTCCCGTATTTGGGGGATCTTGGCTAGTTTCAATCTCGGGACTCGAAGTCCCATAAACACGACTGCCTTCGCGGCCCATGTCAAATTTAACATAGACAGCAAACTATGTGAGGTTTTTCATCCGCCACGTATGTGCCCCGTCCTGAGGCACATAGGCGTTTTAATAGCCAATACCATTTGTACCTACACGCACTTGATACGCTTAATATGATTTCTTATGATTTTATTCAGGAAATCTTCAACGTACTATATGCGGCTTTTGCCAAAAAATTCACGCTCGAGCCTCCCGGATCTGCCGCAAGGGCATGATCATGGGTCGATCGGAGAGGCTTCGCACCGCTGCTTCCACCCTATAAACAGAAGCTATGTTCTCCTCAGTGATCACCGAATGGGGATCTCCGGCGGCCACGATCTTGCCCTTCTTCATCATGATGATGCGATCCGAATAGTATGAGGCTAAGTTGAGATCGTGCAGTGCCATAATGGCAGTGATCTCCTTCTTCTTGACCACATCCTGAATTATATTCATGACATCCAGCTGGTGCCAGATATCGAGGTTGCTGGTGGGCTCATCGAGAAGCATCACCTCTGCCTCCTGAACCAGCGCTCTGGCAATCAGGACCTTCTGCTGCTGGCCCCCGGAAAGCTCGGAGAAGTTGCTCATGGCCAGCCTCTCGATATCAAGAAGCCTCAGAACATCCCAGACCTTCTTCTCGTCCTTATCGCTTCCCAGCCATCCGATATGGGGCCTTCTGCCCATGAGTATGGTGTCAAAAACATTGGTGGGAAAGATGCGCACCGAGCTTTGCGGCACATAGGATAGGTATCTGGCCATATCCATCCGGCTCATGCGGGTCACATCCTTCCTGTCGATGAGAATGCTGCCTCCCTGAGGAGCCGCAATCCGATCAATGCACTTGATCAATGTCGACTTTCCCGAGCCGTTCGGCCCTACGATGGTGACCAGCTTGGAAGGGGCGATCTCAAAGTTCACGTTGTCCAGAATAGGGTTGCTGCTGTAGCCGAAGACAATATCCTTGGCCTGAAGCTTGATCATCATGTCCAAAACTCCTTTCTTTTGCCCTTCATCATGAGATACATGAAGAAGGGGACGCCCACAATGGAGGTCATGATCCCAGTGGGTATGATGGTAGGTGCTATCAGATTCATTCCTACCGCGTCCGCAGACATGAGAACCAGTGCCCCCAGCACTCCTGAGGCGGGAATGAGAAAGCGATGGTCTCCGCCGATGACCATGCGTGCCATATGAGGTGCTACCAGCCCCACGAAGGCGATGGTTCCCATGAAGCAGACGATGGTGGCGACGAGCAGGCTGCTGACCACCATGATGAATATGCGCGTTCTCTCGGCATTCACGCCAATGCTCTTGGCGGTCTCATCCCCGGCGGTCATGATGTTCAGGTCCCAGCATTTGGTCATGAGCAGAGGAATGCAGATGACGAATATGGCCAGCAGCAGCTGTGAGTTGGTCCAGGAGAAGGCGGCCAGGTCTCCCATGCCCCAGTTGGTCATGAGGCGAAGCTGCTCATCGCTGGCGAAATACTTGAGAAGCTGGCTTATGGCTGTGAAGAAGTAATTCACAGCTATGCCTGCTAAAACTAAATTCTCAGAGCTGGCTCCCTTGATGGCCGCCAGGCCGATGATGAAGAGTGAGCAGAGCAGGGCGCAGACAAAGGCATTGCCTATTATGAAATAGGGCCCTCCCAGAATGGAAAATCCGATAACTGCGGCGACGGAGATGCCGAACTGCGCTCCGGCTGTGATGCCCAGGGTAAAGGGGCTGGCCAGGGGATTTTTGAGAACGGCCTGCATCACGCAGCCGCATATTCCCAGGCCGAATCCGGCCATAATCCCTCCCAGGATGCGGGGAAAGCGGATGTTCCAGACCACGCGGGAGGTGAGGGCATCCACCGAGAAGTGATCGGGCCAAAAGCGGGCCAGGAGCGCTGAATAGGAATCGGCTACCGATATGTTCAGTGGACCAAGGGTAATTATGATTCCCGTGAGCAGGACCAGCAGTCCGACAATGCCCAGCACAAAGAAGATTCTGATGAACTTGAATCTCTCGTGAGCCATCTCCGGATTGCTCTTCTTGCCTGCCCTCCTGGCCCGGGAGAGGCTGGCATCGGTTTTTCCTCGAAAGAAGAGCGTCCGAAAGCTCGTCATTTATTACCCGCAGCCGCCTTGGCCAGTCCCATGAAAAGGGGAAGGTCCGAGTCCTTGTGCCCTTCAATTGATCCGATCGAGACCACAATGAGGTTCTTCTCCTTGGCAATCTCCGTCAGAGTCTGAAACTCCCGAAGCTTAAGAGCGCTGGGCTTGTTCTCATACATATCTGCAGCTTCGTTCATCTTCTTGGAGGCCTGGAACTCTCCTTCCGCCAGTATTATGCGGGCTCTCTTCTCCCTCTCCGCCTCTGCTTGCCGGGCGATGGCTCGAAGCATATTCTCGGGCAGGGAGACATCTCTCATGGTGACCATCACCACATGCATGCCCCAGGGCCCGGTGGTCGAGTCCAATATCTCTTTGATCCTTTTATTGAGGTCGTCTCTATCGGAGAGGATGGTGTCCAGATCATTTTGGCCCAGAATGTCTCTCAAGGTGGTCTGAGCCAGGAGAAGAGTAGCCGCCTCAAAGTCCTCCACTTCTATGATGGCTCTAGTGGCGTCTACTACCTTGTAGTAAATGACCGCATCTACTTCAAGTGTCACGTTATCCCGAGAGATCACCGTCTGCTTGGGAACATCCAGCTCTCTTACCCTCATGTCCACTCGCACCATTTTGTCCATGAATGGAATGAGGGGAAAGAGGCCCGGGCCTCTCTCCTTCTTGATCTTTCCCAGGCGAAAAATAACCGCTCGCTGGTACTGTCTTATCACCCGGATGGATGAGGCCAGGAGTCCCAAGACGAGAGCCGACCCGGCCAGAATAGAGATGGAAACCATTTTGGCATCCTCCTCAGGCGAAGGGGGCTTCGCCTTTCTGCCAGGAGATCAAGACCTGTTTATGATGGCGATGCAGGCAAAGTCCCTCTTCATCCTTGACCAGCCTCTGCGAGAGAAACTCCCGCAGGTCCTGCTCCTTTTCGGCTGGCACCTCATGCATCTGCTTCCACTCGGCTACAGCTTCATCAAGGCTTGGGTAATGCTCATCGGAATGCCAATTCATGAACTTGATATCGGCCAGAATGCCCATATCGGCGAGCAGATTGTAGATAACAAGATAGCCGGCCGGACCGGCCTCATGCCTGGCGTGCCTGCCATGTCCTCCTCCTCTCTCCTCTTTGCCTTCCCTCATGAACTGCCTAAAGCCGTCATCCCTCTTGCCATTAGAAAAGGTGAAGATGTAGACCGCCCTTCTGGCCAGAGCATCCATCTTGCCCAAGGCCTCTTTCAGGTCATAGACGCCCAGGGAGTTGGACGAGAGGACCACGTCGTGCGGTTCCAGTTCCTCTGGGGATACGTCCTGCCAGCTTTTCTGGATGCAGCGGATGTTTTCTATGCCCTCGGCTGCCATGTTCTCCCTGAGACAGGCGAGCATTCCTGAAGACTGATCGAGAGCGGTCACGTTTTTAGCCAGGCGGGCCATGGGCAGAGCCAGCCTGCCTGTGCCGGCACCCACGTCCAGCACCGTCTCGCTGGAAGAGAGGCCGAGTATGGCCACCTGGCTCTCAGACCTCGCCTTATTCTTCATAACCCGTTTATTGAACAGCTCGGCCCGGCTGTCCCAATGAGCGGCCAGGTCTTTGCCATGGTGGTGAAAGCCGTTTGCGTGGGTGGCCTTCCACAGTTCGTCCCAATTAATGATTCCCGGCATGGCTGCGTCTCCTACTTCAGGCTGTCCAGATACTCTCTGGGCCAGACCAGGTAGTCGGCATATTCGGTAAAGACGTTATCCACGCCCAGGAAGGCCTTGAATATCTCATTGCCCTCTTTTTCTAAATCCAGATCTTTGAACTCTTCCGGGTGCAGAATCTTGGCCATGTACATCATGTTCAAGAGGTTTCTGTCGGGAGGAGTGCCTCGGCAGTGGGGATAGAAGCAATTGTAGACATTGCCGTTCTTGATGGCATTGATGGAGGACAGATCCGGGCTGCTCTTGATGAAGTCCAGGCCGGTGTTGTTTCCGGCATCACTATTGGATATGAATATGAAGTCGGGATTCCAGGCTATGATCTGCTCTAAAGCCACGTTGACGGTCGAGCCGTTGATCTCTGAGGCGATGTTGATTCCTCCAGCCATAGTCAGGGGATCATATTTGGGCTCAGTGCGGGTGAAGTCCCTGCCTTCTTTAGGATCATAAAACGCATTGCTTGCACCTCGGGAAGCGAAGTAGACCTTGGGCATTTCCGTGGGATTCAGGCCATCAGTCACCGATTTCATCATGTCCACCTTGCCCTTGGCAAAGGCGATCAGCTCATCTGCCTTATCTTCTACGTCCAAAGCCTGGCCGGCCACACGGATGCTGTTGTAATACCCGTCATCGCCAAAGTTCCAGCCCTGTCCGCCCAGCACCACCACGGGGCAGCCGATCTTATCCTCAAAGGCCTCGGCGTCCTTCAAACTTCCGCAGAAGATTATGTCCGGCTTAAGAGCGGCAATCTCCTCAAAATAGATGTCGTACCTGGTGCTGATCTCAGGGAGATCCGGCATGCGTCCATCGATAATGCTCTCATAACACCCATTGCATCCTTCTGCGGTGTTGTCGAAGGTCATGGGGCAGAGACAGGACTTGGTGGCCTGCTCTCCGGCGATCAGCTTATCGCCGTAGCCCAGGGCAATCACAGTTCTGGCCTCGTCGGGTGATCGGGTGATTATTCTTTCTACAGCTTTATCCAGAGTGATCTCCCGACCTTGAGTATCGGTAAATGTCTTGGGGTAAGATGCCATTGCGGTAAAGCTCATCAAAAATATAGAGCATATTAATAACATTAGCATCGTTTTATTCAGCCAATCGCTTTTATGCATTTATCTCTCTCCAAATTTTTTCCTATTATGGATAATAGGGCCGGTTATGTAGCCCTTAACCCCGAATTTCTGCCTGACTCGTGTTAAATAAGCTGTTATATTTAAGACTTTTCGTTAATCGTTTTCTAAAATTAACATTTGTGATGCAGTCAATCAAAGAGAATATCTTCTTAGTAGTAATTTAAAAATATATAATATTAATTTTAATACTGAACCAATCCGCCCTCCGCTTTTACCTTCAATACCGACCTCTCGAAGACAAACAGGCTCAGGGGCAGGAGAATGATGGAGAACAGAGCCAATGTGAGGATATCGGGAGCCAGATTCCCCAATGAGTAGCCTTGCAGGAGAGCATGTCTCATGCCGTTAACCGCATAGGTTATGGGCAAGATATGGGAGATGCTCTGCAGCCACTGTGGGAAGACCTCAATGGGAAAGAGCACCCCTCCGAAGAGCTCGGATGTGCCCATGAGCAGCATGTTTATGGGGTCTCCCCTCTTGAAGACCATGATGAAGCTGGCCGATAATATGCCTATGCTGCTGAAGCATATTATGGTGAGAATCAGGATTAAGAGGGCTGCACCGACATTGGCGTGTGTCATGTCAACTCCCAGAAAGATGCCTATGAGCAGATAGAGAAAGACCCGAAAGGAGGCGAAGATGAAGCTCCAGAGTGAGGATAGAGCGATGATGCTGGATGTGCTGGTCGGTGTGACCAGCATGGCTTCCATGGTACCCATCATCTGCTCATCACGCACGCTCTCTGAGAAGCTTCTCAGCGAAATCATGAGATAGCCGGAGAAGGCCATACCTATTAGAACAAAGGAGAAGTAGTCGCCTCCGTAGGGCTCAAGGTACTTGGCAGCCGCGTCCCCCATCATCTTGGCGATGAAGTAATAGGTCAGAATGTTGAAGAGCATGAAGAACATTCTTAAGAAGAAATCGAATTTGTAGCTCATCTGCAGCAAATAGCCCCTCTTAATGAACCACCATGCCTTTTCCAATATCATTAGAATCCCTTCCTCTTCATGCCCAGCCCCAGGCCCCGCTTCCTCCCCCTGCGTGGCGTGAATGTGGCCGCAGAGCCGCTTTCCTCAACAAACGCCTTGCCGGTGTGAAAGGAGAAGACATCGCACAGGCTGCCTCCCCCGGTGAGGCTTCCTTTCAGCTCCGCCGGGCTGCCCTGGACCTTGATGCGTCCCTCGTCGAGTATGGCCACTTTGTCGCAGAGCTGCTCAGCCTCATCCAGTTGATGGGTGGATATGAAGACCGTCTTGCCCCTCTCCTCCACGATATGCTCTCTGATGAAGTCCCTCAGACTCTTAGCGGCGCCCGGGTCCAGGCTTCTGGTCGGCTCATCCATGAATAGGACTTTAGGATCGTTGAGAAGCCCCCGGGCAATGGCCATGCGCTGCTTCATCCCGGCTGAGTAGTTGAGGAAGGGCTCATCCGCCCGGTTCTTGAGGTGGACCACATCCAAGAGCTCATCTATCCTGTCCTTGACCTGAGCTTGAGGCAAATTATGAAGTGTGGCAAAGAACTGAAGGTTCTCTCTGCCGGAGAGCCTCCAGTAGAAGCTTCTCTCATCCGTGGTGACAAAACCGATGGAAGACCTGGCCTTCTGGCCCTCCTTTACCACGTCGTAGCCGTTGACGTAGGCATTTCCTTCTGTGGGCAGAATGAGGGTGCACAGAATCTTTATCAGAGTGGACTTGCCGGCTCCATTGGGCCCCAGGAGACCCAATACCTCGCCTTTGCGAACCGTTATGTTCACGCCTTCAAGAGTAGTCAGCACGTCTCTTTTTCCTGTATTTCTTATTACGTCCAGAAAGCCTCGATCCAGAACGAACCTCTTGGTCAGCTCTTGCGTCTCAATTGCGTATGTGCCGATAATCTCACATCCAAGCCACTCATTGATCATCCCTCATATGCGTCAGATAATCACAGCATTTTTGTTAGTGTATATAAGATGATTTTGGTCGATCTGCTTATTTCATAATACAATAATTATAGTTAGTTGATTAAAATCGTATCATAAAAAAAAGATAAACTTATTTAATGTGATTATACTTGTTAATTGCGCCATTTTCGTATTACAAATCAAACAGAAAATCTTAAATATGCAAAATACTTAGTACCTGGACTCATCGGAGGAATTCAAACGAATATTAAATGCGAGTTAATCACCATGGTCCTTCTCCTGGCATTGCTTCCGGGAATGGCCCTGGCTGACAATGCGATTATGCAGGAGCTGGGCTCCAAGGCGGCCAAGACGGCCATGCAGGATCTCAAGGTGGAAAAGGGGGATTCCAACATGCTGATATTAACCAGCGCAGGGCATGCCATCGTCGACGGCCAGACCACACAGGCGGCCCTCAAGGGCCTTGCTGCGGAGAGCGGAAACAGCGTAGGCGACGGCAACCTATTCCAGGTTCTGCGCTCCTACTGGAAGCCTGTCTGGTTCTATTTCTTTGACAAGGCTACAGGAGAGGCAGTATTCCTGCAGGCCGAGAGCAAGTCTCTGAACAAGAGCCTGGATGAGTTCAAAGCCCTTTCCAACGATCAGGTCTTCAGCAAAATTTCGAAGGCTAATGTGGACATCGACTATTTGGCAAACCACACCGATGAGGGCAATGAGACGTACAATAAGAAGGCCTTCAACGGCAATGAAGGCACCCTGGTTCCCATATCCAATGTCTGGGCACGAGGCGGGTCCTTTGATTTCATACAGGCCACCTGCTTCCACGACCACCTCTGTCCTGGTGTTACCAGCGGGCTCTTCCTGGCCAAATACGTCGAGGAGAAGCTGCCCATAACCAACATCACCACCGAGAGCTACAAGGTCATCTCCTGCCCCAACTGGTGCAAGGAAGATCTCTTGCAGATGCGCTGGGATGCGACTCCGGGCAAAAGCGGCATGTTTGTGATGGCATTGACGGATGCAGAGAAAAAGGCAGTACCGGGCATTGCCGGAATATATATCCGCTGGAATGACACCGCCAAGCAGGGAGATGCTCTTGTCCTGGCCTATAACTCCAGCACCGTCAAGAGCGGCTGGAAGGGGCCGGAGTGGGGAAGCAAGCTGGCCACTTCTGTGGCGCTCATGGACTATGTGGACAGTCCGGAAACCTTTGTCTCCATCATCAAGGAGTTCAAGGTGGATGCCAGCAAGCTTGCCCTGCTGCAGAATGCAGGCATGAATCCGCTGAAAGTAGCTGGCGTATTGTAATCTGACATCATGCCGAGCTGCCCCTTAGCGGTTCATTTTTTTTTAAACCTGCATTATCAGTAATTTTTGCAAATAGTCTATTTAATATTACTACTGGAAAGGCTTTTAAGATAAACTGCTATATCTTGCTTCAGAGGAGAATGCAAGATTATATCTGCTTATCTTTATCTTGTTAGGAGGTTAAAGAGATGAAATTAGTAATCTGCGGCAAAGGTGGAAGCGGAAAGAGCACAGCATCGGCGCTTATGGCCAGGGAGATGGCGGCCAGGGGAGAAAAGGTGCTCGTAGTGGATACCGACGAGTCCAACTTCGGGCTTTACAAGCAGCTTGGCCTGCCCCAGCCCAGGGACTTCATGGACAGCTTTGGCGGCAAGAAGGGTCTTGGGGAGAGGATGAGGAAATTCATGAGATCGGAGGGCAAGGAGAAGCTCTCCATCCTGGAGGCTTTCTCCCTGGCGGATATCCCTGCGGAGCTTATAGTGGGCGAGGACGGCATCAAGCTGGTGGCCATAGGCAAGATCCACGACTTTGGCGAGGGCTGCGCCTGCCCCATGGGGGCTCTCGCCCGCGAGTTCATTGAGAAGCTGAAGGCCGATGGCATGCAGGTGATTGTGGACACTGACGCAGGCATCGAGCACTTCGGCAGGGGCGTGGAGGCGGGCTGCGACAAGATCGTAGTGGTAATAGACCCAAGCTTTGAATCGGTGCAGCTCTCTCAAAAGATCTTGGAGATGGGTGCCAAGATCAATAAGCCTGTCTTCTTCGTGCTCAACAGGATGAACGAGGATGCCGCCGAGCTGAGGGATCTGGTAGATAAGGAAAAGATCATAGGCACTCTGCCCTTTGATAAGGAGGTCTTCAAGGCCTGCTTGAAAGGCAGCCGGGTGCCGGAGGTCAAAGAGATGAAAGAGATCGTGGACAGGCTTTTAGCGGCGTAACCGGTGAAGAAGAATGATCTTGAAGCCAAACCAAAGGGGGCAGATCATGCCCCTTCCCGTGGTGCTCATATCCACGATCTCAAAAGGCGGGGTGCATAATGCTGCACCCTGGTCCTGCGTGACTCCTATTCTCAGGCCCCTGGATGAGGTGCTGATCGCCTCCTGGCTGCAGAGAGATACCCTGGAAAACATCCGCCAGACTGGAGAGTTCGTGATCAATGTGCCCCCCGCAGGCATGGAGGAAGCGGTCATGGTCTGCGCCAAAAGCTTTCCCCCTGAGGTGGATGAGCTGGAGAAGGCGGGCCTCGCGCCCCGGCCTTCCAGGAAGGTCAAAGCACCCGGCATCGAGGGCTGCCTGGCCTGGGCGGAGTGCGCCCTCGAGGAGGAGATTGCCAGGGATAAGTTCGTGCTCATCATCGGCAAGGTGGTGCACCTGGAGGCAGACGACCGGTTCTTCTCAGAAGCGGAAGGGATGGACTATGAGAGGGCCATGCCCCTCTGTTCCATGGGCGGGCCGAATGGAATGCAGTTTGTCAGGCCAGTCTCCACCGGCAAGGGCGATAAATATGCATCCATGCTGAGCGAGCCAAAAAAATGAAACCAAAAGAGGATGTTTTCATGATAGATCCCCTGAAAGATATCGACTGGAATGAGGTCTGGAAGAGCCGGACTGAAGGCAACCGCAAATCAAGCCCCGGCCGGGACTGCGCCCGCATCTGGGAGGGCCGGGAGAGCGCTCTTCGCTTCTGGAACATGTGTGTGGCGAATTATCACAGAACGGAGATGGTCATACAGGGAACTGACATAACCCCTGATTCCCGCGTCCTGGACATCGGAGCCGGGCCAGGCACTCTGGCCATACCATTTGCCGGCAAGGTGGCCCATGTCACAGCAGTAGAGCCGGCGGAGGGCATGTGCAGCGTTCTTAAAGAGAAGATGGCCGAGTTTGGCAGGGAGAACATCGACATTGTGCAGAAGCGCTGGGAGGACGTGGATGTGGCAAGTGACCTGCAGCCGCCTTATGATGTGGTGATCGCCTCCTTCTCCCTGGGAATGGCGGACATCCGGGCGGCCATTGAGAAAATGATGCAGGCCTCATCCAGGTACATTTACCTCTATCACTTTGCCGGGCCGACCTCCTGGGACAGGCAGTGGCAGGAGCTGTGGCAGAAGCTGCACAACCGGGCGTACCAACCAGGCCCCAAGAGCGATGTGCTCTACAATGTCCTCTACCAGATGGGCATCTACCCAAACGTCAGTGCCTTCCGGCTGGAGCACAATCAGCCCTACTCATCCCTGGATGAGGCGGTCTTGGCCCTCGCCCCCCAGGCGCAGGCGGAGAGCGAGGAGCAGAAGGCGGTGCTGCGGGAGTACTTGCAGGGAGCGCTGCGAGAGGAGAACGGGACGCTGGTGATGCCGGGCTCGTCGGTGAGGGTGAAGATGTGGTGGGAGAAGGAAAAGGGGGAGTGAATGCTAAGGTGCTCCCTATTTCTTTTCAGTTTTAAATATTTAAAACACTATATCCAATTGCAATATGCAGATTTTATGCAGTTTTTGGTGTGCTTCGATGATAGGCCTGCTGCTGCCGCAAATCCCACCA
>CAYXSJ010000081.1:0-10763 GCA_964467095.1 uncultured Methanotrichaceae archaeon
ATTCGAGAGAGTTCATATAGAAAAACATCTACAAAGATATAAATGATGGCCATATGTCTTGAGATGGAGAATGGATTGATCAAAAAATATCCAACATCCTATATATTTCAGGACGAAGATAAAATCACAATATATGGTAAGTGCGATATGCCATGTGATCATCTCGATTGCGCAATATGTGCTGCAGAAGATGCGTCTAAATATCAAAAGAGTCGTTTTTGGATTTTCTTGTTCGCCTGCTTATTTTGGCTTCTGTTTGGTATAGTATTTTCTAAAGACGCTATCTGGATGGGATTAGCCAACCCCATCGCTGGAATATATGCATTACTTGCGATCTATTACATTTGGCAATTCGAAAGATTTGCGAAGAAAGCTAAACAACTTATAGAATTTAAAGATCATGGAACAATAAATGGAGTTAATGCTCACAAATTGTAAGGCAGCCTGCTCATGATACCAATCAGTGTAAATTGCATCCGGATCTTCAACCAATATTTGTATCTTATTCATGCTTTCTATTATGTAAAAATGGTTTATCGATATTGTTTTATTGCAAAACTTCAAAACTTCTTAATCTTACGCGCAGAATAAGCATATCGTGGCAGGAGTCCGTGAGCAGCTAATCAGGCCACAGAAAAGAGTTGTGGCGTAATGCAATCCAAAGGCTTTGGAGCTCCAGACGGCAAAGAGATCCTGGCGGAGGTCTTCAGGATCAAGCTTTTTGAGGTAGATGAGCTGCTCGCATCTCTCGATAATTGCCAAAAGCAAAATTCGCCACCGTATATTAAGCCGCTCAATTTCCTTCCTCGACTGGCAATATATTTGCCTGTAGATAAGTCTTTTCAGTGATTTGTCTCCCTAACAATCGAATGGAGCAATTCCAACAGCCCTGCAAAATATCTAAATAGATTCAATTATAATAGTTAATACTATGAGTTCTACTTCCCAGCCGTGCTCCTTGAATAATCCCATGAACTGCACAGGAGAGAGCCTTGCCAGGCTGTACAGGGAAAACAAGAGCATATTTCCCGCCCAAAACCTCATCAACTCTCCAGATATGGATATAATCGATGGGGTAAACTGGTCTTTCGATCCCGGCACATTGACCATCTGGAACAACCGCTATTGGAAGGGCTTTTATCCTGCGGATTACAATTTTATAAATCTGGTACTGATGTATGGTCTGGGTTTTTATAAAAGATTCTGGCCGGATAAAGGTGAATTGAAGGGCAAAAAAATAAAGGGTGAGACGCACCCCTTCAACTCCGATATCCATGCAGCTAGCGAGGCTATCGATATTGATCTCCCGGAAAAAGGCAAAATGGTTTACATCAAATACCGCGATTTTCCCTTTAACAACTTCGATGACCTGTTGAAGATCGTTGATAAAGATACCGTGATTGGCGAGGCCTTTGTCTCTCTTCGAGATCCGGGGCGTGGTCTGCCCATATTTAACTTTGTCCTTTCCAGAAGGTACTCTGTTGATTTTATGACCCAGGCAGACTGCAAGTTCATCTTCCAGTTCAAAGCCAGGCAGGCAAAAATGGAGGAGGTTTCAGGCACCTGGGACCTTTTGCTGGTCTCAAATGCTGCTCTCTCCCCACCCATTCTTCGCTGCAAATTATCCATGAAAGGCAGCGATCTGTCGGCAGGCTTCATACAGGGCGGAAAGATGCCGCGAGGAAGCAATATTGCGACTTTCGAGGAGAACATGATCGGCTCTTTCGACCTGCCTTCTCAAATTCTTAGCAATGAGATTCGTGCGGTCGGCAAGGATCTTTTAGTGGGAATCTTAGAGAAAGCTGACAATCCCATCTTCAAGGCATTGCTTGGATCAAGCGGATTCGTCACGAAAAGCAAGAGTGGAGCCTTCCTGCCTTACATCCTGAAGCGCGCTACTCCAATATAAGGTTGCATATAAGGCCGCATCAATACGTCAATAGGATTAAGAAAAATTAATATTCCTGCAAGCTATCTGTGGTAAAAGCCCGATTGAAAAAATGAATTGAGGGATAACTGATGAGCTTTCTGATAGATCCGCCGTTGCTGCTGATTTCCGGCCTGGCCATTTATTTTTTGGGAAAAAGGATGCAGTGGAGCAGACATGCCAAGATCGTATTGGGACTGGCTATCGCCTTGATATTCATAATCTTCAGCGCTCTTCTCTATGCTGATATCATCCGCTGCACATTCCCGTTCTTTTCCCACTTGAAGGGCTCGGATTTCATGTTCCACAGCGATATATTTAGCAGCTATAATATCACCATAAACAAGTCAGTGGTTCCGAAGATCATTGTTTTATTTCTGTTCCTGCTCTACCCGTTTTGGATCTTGGCTGGATATGCATCTGCTCTTCTCATGGAAAAGAGGAGGCGAATCTCCCAAGAGGTATACACCTACTCTGATGTCAAGAGCAAAAAGAGGAAAAATGGCAATGGCAATGGGTCCGAGACAATCACAGGTGCTGGTAACAACATTGATATCAGCACCAATAGTGGAACCGAGAGCTCGCCATCGATCTCATCAGTTTTTGCCGTTAAAAGAGGAAAAGAAGCGCGGAAATGTGTGATAGACGCCATCGACCACCTTGGCGGAATCGGAAATTTCGTTAAAAACGGCGATAAAGTGCTGGTCAAGGTCAACATTTGCGGTGGAGTGCCTGAGAAAAAAGGGACTTTTACCAGCATAGAGGTAGCCGATGTGCTGGCAGACTTGATCCTGTCCGTGGGAGGCGATCCCATCTTTGTAGATGCCGATATGATCTGGGTCAAGTTCTGGCAGGCGGCAAACGATAGCGGCTATGTGGACTGGGCGAAAGAGAAGGGAGTTCGCCTGATCAACCTCTCTGAAACCAAGATCGTGAACTTCGACTTTGGAGAAGGAAGCGCTTTGGGCAGGGAAAAGGTCTCCATGGAGCTGATTGACGCGGATGTGATAATCTCTGCGCCAACCATGAAGACCCACCTTCTCACCGGGGTCACCCTGGCCATGAAGAATATGTACGGCACATTCCCGGACATCGACAAGGCCAAGTACCACAAAAAGAGCATCGAAGACGCCATCCTCGAGGTCAATTCCGCCTTTACTCCCAACCTGGTGGTAATAGACGGCAGCATAGGAGGCGAGGCCATTGGGCCTCTCTCTGCAACTCCCGTATACTATGAAACCATCATCACTTCCAATGATCCGGTCATGGCTGATTCCATTGCCAGCCAGATGATAGGCTACGATCCCATGAAGATAGTGCACATCAAAATGGCCTATCAAGCCGGCCTGGGAGATGCATCGGCTAAATTTGATTTCAGCAGCCTGCCTTATGCCCATGTGGGAGGAAAGGATGGAAACTGGGAGCGTCCCGATCCTCTGGTCAAGGATTTTTACGAATGGGGTCTCGAGCTCATCTTGATGTTTCCTGGCTGGGAGACGCTCTTTAACATAGGCGCAGATTTCCTGCTTTACGATACGGCTCGCCTGCCAGTCTTTCGTTACCTGGTCCCGCCCTTCCTCCAGCTCTTGCATGATGTCGTTTACATGAATCTTAAAGGGATCAAGAGTACAACGGTGGATATTACCAGGAGAGTTGTCAATATCACACTGATAGGCCTGGTGGCTTTAGGCTGTGCTATCGGCTATTATTGGGACGGATATATCTGGCATTCCAGCCTTCTCTTTGAGCTGAGCTACATGATGGCGATTGTTGTTGCCGCCCTAGCCGCCGCCAGGATGAAAACCATGCATCTGATTGCATTGATGGCAATATCGTCTCTGGCCTGTTATGTGGTGGAGAATGCCAACACATCGTCAGGGCTTCTCGAATATACAGGAAGCACCGGTGCAACGGTCTTCACCATTTCCGGATGGATAGTGATGATGGTCGTCATTTTGCAGCTTTCCGACTTTTTGGCGGGCTGGCTGAAAGGCCTTGGTATCTTCAAGGAAATACGAAGCTGGAAGCTCCTTCCTTTTGCTGTAGCGCTGATAATCTTCGCCCTGTTCTTTTATTGGGAGGGATATCTCGCAATTGCCGACAGCAATGTGCGGGTAATGTATACAGTGATGGCTGCCATTGGTCTGCTCTATTCCTGGAAGCATACCATTGAATGGAATGCCTCTCTCATAGTAGTCAGCGTGGCAATCGGCGGATACATGGAGCTGCTGGGCTCTCTGGCAGGATTTTGGCTTTACCCCTTCGGCGAGACTCTGGCTGTTTTTTTTGCCCTGAGCTGGACAGTAAATACTATGACAGTTCACGGTCTGGCTTATCTGGTGGGCATAGACCTGGGAGCTACGGAGAAAAGAAGTCTTCTGCCTGAAAGGAAAATGTGAATGGATTGGATTGTTCTTCTTTTTTTAGTTGATAATCTTTAAATATGAGGATCTTGGATATGTATTAAAGGAGATGTTTTTTATGCCATTCATGGATCAGATTTTTCACACATTTGGGCCATACAGTCCCAACCTGGTTGGGGCATTGGCAGTTCTAATTGTCGGATGGCTGGTTGCCTTGATAGTGTCTTCCATTATCGGCAAGGCGCTGCACAGCACCGGCATAGATGAAAAAATCGCAAGAAAGATTGTTGGTGAAGAGAAGACTCAGGCTATGCAGCCGCATCGATGGATCTCAAAGATAATCTACTATGTGCTGCTGTTCTTTGTATTTGTTGCATTCTTCCAGGTATTGGGCCTGACTTTAGTGGCAGATCCGCTTAATCGGCTGCTGAATATAGTATTCTCGTATATTCCCAAGCTCTTTGCGGCTCTGGTGCTTGTTGTTATTGCCTGGGTAATTGCCACAGTGCTGAAGAAGGTGGTCCTGCGGGTACTTTTAGCTGCAAAGGTGGATGAGAGCCTGGGCAGAAAAACCGGTCTGGATAAAGCGGAAATGCCTTTGAGCCAAACCATGGCGGAAATTGTCTTTTTCCTGGTGCTGCTCCTATTTTTGCCCATGATACTCAATACTCTGGCTCTGGGCGGACTCCTGGAGCCTCTGCAGCTCATGATCGGCAAAATTTTGCTATTCCTTCCCAATCTGCTGGCGGCTGCCATCATCCTCATCATCGGATGGTTTGTAGCTCGCATCCTGCAAAAGATAGTGACAAACCTGCTCATTGCCATGGGAAGCGAGAGGCTGAGCGAAAAAGTGGGACTGGCAAAGGTTCTGGGCAGCCAGGGTCTGGCCGGTCTAATCGGTCTGATTGTCTACATACTGATTCTCATACCAGTGCTCATCGCTGCTCTGCAGGCTCTGGCAATAGATGCCATCACTCTGCCCATCTCAAATATGCTCGCTCAGATGCTTGCCATTCTGCCGAGTCTATTTGGAGCGGCTCTGGTTTTGGCCGTGGCCTTCATATTGGGAAAGATTATTGCTGAATTAGCAGCCAGGCTCCTGGCGGGAATGGGATTTGATTCCCTGCCGGAGAGGCTTGGTCTTGCCAAGGCGCCTGTCGAGGGGGCGAGAAAGCCATCGCAGATGGTCGGCTACATTGTGATTGTGGCCATAATGCTCTTTGCCCTGATCGAGGCGGCCCGGATGCTCAAATTTGACTTGCTGGCAGATATAATCTTTGAGTTCACAGTCTTCGCCGGACATGTTCTCATGGGCCTGATCATATTCGCCATCGGCATTTATCTGGCCAATCTCGCCTTCAATGCCGTGATATCCAGCGGCATGAGCTCATCCAAATTGCCGGCTCATGCAGCCAGGATAGCCATTCTGGTATTTGCCGGGGCCATGGCTCTGCGGCAGATGGGACTGGCCAATGAGATCATCAACCTGGCATTCGGCCTGCTCCTGGGAGCCATAGCCGTGGCGGTAGCTCTGGCATTTGGACTGGGCGGAAAAGAAATTGCTGCACAGGAGATCAGGAAATGGTTGGAGGGCATGAAATAGAGACAATCTTCTTTTTTTGCTTTTAAATTTTATTGCCGCTAGTTATTAATATAGATATTAAACATAAAAGCAATTGAAAACTTATGAAAAGTGGTCGATTCAATTTCGAGCTAAGAAGAAAGCTCTTTCACACCCTCTTCGGTTTTTTCTTAATATTTATACTATTTTATTTAGGAAGAAATGATCTAATAATCTTTTTAAGTATTTTTCTTATTGTGGGTTCCATACTGATCGTTTTGATGCAACACGGTAGAAAAATTCCCATCGCAGGCTGGTTTGAAGACACATTCGAGAGGGAGAACGTCAGGTTCCCCGGCTACGGGGCCTTCTGGTTTGTCGTGGGAACGCTGCTTTTGGCTCTGTCTCTCGTTATTACTGATGAGATTGCAGCATCAATCTTGGTTCTGGCCGCCGGAGACTCCGCTGCCACGATTTTCGGCATTCATGGCAGGCACCCTCTTCCCTACAATCCCATCAAGACCGCGGAGGGATCGATTGCTTTTTTTGTCTTTTCTCTGTCGGCCTGTCTGTTTGTGGGCTGGATGGGAGTAGCGCTGGCAGCTTTAGCTGCGGCAGTGGAAAGTCTGGACACGCCTGTGGACGATAATCTCCTAATTCCTATAGCGGCCATATTATTCTTTGTAATAATTTAAAATAAGAAAAGAAACTGGAAAAAAAACGGAGACTGAAATAGAGACCAAAAAAGGAACAGAAAAGAGAATTGGTTTCATACTAAGCAATGTATGACACGCTCGACCGGTCGAAGCCCTGCACCAGCTCCAGTCCTTCGTCTTCTGCTTTCCAGGATACGTCAGGATAGGCCAGATTCTTGATGAACTCGCCGGCATTGGCTGCCATCTGCGTGGCCAGATGCCCTTCACCCAGAGCCTCTCTCGTGATCCTAAAGACCTTTGATTTTACGTCTGCCTCATCCAGGTAGCCCAGAGAATGGATGTATTCGTGCAGCAGGACATGAAAGACGTAGGGCTTGTAAAGCTCAGGGCGCGTCTCCTTGATCCTTTGCAGCGGGATCTTATTGAGGACGATGACATTGGAGCCTGTGGTGAAGAAGCCTCCGAAAAAGCCCTGCGGGTGGTTTCCCAGATTGGCCATGCCCAGCATCAGCCCTCCCCGGCTCTTGCTCATGCTTTTCAGGACCAATGATTTTACCAGTTCAAAGATATCCGGCAGGGACTTTGCCTCGTCCAGCCTGGTGCGGTAATCAATGCTCATTTGAATCCTCGTTTACAAATCCTTGTAGGCCAGTCTAAGTATATAATACTAACCTAACGTTACTGACGGCTGGAGCAGCCCTGTGATATTAATAATAGGTATCAAATGAACTAAAAGATCCTGAAACGAAAAAAGGTCGGAACGAATGGTGCCGCCTGTGCCCGAGGGCAGGCCTTCCTTACCTCATTCTCTCTTCCGCAAGAGCCCTTTTTGCAGGCCGATCTCCATCCAGGCCCAGGCCCAGATCACGGCCTCAAAAGCCCTGATGAGGTCGCCCTTCTCCAGAAAATACTGGCAGTCGCGAATGTAGGCAGAGACGTTCTCCAGGAATTCTCCATCCCCGGATACTTTAACATAGAGGTCCTGCGCTTTCTTTTGCCATTTCACTGTCTCGGCACGAAGATCCTCTTCCAGTTTTCCTTGCGCACATCCCCTGGAGATGCAGGCTGATCCACTGGAGCTACAGTCTGAGAATGGCTTTTGCGCCTCTTTTTTGTTCCTTCCCGGACATCCTGTTTCCCTATTCATTCTCCAGCCCTCTTCTGCATTATCGCTGCATTATTTCTTTGTCCATTTCAGTCATTATCTGACTCGGTGACTCTGGCCACCCGGCTTTCTCCGACCTCGACGTTAACCATGGTCTTGATGTGGTAGCCCTCTGCCCTGAGCCTCTCCACGCCCTGCCCTCGCCTTACTACTACAACAACATCCTTGACGATCGCACCCGCCACCTTCAGGGACTGCAGCGTGGCCAGAAGCGTTCCGCCCGTGCTGATGACATCGTCCACCACTATGACGCGATCGCCCTTATTTATGCCGTTCAAGAAAAGCTGCGACTTGGAGTAGCCGGTTACCTGGGAAACCTCGATCTCGCCGGGCAGGCCGTACTTGCGCTTCCTTATTATCACCAGGGGAATGTCGCAGATGATGGAAAGGCCGATGCCGATGGGAATACCCATGGCCTCAACTGTCACAATCTTGTCTACCTCCAGATCGGCAATGCGCACGATATGGCCGGTGACCTCCCGGATCAGGTCCGGCCTGACCTCGGGCACGCCGTCGGTGATGGGATGTATGAAGTAGTTGTATTCGCCCCTCTTGAAGACAGGAGCCTCCAGTAACGATTTCTTGAGCCTTTCCAGCATATGCGAGCCTCATTTCCTATTATTCTCAATTCTGTTCCTTTGCAGGCTGATGTGAAAATCAGGGAAATAAAGCTGTTGGACGAGGATGGAATTGGCTGGAAAAACTTAACGGCAAATTATATTTCTCAAAAGCATCCTATTTCTCTCAGGTGAAAAATTTATGGAGAAAGAGCTGAACTTCGCCACCCGGTGCGTTCATGCCGGTGAAGGGCACAATCCTTTTGGCGCTCATGCCACCCCCATTTACCAGACCTCTACATACGTATTTGAAAGCGCCGAGCAGGCTGCTGCCTCTTTCTCCGGCGGCCCGGGCTACAGGTACATACGCTCGCCGCCTAATACCCCCACCCATGCCGCATTCATCGATAAGATCTGCTCTTTGGAGGGCGGAAAGGCGGGCCTGGCCTTCTCATCGGGCATGGCTGCGGAGACGACGCTCGTACTATCCCAGCTGCAGAAGGGCGATCACCTCCTCTCTGCAGATGTCATCTACGGCGGGACCTTTGGGCTCTTCACCTCGCTTCTGCCCAAATTCGGAATCGATGTCAGCTTTGTGGATACTACTAACCCCCAGAAGGTCTCGGCCGCGCTGAAAAAGAATACCAGGCTGGTCTTTTTAGAGTCGCCTGCCAATCCTACCATGGCCGTGAGCGACATTGGCGAGATTGGCAAGATAGCCCACGAGGCTGGGGCTCTGCTGGCCGTGGACAACACCTTTGCCACTCCCTACTTCCAGCGGCCTATCGCCCTCGGAGCAGATGCGGTCGTGGAGAGCTGCACCAAATACATCGGCGGGCACGGCGATCTTCTGGGAGGCGTGGCCGTGGGGTCGCAGGAGCTGATATCGAGCATGAAGCGCACTACTCTTTTAGCAGGCGGCACCATGGGCACGCATGAGGCCTGGCTCTGCCTGAGGGGCTGCAAGACGCTGCACCTGAGAATGGAACGGCACGCCGAAAACGCCCTGCATCTGGCGCAGTTTCTGCAAAAGCATCCCGCAGTGGAAAATGTCAACTACCCAGGTCTTTCCAGCCATCCCCAGCATGCGCTGGCTGCAAGGCAGATGAGCGGCTGGGGAGGCATGCTCTCCTTTGAGGTCAGGGGCGGAGTGGAGGCAGGCTGCAGGCTAATGAACCATCTTATGCTCGCCAGCCTGGCGGTCAGCCTGGGATCGGTAGACACACTGGTCGAGCATCCCGCCTCCATGACCCATGCCGTCATGTCTAAAGAGATGCGAGAGAAGATGGGAATAACCGACGGCCTGGTGAGGGTCTCTGTAGGAATCGAGGATATTGAGGACATCCTGGCCGACTTTGAACAGGGGCTGGATAAAGTAGGAGAAAAATGGTAGGTTAGAGAGAGGTGCAAATTTATGGTCGAGATTGGAGAAGTAGCTCCCCAGTTCTGTCTGCCTGGCGAGGGCGAGCAGGAGATCTGTCTGAGCAGCTACCAGGGAAAATGGCTGGTGCTTTACTTTTATCCCAGGGACAACACCAGCGGCTGCACCAGAGAGGCGGTGGACTTCACAGCCGCTCTGCCGGCTCTGCGAGAGCTGGGTGCCGAGGTTTTGGGAGTCAGCCGTGATTCGCCGGCCAGCCACACGAAGTTTGCAGAGAAGCATGGTCTGGGCGTGAAGCTGGCCAGCGATCAGGATCATAAGGTTACAGATGCCTACGGAGCCTGGGCCCTCAAGAAGATGTACGGCAAAGAGAGCTTTGGCGTGGTCAGGTCCACCATTCTCATCGATCCGCAGGGGAAGATTGCCCGCATCTGGAGGAAGGTTGCCGTAAAAGGGCATGCAGATGCTGTGATCAAGGCCTTGCAGGAGCTAAAGGGAGAAGAGGGCAAAAAGGATTGAACAAAGAGTTGAAAAGTATTCTCCGGTTGGGCCCGGCTGGCCTGGACTTGTCAACCGGACGGATGACGGTCTACTGCTCTGCGGGCAAGGTCACATCCACCACCTGGTCCACATGCCACTGCAGGCTGTGGGTGGCCACCACCACGGCACCAAGACGCGGATCGTAGAATGCGATGGCCGCGGCTGGCGAGCCGTGCAGGCGGTGCAGGGCCATTCCGTAGCGCCAGATGGGAGCGCGGCCCTCGACGATCACCAGCGAGCTGCGGGGGATTTCCGGTAGGTTCGGGAGGGGCTATTCTTTTTCTGTGCATTTATATGGCGTTCCATCTCTCCATAAAGCAGTTATTTCTTCTTAAATCTCCGAGCTGGTATTCATCTCAATTTACATGAATGTGATCATTTTATATTATGATTATCCTGGGCAAATTCTCTGCAAAAGTCAGACTAATTTTAGGCCAGCTCTCAACTACGGCCTTTCGCGACTTGGAGCTTTTGGAGCGAATCACGATCTTTATTATTTTGAATAACCCGCTGCTCTGCTTGCGGGGTGCGCCGCCGCAGTTTTGCTAAATTTCAAAAGTTGATTTCAGTCACCCAAAAGCAAGTTCACCCACTTTAGCGCTGTTGCTGTAAC